>JBBSGZ010000046.1:0-26258 GCA_038253555.1 Thermoanaerobaculia bacterium
AAGGAAGAGAGCTGGTCGACCATGGTGTTGACGGTGTTCTTGAGCTCGAGGATCTCGCCCTGGACGTTGACGGTGATCTTCTTGGAGAGGTCGCCGTTTGCGACGGCGGTCGTGACTTCGGCGATGTTGCGGACCTGGCCGGTCAGGTTTCCGGCCATCGAGTTCACGCTGTCCGTCAGGTCCTTCCACGTCCCCGAAACGCCCTCGACTTGCGCCTGTCCTCCCAGTTTCCCTTCGGTCCCGACCTCGCGGGCGACGCGCGTGACTTCCGATGCGAACGATCGCAACTGGTCCACCATCGTGTTGATCGTCGCCTTCAGCTCGAGGAATTCCCCTTGGACGTCCACGGTGATCTTCTTGGTGAGGTCTCCGTTGGCGACGGCGGTGGTCACGGCGGCGATGTTGCGGACTTGCCCGGTCAGGTTGCCCGCCATCAGGTTGACGCTCTCGGTCAGGTCTTTCCAGGTTCCCGCCACGCCCTTGACCCGGGCCTGGCCGCCGAGTTTTCCCTCGGTGCCGACCTCTCGGGCGACGCGCGTGACTTCCGAGGCGAACGAGGAAAGCTGCGCGACCATCGTGTTCACGGTCTGAGCCGTGCGGAGAAATTCGCCCTGAAGCGGCTGACCGTCGGTCTCGATCGCCATCGTCTGCGAGAGGTCCCCCTTGGCGACGGCGCCGATCACACGGGCCGTCTCGCTCGTGGGATGCACCAGGTCCGAGATGAGGGCGTTGACCGAATCGACCGAGGCCTCCCACGAGCCGGTCACGTCCCCTAAAGATGCCCTCTCGTCGATCCGCCCCTCTTTTCCGACGACGCGGCTCAGCCGTTCGAGCTCGCGGCTCATGCGCTGGTTGCGTTCCACGACCGCGTTGAACGCGTCGGCGATCTTCCCGTCCAGGCCGATCCAGTCCTCGGGCAGGCGCACGTCGAAGGAGCCTTTCTGGAAAGCGGTCAAGGCCGCAAGGAGCTGTTTCCGGTCGAGAGCGGCGGCCTCCCGCTCCTCCCGCTTGAGCCGCTCCAGCGTCCGGGTCCGTATGGCATTGCCGTTGCGGCCGTTTCCGCCGGCGTTACCGGAAGGCGTCTTCATCGGCGTTCCTTTCCCGAACGTGTTCGGGCGTGGCGTCCTCTGGGCTCGCGTTGTGTCGAGCTTGAACAGCTTCCACGGGGACTTCGAGTTTCGTCAAGGGAATTCGGGTGTGTGGCCAGAAGCAAAATTCGTACCGAAAAAAGGCAAAACTCGGGAACGACCGGGGAAGTCTCCTGCCACCCTTCCGCCGGACCCCCTCCGCGCAGGGCGTACGACATCTTTCCCCCTCTCTGACGGGGTCTTCCCAAGTCTGCCTCCGAGAACGCGTCGATTCGATTCTCTCTGGCAGGCGCCGCCGCTTGAATCGCTCCCAGGGAACCGACCTTTGCATTCGGACGCCGTCGGGTCCGGTTTTGGTGCGCCTCTTGCTCGTCACTAAAACGGAGGTTTCCATGCGAGGGAGCGATGACAGGGATCGCGGAAGCTCGGGCCTGGACGAGTCCCTGGATGACACGGCCGAATTTCCGGTCGGCCGGTCTCATCTCCGCGAGGAACTCGAAACCGACGGGCCGGTCATGGGCGGACCGGGCATGGTTCGCACCGTCGGAGACCGCGCCGTGTCGACCGGCACAGGAGGTCTTGCCGCCGGCGAAGCCCTCGATCCCGTTGCCGAGGGCGACTACTGGAGAGAAAACTTCCGACGGCGTCCCTACTACGAGGCGGCCAGGGAGTACTCGGATTACGAACCCTCTTATCGGTACGGGTGGGAGCGCGCGGGATTGTCGGAGTACCGCAACCGGGGCTTCGAAGAAGTCGAGCTGGACCTCAAGCGCGACTGGGAGTCCTCAAACCTCGAGGGGCAGGCCGGATGGGAGCAGGCGCGCGACCCCGCGCGGGACGCCTTCGAGCGCGCCCGCGGCGGAGCCGGGAGACCGGACGACACGGATCGAAACGATGACGACTCGGAACGTTGAGCCCGCCGCGGCGCGGGAGAGCGAAGCACGAGTAACACGCAGCAAGGAGGTCTCATGGACAACGACAAGGACCTGAACCGCAACGTACGGGGTGACGCGAATCGGGACCCGCTGACGGGAGAGCCGGGTTCGCATCCGATCGGGACGGGCGTCGGCTCGGCCGGCGGAGCCGCCGCGGGCGCGGCGGTGGGCGGAGTCGTCGGCGGGCCCATCGGGGCCGTCGTGGGCGGCGCGATCGGCGCGGTCGCGGGCGGAGCGGCGGGTCACGCGGCCGGCGAAGCGATCGACCCTACCCGCGAAACCAGCTACTGGCGAGAGAACTACAAGAACCGTCCGTATTACAAGCAGGACCGCTCGTTCGACGACTACGAGCCCGCCTATCGATACGGGTGGGAGAGCGCCTCCCGTCCGGAAAATAAAAACCGCAAGTTCGACGAGGCCGAGTCCGAGCTCGAGCGCGGTTGGGACAAGTCCAAGGGCACCACGAAGCATGCCTGGTACGAAGTCCGTGAAGCGACGCGCGACGCGTGGGACCGCGTTCGTTCGTAAAGCGTCCTAAGATTCATCGCCGCCGGTCTTTCGGGACTGGCGGCTTTTTTTGTTTCAGTCCCTCGCGGCCAGGAGCCCGGCCCCGAAGCCGATCAGGAAGCCGATCGCGAGACCGCCGAGCACGGCAGTTCGCGGATTGCGAGACGCCATGCGGTCGAGATCCCGAGCGACGTTCCCGTAATCGACGAGTTCGTCGAAGAGGCGCTCCTCCGGTGTTGCATCGACATCGCGTCCAGAGGCCCTTTCGACTTCCCCGCCTGGATCGCGCGGAGCCCGCGCGGCGCGGACGTGCCTGGCCGTCCTGCTCTTCAATTTCGCCTTCGGCGGATGAAGCTTGGGGGCGCTCCCGATTTCCTCCTCCGGACGCCGGGATTCAGGGGGCGCCAAAGGCTTCGGGGAGGAGGTCAGTTTCCGCTGGGGCGTCCGGGGGCGAGGAGAGGGAGAGAGGGGCGTTGGGTCTTCGGGCATGGGGCTCCTTTGCGAAGTGAGAGTCGTCGGAATCGAGCAAGGCTCGTGCCGGCAGGATTTCTCGATTCCCACGCGGAACTCCGGTCCCGTGGCGCGATCTTCGCAAACCGCGGCGGCATGCGGCGTCCGGCGAGAAAGGGTTACGGGGCTGTTTTACTCGACCTGGACGGATGCCTCGTCGATTCCAACGACGCGCACGCGGACGCCTGGAGCCGCGCTCTGGCGAAATTCGGCCGTCGTGTGCCCGCGTCGAAGCTGCGCGGCCATATCGGCAAAGGCGGGACCGAGCTCCTGCGCGACTTCGTGACTCCGGCGGAGCACTCGCTTCTGTCTCGCGCGATGGGTGCGGTGCAGACGGAACTCTTCCTCGAGAGATTCCGGCGGGACATTCGCCCCTTCCCCGGCGCCGCGGCGGCGATCCGAGCCATGCGAAAAGAGGGTATTCCGGTCGTTCTGGCGAGCTCTGCCCAGAAAGAAGTGATCCGCCGGTCGCTGGCGCTCCTCGGTTTGGACGGCGTGCTGACCGGACAGACGTCGGGGGAGGACGTCGAGAAAACGAAGCCCTTCGACGATATCTTCTCTCTGGCGATCGATCGCTACCGCCTGCGGTCCCGGCGTCCCGTGGCCATCGGAGACACGCCCTACGACATCGCGGCGGCCCACCAGATCGGAGTCGCATGCGTCGGAATTCGATCCGGAGGGTTTCCACTGTCCACGCTTCGCTCGGCGGACCACGTTTTTGCCAGTGTCGCCGAGCTCTGGGAGAAGGGGAGGGACCTCTTCGCATGAAGACGACCCCGCTCGGCTTTCACGGACTCACCTTGCGGGCGCGGGATCCGGAGGCGCTGGCGGGAACGTGCCGCGCGCTTCTCGGCTGGGAGGTGCTGCGCCGCCGGCGGGGGGGAATCATTCTCGGCGCCGGTCCGGAGCTGTTCCTGGAAATCCGCCGCGCCGGCCGCGGGAAACCGGCGGGCGTGGAAGAGGTTCACCTCGCCGTCAAGCACCTCGATGAGTCGCGCCGCCGCTCCCGGCCCGACAGTCTGGGGGGCGATTCCTGGACCCGTCCTCTCACCGACGTCCTCGCACTCACGGTGCGGGAATTTCGCAGGGCCCCCGCGGCGAAGTGGCGGAAGCGGCGCCGGAAAGTCTAGGCAGAGCTCGTCTCAGGCCGCGCCGCGCTTCGACCCCGCCTTCCTCGCCCTGGGACGCGCACCCGCCTTCGCGACGCTCTGACGAAGCGCCTCCATGAGGTCGACCACGTTCTCCTCGCCCTTTTTCTTTCCGCGCGCGGCGGGCTGGGCGACGGCGAACTTCCGCTTGGAGGCGAGCAATTTCTGGAGAGCCTGGCGGTACTCGTTCGGGTGTGCCGCGGGGTCCCACTCTTCCGTCGAGAGCTGATCGATCAGGAGGCGGGCCATCTTTACCTCCGCGGATTTCATCGTCGAGGCGGGGATGGGAAGGCTTGCCGGGTCCCGGAGCTCGTCGAAGGAACGGAGCACTTCGAGAGAGAGCGCCTTCTTCCCTGGGATGAGCGCGGCGAGGAGCGGTTTGCTTCGAAGGTGAAAGCGCGTAATCCCCACGCGATTGGCGTCGAGGAGAGCATCGCGAAGAACACCGTAGGCCTTCTCGCCGCCTTTCAGGGGTGCGAGGTAGTACGGCTTCTCGAAGGAAAGGGGATTCAAGGCGCCGAACTCGACGAACTGAAGGACGTCGATGCTCCGGTCGCCTTCGCCGAGCTTCTCCTGGACTTCCTCGAGCTCTTCTTTCTCGACGAGGGAGTACTTGTTTTTGGAAACCTCGTACCCCTTCACGATCTCGTCGTTCCCGACCTCCACTCCCTCCTCGCTGCAGACCTTGCGGTACTGAATGGGCGCCATGTCCTTGCGATGGAGAAGACGAAACGAGACCCTTTCCGACGTCTCCACGGCGGAATACACGCCGACCGGAATCGAGATGAGTCCGAAACTGATGTGGCCGCTCCATATGGCGCGCATGGCGACTCCTTTTTCTCCGCTGACAGCAATGTGCTTGCCACGCCGCGCGACCCTTCGAGGGGCACGTTTCCTGCAGTTTTTGAAGCCGGGGGCAATCGTGTTCCCCGGAACCAGGAGGGTCGTCATGCCGAACAAGAGTCGCGACGAAAACGAAAATAACTCGGGCTCTGGAATCCAGAAGGACCAGAGTTTCAAGAGCGAAGGCAACCGGGGCGGTCAAAAAGGTCAGGGGAGTCCGGAAGGCGGAAATCCGGGCGAACGCGGCCAGACCGGGCCGGGCGGCCGGGGCTCGGGGTCGGGTTCGGGTTCGGAGTCGTCCTCGTTCGGGGGCTCGCGATCCGGCTCGGCTCCTCGGAAATCGGGCGCAGGTCCGGGATCGACCGGAGCGCCGGGATCGAAGGGCGAAGAAGACGAGGGCGAAGAGTCCTGAAGAACGAGACTCTTTCGTCGCTATGATGTGCGCTCTGACGGGCTCGTGCCCGTCAGAGCGCTTTTTTCTTTAAGGAGGATCATGATGGCGACATCGAGGTCTGGCGGTTCGAGCTCGCGGTCGGGGTCGAAGACCGGCTCCAAAGCAAAGAGCGGTTCGAAGGCGAAAGCAAAACCCGCGTCGCGCTCGAAGACCGGCGCAAAATCCACGAGCCGGTCGAAGTCACGGGCGAGCGGGAAGTCCGCATCGAAGAGCGCTCCGAAAAAACGCGGCTCGGGCAAGCGAGACCTGGTCAAGACGCCGACGGGCACTTTCTTCGCTCACCGGGACGCAGAGGGCGAGTTCCGCGAAATGGACGAGGTCGGCCGCTCGCTCGCCGCGGATCGCCGCACGAAAGCGAAGACGAAGGTTCCTTCGGGGTACGGCGACAGCGGCGATAGATAAAGCTGGTCGCCGCCTACCCCGGATCGTTCAGTTCGAGCCCTTCGTACCTTTCGGAGGCTTTGCGAGCTTTAGTTTTCTCTGCTGCGCGAGCTCGCGGGAATCTTCGATCAAGGCCAGCTCTGCCTGCGCCTCCTCGATCGAATGCGAGGTGCCGTAGTCGCCCTCCGTTTTCGCGATCTTCTTGAGTGTTCCGAAGTGCTTCTGCAGCTTCTCGATCTCCTCCTCGGAAAGGTTCTCG
Source organism: Thermoanaerobaculia bacterium (assembly GCA_038253555.1). Taxonomy (GTDB): domain Bacteria; phylum Acidobacteriota; class Thermoanaerobaculia; order UBA5066; family Gp7-AA6; genus JALYUA01. The sequence goes on from JBBSGZ010000046.1 coordinate 6,126, forward strand.
ACGTCGATGAGGCGGTTGCTGGCTCCCTGAACGGCCGCAACGATCTCGTTCAACTTCAGCTGCACCGCGCGCGATTCCTTGTTCTGGGCGCGCTGGATCAGGAACACCATGAGGAAGGTGACGATCGTGGTGCCCGTGTTGATGACCAGTTGCCAGGTGTCGGAGTAGTGAAACATCGGACCCGTGATGGCCCACGCCAGAATGACCAGACAGGCGATGGCAAAGGCCAGGCTGCTTCCGGCCCACGACGTGACCTTGTAGGAAAAGTTTTCGAGGAAGAGCCCCACCGGGCCCTTCTTCTTCTTCGGAGCTTCGCGAGTCGACATTCAATGGCCTCCCCGCGGCCCTGCAGCAACCTCGGTGCCAGCCGGAAGGGGGTCAGCGGTCGATGATCACCCAGCCATCTTTTTCTTTCCTGTTTTCGGGGTGGCCCGGCTCGAAGTTGATCTGCCAGTACTTGTACTCCTTGTCCGGGTTGGCGGGGACCTTCACCTCGTCCGAGAAGCACGTTCTCTTGTCGCAGCGAACCGCCCATCGGTTCCCGGTCTTCTTCATGTTGACGAAGACCTCCTCCTCGAATTCGATCGCGATGTGCTTCTTCTTCGTATTCGAAGCCCAGAAGACAAAGTCCTCGGTGGAAATCTTTGCTTTCTCGGGGAGGACATCGGGGGGAGAGCCGTTTCTGTCAATCACCGTCACGGCGACGCTGCCGTTGGATGCCGGCGGAGGGGGACAGGGAAAGATCAGCTGGCGAGCCAGGAATCCCACGAAGAGCGACACGAGCACCGCAATCAGGACGGAAGTTCCCCTGGACATACGCGCCTCCTTCAAAAGCCGGCCGCTTTGCGCGGCGCGGCGACGATGGTCTGAAAGGCCGGGTCGGACCGGAGCGGCTCGAACTCGGGTTGACGGGAGACGATCTGGCGGCAATAGCCCCCGGCGACTGCCTTTCGAAGCCATTCGATCGACTCCGCGCGGCGGCCCGCCAGGGCCGCGACGACCGCCGCATCGAGAAGGATGTTGGGATCGCCGTGCCCGAGATCGATCGCCTTCAGAACGTGCGGGCCCGCCTCGGCGACGCGGCCCGTCCTCGCCAGGGACGTCGCGAGAAAGGAGTGAGCCGCGGGATCTCGCGCGTTCAACAGAAGCTGCTCCGAGGCGAGCTCGATGGACCTGCCGTACGCGCGCGCGGCGTCTTCTGAGCGGCTCGCCGCGCGGTAGGCGTCGCCGAGGTTTCCCCAGATCTGGAAGTCGCTCGGCCTTTCGCGCGAAGCCTTCTCGAGGAAACCGACGGCCTCGACGGCCCGTCCGCGCCAGAGCTGATTCATCCCGAGGTTCGACGCCGCTGTCGCGTTCGTCGGGCCGATTTCGAGGGCTTTCCGGTAAGCCGTTGCGGCGCCCTCGAAATCGCAGTCCATCTGAAGGGTTCCTCCGAGGTTGCTGAAGGCGCGATAACTGTCGGGTGCCAGTTCCGTGAGCGATCGAAAGACCCTGGCCGCGTCCCGGTAACGCCCGCGCTCCGCGAACATGGCGCCGAGCTCGTTGTAGGGAGCGAAAAGGAAGGGCTGCCGGGCGATCGCTTTGCGATAGCTGCCTTCCGCCGCCGCAAAATCACCGGCGCGTTCTCTTGCTTTTCCGACGCCCACCAGTGCGGCGGCATCGCCCGGGTGCGATGCGAGCGCCCGCCGGAACGCCTGCTCCGCGTCGCCGTTCTCCCCGGTGGCGAGGTAGGTTTCTCCCAGGGTGACATCGACCTCCGACAGAGCGGGATCGAGCGTTCGGGCGGTTTCCGCGGCTTCTCTGGCGCGATCCGCCCAGCTTCGGTCCTTCTTCAGCTGGAACTCGTAGAGGTAGGCGCGGCCGCGCGCCGCCTGCACGAGCGCCGCCCGCGGAGCCTCCGCGGCCAGAGCGTCGAGAAGCCGGATCGGGCGTCTCCAATGTCGCGCAATCGCTCGTTTGCGTCCTTTTTCAGGCATCGCGCGAGGAGGTCGCGGACCCGAGGGGGCGTCTGTGCCGGCAGGCGGCTCCAGTCAGGCTCCGCGGTCAGGATCGCCGCGAGGACATCCGAGATGGTGTCTCCCCGGAAGAGGCGCCATCCCGAGAGCATCTCGTAGACGACGCAGCCGAACGCCCAGATGTCCGTCCGCTTGTCGACGGCCTTCCCGCGCGCCTGTTCCGGGCTCATGAACTCCGCCGTGCCCAGGATGACTCCCGGGCGCGTCTGGTCGAGCATCATCGTGGGCGACTGCGACGTGTCACCGGCTTCGATCTTCGAGTCCATCGCCTTCGCGAGGCCGAGGTCGAGCACCTTCACCTTGCCCTCGGGGGTCACCTTGATGTTCGCGGGCTTCAGATCGCGGTGGACGATCCCTCTTTCGTGCGCCGCTTCGAGCGCTTCTGCGATCTGGCGGGCGAGGCGCAGCGCCTCGGCGATCGCGAGGGGACCCCGCGCGAGCTGCTCCGCCAGCGTCTCGCCCGGGACGAGCTCCATGACGATGTATCGGACGGGGCCCTCCTGCTCGATCCCGTAGATCGCGGCGAGGCCGGGATGATTGACGGAGGCGAGCATGCGCGCCTCCCGCTCGAACCGGGCAAGCCGCTCGGGATCCCGGGCGAAGAGCTCCGGGAGGATCTTGATGGCGACGTCGCGGCCGAGGCGGGTGTCGCTCGCCCGGTAAACCTCTCCCATCCCTCCCGCACCGAGCGGGCCGAGAACTTCGAAGGACCCGAGACGGGTACCTGCCGCGAGGCTCATGGAATTGTGGGGATTCTACCGTCGCTGCCGCTCGCTACGGGATCTGCCTTCGCCGCGCGACGGGGAAGGCACCGGCGAGCGGCTCGGCCGGATGCGGACTCCACGTCGCTTCCGCTCACTGCGTTCGCTCACGCTCCCGCAGCGGGAGGCTCCTCCTTCCCTTCGGTCAGGAGACTCCTCCCGCTGCGAGCTTACCCACCCTCGGGGTGAAGGCGCAGCTCTGCCCCCTCGCCCCGCGCTCGGGGAGAGAGCCCGAGGGACAGGCGGGCCATGGGTCTTCGCCGCTCTCGGGGGCGCGTCTCCCACGCCCCGTCTCGGGCTCTGGTCTTTCCCGCCTTAAGAGTTATCTGAAGACAGCGCGAACGGCGTTCCGGGCAGGTACGTTTTTGCCGCTTCGAGCCGTTCCTGGCTCCGGCGTAAATTTCCGGGAGGAATGATGAAAAGACTCGGCGTTGTCCTTTTCGGCCTCTGCGTCTGGTCCGTCGCGGCAGTTTCGAGCGCGCGGCCTCGTTCCCCGGAAGTTGAAGCGAGCGCTTCGACCTTTACCGCGGTGCTGCTCGGGTCCAACGAGCCCAATGGAGGCGATCCGGTGGCGGTGGGATTTGCCACGGTGACGCTCGACGAGTCCGCCCGGACTGTGACTTTCACCCTGACCGCGGCGGGTCTCGCCACGGCTCCAACCGCCGCGCACATCCACCGGGGCGCTTCGACCGTCAGTGGCCAGATTGTGGTGCCTTTGAACGCCCCCTTCACCAACGGGTTTGCGTCAGGGTCCGTGACGGCCGTCGATGACTCGCTGATCCGGGAGATCGTCGGGAATCCTTCCAACTTCTACGTGAACATCCACAACGGGTCTTTCCCCGGGGGCGCGATCCGGGGGCAGCTCCAGGCGGCTCCCGGAACGCCCGTGGGAACGTGCCTCGGGGATTCCACGACGCTCTGCTTGAACCAGGGGCGCTTCAAGGTGCAGGTGGCATTCCAGACTTCGACCGCTTCGGGCTCCGGGAAAGCGCTTCCGCTGGCCGGGGACACCGGCGCGTTCTGGTTCTTCAGTCAGAACAACCTCGAGCTGATGGTCAAGGTCGTGGACGGCCGCGCAGTGAACGGAAAGTTCTGGTTTTTCTCCGGCGGTCTGTCCGACGTGGCGTACACGATCAGCGTCACGGACCTCACGACGGGAACAATCAAGAGGTACGTCGCGCCGCAGGGGAGTCAGTCCGCGCTGAACGACACCTCGGCCTTCTAGCCTTCCGGACGGAAAGGAAGCCGCCGGGCCACCGGCGGCTTTCGCTTTTTTGGAGCGGCGCGAAAGGGCAGACTCGCCGCGCCACTGCTCGACTCGTCCCGGTGGCCGGGCTCCGCCTCTCCGGCGCGGCAGAGATCGCTTTCACGAGCCACTCCCCCGTCCTGTGGCAGAACTCTCGCAAGAAGCGGCTCGGTCTTCAGACTCGCGGATCGGTGATGATCACGATCTCTTGGGGGCACGACTGACGATCGAGAAAAATATTATGCGCGTCTATCGAGCGCTTTTCGTGCTCGGCTTTCTGATGATGGTCGCGCCGTACGCCGTCGAGGCGCGGCCGGAGGAGGCTCCCGACGAGCCGGTCCGGGCGGAAGGGAGCGCGCCTCCCCGGTTTGACTGGGGGTTTCAGGCGACCGTGATCAGCCAGACCGCCCCTTCTTTTCGAAGTCCCTACGCGGGCCCGCGCAGTTTTTCAAACGAGGGCTCGGCGGCATGGTCGACCACCATCACGACCACTCTCTACACGGGGCTCTCGCTCTGGAAGGGAGCCTGGTTGTCGGTCCAGCCGGAGTTCTCCGGCGGCGGCGGACCGGGAGGCGGGCAGGGCATCGGCGCTTACGTCAACCAGGATGCCGTCAAGGCCGGGTCTTCCGTCAAGCAGAGGCCTTACATTGCCCGCGCCTTCTTTCACCAGGACCTTCTGCTCGAGGGCGGTCCCGCGGCGGGAGGGACCGATTCCGGCAGCCGGGACCTCGACGCCTTCGTGGCCGATTCGAACGCTCGATTCGGCAGAGCGAACGGCCGTCGCATCGAAATCACCGCCGGGAAATTTTCGATGGCCGACTTCTTCGATTCGAACGAAGTGGCGGGGGACGTCCACCACCGGCTGATGAACTGGGCGCTCGTCAACGACGGCGCCTGGGACTATTCGGCCGACGCCCGGGGGTACACGTGGGGAGTCGTCGTGGGCGTGTTCCGCGATCCGCTCGCGCTCCGGGTCGCCGTCTCGGCCATGCCGGCCGTCGCCAATGGCATCTCGTTCGACACCGCTCTCGCAGACGCCCATGCGGAGAACGCGGAGCTCTCCTGGACGTTCGATGCGGACCACAAGGGAGAGGTGCGGGTCCTGGCGTGGGAGAACCACGCGAAGATGGGCTCCTATCGCGAGTCGCTGTCGCGGGCCGCGGGCGGCGTCACGGCGCCGGCCCCCGACGTCACCCTCTCGCGCCGGGCGGGCAGGACCAAGCGCGGTGTCGGCTTGAACCTTCAGCGGCAGTTTGGCGAGTGGGGCGGTTTTTTGAGGGCCGGATGGAGCGATGGCCGAAACGAGAGTTTCGCGTACACCGAGATCGACCGGACGCTTTCCGGCGGCATCGCGCACGGCGCCGGATGGCTCGGCCGCCCGGACGACACGATCGTCCTGGCCGGGATCGCGAGCGCGCTCTCCTCGCCGCATCGCGACTATCTCGCCGCGGGCGGGATCGGATTTCAGGTCGGGGACGGCCGTCTTCAGTACGGGTACGAGCAGGTCCTCGAGGCGAATTACAACGCCCAGGTCACCGCGGGCGTGTCGCTCGGGGCCGACTTCCAGCGAGTCTGGAACCCGGGTTACAACCGGGACCGCGGGCCGATTTCGGTCTTCGGGATCCGGTTGCACCTCCACCCGTGAGGAGGGACGCAGCCCTCCCTGATTTCAGAACGCGAACATGCCGACGGCCGCGCCAAACATCACGGCGGTGGTCACGCCGACCACCACCCGCGACAGGATCGAGCTCGGCTGACCGCACATCACCTTCCGGTCGCACGCGATGATCAGGATGGCGATGAGGAGAAACGGCGCAAGGAGCCCGTTCAAGATCGCGCTCCAGTAGAGAGCCCGGATCGGATTGACGTCGGCGAAATCGAGGCCGATCCCGGCGGCCGTCGAGACGATCACGACGCTGTAGAAATAGCGGGCGTTTCGCAGCTTCTGGTCGAGCCCGAAGGTCCAGTCGAAGGTCTCGGCGAAGGCGTATGCCGCGGACCCCGACAGCGTCGGGATCGCGAGGAGTCCCACGCCGATCAGGCCGAGCGTGTAGAGGCTCGTGGCGAATTTCCCGGCCAGGGGGGCCAGCGCTTCGGCCGCCTGCCGCGAGTTTTCGATGTGAGTGACGCCGTGGCGGTGCAGGGTCAGGGCGGTGGTCAGGATGATGAAGAACATGACGAGATTCGAGAAAAACGTCCCCACGCCCACATCCAGCCGGCGATCCGCGATCTCCTTTTTCGTCGCGCCGACGCGATCCACGAGCATGCGCCGCCCCATCGCGCTCTCCTCCTCGACCTCCTGCGCGGCCTGCCAGAAGAAGAGATAGGGGCTGATGGTCGTCCCCAGGATCGCGACGAGTCCCGCCCACGCCTCGCGGCTCGCCGGGATCGAGGGGACGAGGGCGTCCCGGGCGACCTCGGACCAGTTCACGCCCACTTTCAGAGCCGTCACGATGTAGGCGAACAGGACGAGCGCGAGCCACTTGAGGATCCTCGCGATCTGGTAATACCGGAGCCGGATCGTTGCAAAGGCGATCGCGATCCCGAAGCCGACGACGAAGTAATGCGAATTGAGGCCCGTCAGCATCTCCGCCGCGTCCGCCATCCCCGACAGGTCCGCGGCGATGTTGATCGTGTTGGCGACCAGGAGGGCGAGGGAAAAGACGACGAGGACCCACTTCGGAAACTTCTGCTTCATCGCTCCGGCGAGGCCCTGGCCGGTGACCATTCCGATCCGGGCACACATCATCTGAACGGCGCCCATCAGGGGCCAGGTCAGCGAAGCGGTCCAGAGAAGCGAAGTCCCGAGCTGGGCGCCGGTGATGGAATAGGTCGCAACGCCGGACGGATCGTCGTCCGCCGCTCCCGTGACGAGCCCCGGCCCGAGAGCCGAAAAGAACCGCCGGACGATGTTTTGTTTTTTTCGCCCGGGCTCCGGCTTCACATTCCCCTTCTACCTCACGAAGTCATTTCCTCGCAGCGAAATGACTCCGAAGCCGACACCCGGGCCTCTGTCCCCGGGCGCCCGCGCCCATATTCCGAAAGGCGAGGGAGGGCCCTCCGGGGTGTACGCTTACGACCACCATGAACTCCAACGACGGAAAGAAGCCCTCCGCGGGCGGGGAGGCGTCCCGGCGGCGGCGCCGCGAAGAGCGAGACGACGGCGTCCGCCGGCAGCGCTCCCGCGCCGATCTGGAGTCGGACCGGCAGCGGGCGTCGGGGGGAGGCCCCGAGCGCGAACGGCGGATGTCGGAAGGGCTTCGCGAGGAGCGCGATTCGTCCGATGCCGCTCTCGAATTCGAACGCCGGGAATCTGACCAGCGCTCCCGCCAGGACCGCGCGGAGAAGGAGACCGTCGTCGGGCAGATGCAGGACCTGTTGGACACGGAATCGCAGGCGTTGTCCGAAGCGATCGGAGCCCTCGGCCTTCGCGACGAGTTTCTGGCCATCGTCAGCCACGACCTGCGAAATCCTTTGAACGCGATCTCGATCAACGCGCGCCTGGTCGCGAGGCATGCCGCGGCCGGCGGCCCACTCGCCCGGATCGGGGCCGCGCTCGGCGAGTCCGTCGCCCAGATGGACCGGATCATCTCCGACCTCCTTGATGTCGCGAGCATCGAGGCGGGAAAACTTTCCGTCGTTCCCCGCTCGGGCGACGCGCGCAAGCCGGTCCGGGAGGTGATCAACATGTTCCGCGAAGCGACCTCGGAACGCTCGGTCTCGCTGAAAGCCGCGTTGCCGTCGGTGCCGCTTCCCGCGAGTTTCGACGGGGGCCGCGTCGTGCAGGTCCTGCAGAATCTCCTCGGCAACGCGATCCATTTCACGCCCGCGGAGGGGAGTATCTCCGTGGCCGCGGCAAGTTCCGGGAAATTCGTGAACATCGCGGTCCGGGACAGTGGTCCTGGAATACCCGCCAGCGACCTCAGCGGCATCTTCGAACGTTTCCGACAGGTGGAGAAGCGGGGAAGGAAGGGGCTCGGGCTGGGTCTCTATATCTCACGTTCGATCGTCGAGGCCCACGGCGGGCGGATCTGGGCGGAGAACACGCCCGGATACGGCAGCACCTTCACGTTCACGCTTCCGGGCGCGTAGAGGGCGGCCCGCAGGAGCGGCGCACGGTCTCCAGCAGGACTTCGCAGTCGATCGGCTTGCGAAGAAAACCTTCGGCGCCAAGCGTGGACTCGTGCTCGCTCGGCCTCTCCGCGGACAGGAAAATCACGGGGATTCCGCTCAAATCGTCATCGGCGAGTTGCGCCACCCGGAACTCCCAGCCGCTCATGACGGGCATGGAAAGGTCGAGAAGGACCAGATCCGGAGCCGTTTCACGCTGCAGCAGGTCGAGCGCTTCGCGGCCATTTCCAGCGGCCGCCCAGTCGAACCCCTCCATCTCCAGGAGGGAACAGACGGCGTCCCGCTGAGCCGGATCATCTTCGACCACCAGAATTCGTTTCTTGAGGGAACCGGGGTCCGGGGGATTCAGCACGTTGCCTCTTTCCTGCGGTACGCCCTGGTTTCTGTGCAAGACGTCCGCCAACGGGCCTTCCGGAGGCCGGTCCGCGGGCCGGATTTTCGTTCCCAGCCGCTTGCGAAGAGTGTCTCAACCGCCCGCGTCCCGGGTCTCCCCCCTCGCGGGGGTCCGCTATTTCCGGTCCCCGAGGGAGCCGCCTGCCGCCCTGCCGGCGTCCGATGCCCCGGCAAACAGCCTAATTTTCGAGGGCCAGCGCTATTGCCCGCGGAGAAGGTCAGGAGATGAAAAACGAGCGGACTGACGGCTTTCTCCCGGCCGCGTCTCACGAGGCAGACCGTTCGGAAACGAAGGACACCGGGCGTCCGTATCGAAACCGAGATGCCGGATGCGACGTCGAGGGCGGCCGTTCGTTTCCTAGCGGCCTCAGGTGGCGCTCTCGGAGCTCTCCCCCTGGTGGAGATCGCCCGCAGCGTCGCGTCGAGGGTGTACGCGGCTCCGGTCCTGCCCGGAGCCGAGCGTCTCCTGGGCGACATCAAACAGGCGACGTATCTCGAGACCGCGGCACTCCTTGCGGCCGTGCCGGCGGCCGCCCTGTTCTTCGGAAGAATCCTGCCCGCAAGGCTCGAAGGAAGAGGAGTGCCCTTTGGGCGCGCCCACGGGGCCGGGATGGTTTTTGCGGCGTCCCTCCTTCTCTGGCGGCGCGGCGTTCCGGCGATCCCGGCGTTTTTCGCGGCGCTCCTCTTTGCCGGAGTGGTCGTCTACGGTCCGTCGATCCGCCGGTCCATGCCGGCCGCCGGAGCGGCGGTGCTCGCGCTGTTTCGGGCCGGGCTGTTTCTCTCCTCCCGTCCGGCCAGCCGCCTCGACCTCTTCGAGGACGGCCAGATTCTTTTCGGGGCGGCGGCGCTCGCCGGCGGCGGCCGGCCCTACATCGACTTCTACCCGGTGCATGGATGGGGTGCGGATGGCGGATGGAACGCTCCGTTCTTTCGGCCCCTCCGGCATGGATTGGAAGCGTTCCGAACGGTTCGGGCCGTGATGACCGCGCTGGCCCTCGCGGCCCTCGGCGCGTCCGCGTGGCTCTTCTTCGAAGATGCCGCATGGGCTGCCGTCGCGATGACGGCGAGCCTCGCGTTCTGTCCGTTTCTCTCGGAGCGCCATATGGCCCCGCTCCTGTCTCTCTGCCTGCTCCTCCGCGCGGCGCGTTCGGCCAACGGGCGGGGATGGGTGGCGGCCGGCGCAGCTTCCGCGATCACGCTGTTCGCGACTCTCGACTTCGGCGTCATCGCTGTCGTGGGCGGCGCGCTCGCGCCTCTCGTTCTCCACGTTGTCGCGCGAGACCCGGGGAGACGCGCGGTCGAGGCGACGTTGCGGTTTTCCGGGGGCGTTCTCCTGGGAAGCGCGCCTTTCGCGTTGCGGCTCGCCTCGCGGGGGGCGCTGGGCGAGTTCCTTCGCGTTTCGTTCGTCGAGATCCCCGCGACGATCACGCAGACCTGGGGACTGCCGGCGGACTCGATCACCGCGGCCCTGAAGCAAGGAACCCTGCTCGAAGCCCTCAGGATTTTTCGTCCTTCGGAGACTCCGGGGTTGTGCGCTCTTCTGGTCATTCTCGTCCTGTCCGCAGTCGTGCTCGTGTGCCGGTCGCAGTCCGGACGAATCGACGCCGTCGATCGCGCGGCCACCGTGTGCCTTCTTTTCGCCATGCTCGCGCTGCGCGGGGTCCTCGGCCGCGCGGATGCCGGCCACCGGCTCCTCTACGGCGTTCTGGCGGGACTTCCTTCCGGCTGGCTCCTCTACCGGATCTCGCAAGCTTCGGGGCCGCGCTGGCGCGTCGTCACCGGCGGTCTCAGTGCGGCCGCTTTCTGCCTGGTTCTGAGGCCGGATCGCGTCGTGATCTGCGAATTGACGGCGCTCTCGAATGCGGGCGAGATCCGGCGGACGGAGGAGAGGGCCGCGGATTCACTTGCGGGAGACGCGCCGACGCGGCTGCCTCGGGACCAGGTCCGGGAGATCGCAACGCTGCGGCGGGTCATCGACGCCGCTGTTCCTCCCGAGAAGACGTTCTTCGATTTCGGCAACGAACCGGGCCTGTACTTTCTTCTCGACCGCAAGGCGCCCGTCCGGTACAGCTGCGTGCCCCTGTACGAAGCCCGGGACAAGCAGCGCGAGGTCATCGACGCTCTCGAACGGGAGCGGCCCCCCATCGCCATCCTCTCGAGTGACGGCATCGGCGTGATCGACAGTGTCTCCAACGCGGACCGCGCGCCCCTGGTCGCGAGCTACCTCGACGCGCACTATCGACTCCTCGGGCGGATCGGCCCCCGAACGCTCGGTATTCTGCGGACGGCCTCGGAACTCGAGCTTCGCGAGGTCTCGTCGGATTCGGAGAACGCCGTCGTCGCATCGTTCGGGAAGAGCGGTGCGGATGCTCAGCCGGATCGTCGGCTGAGGACCGGGGAGGAGAGAAGACCTGTGACAGGGCGGGACGGAGTTCCCGCGGCGGCCATCACGCAGCCAGAGAGGGCTCGTCGCCGTTCCGGCGTGCCGTCCGAGCGGGCTCTTTTCTGACCACGGCAGCTCGCGACTATCGACGGATCGCGTTCTCGATCCTTCGATCCGGAACGAGCCAGGCGAGGGCCAGGGAAATGAAGCAGGCGTCGGCGATCGCCGGATGGAGGAAGGCGGCCACGACGCCGGCGGCATAGATCGCGAGCGAGGCGCGTCCTTTCCGGTCTTTGTCGACGGCCCGCGCGAGCGCGGAATCCGGACCGTCCGCCCGGATGATGCATGTCTGGAGAATCGTGTACGCGATGGCAGCGCAGAAAAGGACGCCACCGTAGATCGCCGTCGGCACGACGCTCACGTAGTGCTCCGCGACCCAGCGCGTCAGGAACGGCACGAGCGACAGCCAGAAGAGCAGGTGAAGGTTGGCCCAGAGCACGGCGCCATTCACATGCTTCGTGACCTGCAGCATGTGGTGGTGGTTGTTCCAGTAGATGCCCAGGTAAATGAAACTGACGACGTAGCAGACGAGATTCGGGACGATCGCCCCGAGAGCCTCGATCGTCGCGCCCGCGGGCACGTGAAGATCGAGCACCATGATCGTGATCAGAATCGCGATCACGCCGTCGCTGAAGGCTTCCAGGCGCTGTTTGTTCATCGGCTGACGATCATGAGCCAGAATCCCGAGTCCGCAGAGAAAGCCCCACGGCTGCGTCGCGATGATGAGTTGTCAGACGAAAATCGTGAACCGGAACGATACAGCGGTCCGGGAGCGCGCAGGTCCCGGACTTCTCGACAATCGGGAACCGCTCATCGATGGCGGGCGAGCCCGTTGAACGCCGAACCGCTTGCGCGTACGATTTCCCACCTGCCTGCGAGAGTGGCGGAACTGGCAGACGCGCGGGACTTAGGATTCGGCGCGCTCGTTCCGTCAAATCCCTCAATTACTCAATGAATACAGGGTGTTTAGACGTATTTAGCGAGTGCTGTTTTCGTCGTTTACGTCGCGGTTTGTCGGGCTCGCGTCGTCTTGAGACGTCACAAAAGCCGTCACACCGCCAGCAAGGAGAGATCATGAGTCAGCAGAAAACCACCTCCACCAAACAGGCGCCCCCCGGCAAGCGGATAACCTTGGGAGATAGCGAGCTCGTCGCCCCCATCCTCGAGATGGCCCCGGGGGAGCGTAGGACGGCAGCCGAGTCCCGTGATTCCTGGCGTGCTCGGGACCAGCGCATCTCGCGCGACGGCCGGGTTCTCCTCGCCCACCACACCATCACGTCGCTGATGAAGGGACTCTCGGCCGGCGAAGAAAGTGATCGGGAGCAAGATGGCGCTGACCGCCGGCAGCCGCCTGGGCCGCCCCCTCCCGAGGGACGTAACGTCCGAGGCCTGCCATCCCGAGGGGGAACCACATCCAGAAATGGAGGTAGAAACCGGGTCCGAGCTCTTCCAGGCAGATGGCCACGAGAAGCCAGATGCTCAGGAAGCGGCACCCCGTGCCGGGCGGACCCGGGGACCGGGGGTCGCGCTGGGAGATCGCCGCGCCCAGAATCGTGAAGAGCAGAATCCCGGCGAGACCGAATTCGGCGAGGATTCCGGTGAGCCCGACCCACGGGCCGCCCGAGAGCACGACGCTCGGGAAGCCGAGCTGTCTCCCGCGAATTCTTCCCACGGCGGAGAACTGGCCGACGCCGATTCCCACGAGCGGGGATTCGTTCGCGATGACCAGCGCGTAACGCGCGTTGTGAAGGTAAAAGCCCCTCGAGAAATAGGGAGCCGTCGGTGAGTACAAGGATTCGAGAGGGCTCGCGATCTCCGTTTCGAGACGCTCGCGCACCAGCCCTGCGACGGCGTCGCCGGAGGTCCCGTAGTAGACGCCGACTCCGAACAGGGCGGTCGCGAGCCCCGCCGTCATCAGCACTCTCGCGCGGCGCGTGAGCCTCCCGTACATCGCAAACGCCATCCCGGCGGCGAGGATCAGGAGGGCGGCGACGCCCCCTAGGGAGAGCGTAAAGAGGATGCCGGTCGACAGGAGGGCCAGGGCGGCCACCCATCGCATCGAAGCGGCCTTGCGGCCGGAGACATAGCGCCTCCGCGCGAGCCACGCGGCGCTGACCATCGCCGTCAGCAGATGATTCGCCAGGTACCGCGGCTCTTCGAAAGTTGCCGTCGCCCGCCAGACTCCCGAGAATCCGCCCCGCATCGGTTCCCGGGAAAATGAATTCACGGCGCCGATCCCGGTCGGCCAGCCGTTCCGGTACGCGATCGCCTGCCACACTCCATAGGCCGCGAGCAAGACCGCCTCGCACACGAGGATTCTCAGGATGGAATCGAAGTGGCGTCTCGAAAGGTTCGCGGACGACAGCACCAGAAAGATCGCCAGCATGAACGCCAGATGCGCGAAGCTCCTCCAGAATTGATCAATGGAAAAACCGGGCAGCCGGTGGACGACGTACGGAAACAGCGGCACCACGAGAATCCCCGCCGCGACGAAACAGAGGAGGCGGCTCGGCCGCCGCCGGCACTGGAAGACGGCACCCGCGAGAGCCGCTGCGATCAGGAGGCTTCCGCTGATATGGGCCAGGTCGACGCCGAAGCCACGCCAGACGAAGAACGGAGTGTTTACGAGCGGAAGAGAAAGTCCGAGCACGACCACGAGCCAGAATTCGAGCTTGCGACTCCAGGTCCCGCCGGAACGTCTGGATTCGAGGTCTTCGAATCTTCTCCCCATATCAATCGGTCGGGGCATTCGACCGGGGCGAGATGGCGGCGTGGGGCGCCGGAGGAGAGGAATGGGGCGTTCGGGCGCGGACTCCGGATTGTTCTTCGCGAGAGCTCGAGGTCAAGCCTGGCAAGCCAGGTCGGGAAACGACAAGCGGACCGACCTGCCGATGCATGCCAGCCGTCGCGTCACGCCTTCGAACCATGGATCCACCTTTGGAAGGAACTTGAGGTTCGAGATTAGCATCCGGAATCGCGATGTCTGTGTACGGGATCGAACTAAAACGGGAAATCCGTCACGCGAGGTCGGAGGTACGATCGTCCTCTCGCGAGAGTGGCGGAACTGGCAGACGCGCGGGACTTAGGATCCCGTGGGGCAACCCGTGAGGGTTCAAATCCCTCCTCTCGCACCAGTCCCTGCCCGTACCCCGTTTAAAACTAACTCTTCAGATCCTGACGGCTGGCGCGCCTGGCTCGCGGGCCGCGACGCCACCTCCCGTCGCCGTCGATGTCTCCGCCGGTCGCCAGTCCGATTCCGAAACCTTCACCCACGGTTTCGCCCTCAGGCGCTGGCGCATCGAGTTCCTCCGAGGCGCTCCAACCTGTGTGAGAGCGGTCTCTGTCGCTGTCAGGATCTCGAGCAAAAACGTCCAGTCAGCGCGCCGTTCGCAAAGCCGCCTCGAGGCTCTGGCGGGCTTCGACGAAATCCGGGTTGGCCCGCAGAGCGGCTTCGAAGTGCGGGATGGCGGCGGCCGTCTTACCTGCCGCCGCGAGCAGCTCTCCCAGGTTCTCGTGCGCTTCGGCATAGCCCGGTCGCGCCGCGATTGCCCTTTCGTACTGCGCCTGAGCCTCCTCCGTGTGCCCCTGCGCGTCGGAGGCCGTTCCGAGCACGTACAGCGCTTCGGGCATGCCGGGCCGAAGAGCGAGCGCGCGCTGCGCGTGAGAGGCGGCGTCGGCCGGTCGGTTCTCCCGCAGGAAGGAGACGGCGATCTGGATTTCTCCTTCCGCAAACCGGGGATGTCGCCGAACGGCTTCCTGGAACCGTTCCCGCGCCGCCGCGGGCTGACCCTCGTTCAACGCGAGAGATCCGAGGGCGTAGAGCGCGTCGTTCGAGGCAGGCTCGATCCGGAGGGCCTCCTCGAAGTGGCGCCGGGCTTCCTCGGTGCGTCCGCGGCGAGCGAGCTCGTTGCCGAGATCGATCTGCATCATCTCGTTCGGGCCCGTCACCGCCACCGCATGTTCATAGAGAGACAGGGAGTCCCGCCACGTGGCGACCTGCCGCCAGGTCAGAAACGAGAGGCCGAGGGCCAGAACCGCGGTCGCCCCGGCAAGCGCCCGGACGGAGACCCGTCCTCGAGATCGCTCCGCCGCCTCCCACACGAGCGCTGTGAGGATCCCGAGGGAGGGCAGGTAGGTATACCGGTCCGCGATCGATTGCCAGCCGACCTGTATCAGTCCGAGCATTGGCAGCAGCGCGATCAGGTACCAGAGCCAGCCGGCGAGCAGCCACGGCCTTTGCCGCCGAAAAAGAAACGCCCCCGCCGAGATCGCCGCGAGGACCGAGATCGCCGCCGCGCTCTTCCACCCGAGGCTCGCCAGCGGATGCGGGTACAGGACAGCCAGATGCGCGGGCCAGAAGATCTTCCCGAGGTACCGGACAGAGCCGACCGCCGCGTTCTCGAGGCGCAGACCGAACGGGACCGCGAGGGCTTCCGTCGCCCCGCCGGCTCGCTGCGCGTGAAGAGTGGCGATCGCGGCCGCGATCGAGATCAGGAGGAAGGGGACCTTCTCGATCAGAATGGCGGGCCAGCGGGTTCCGGAAGCCTCTTTCCCCGCGAGTGGCCGCCGTTCGAGCGGCCAGACGTCCAGAGCGAGAAGAAGGAAAGGCAGCGTGACAAGCGTGGCCTTCGACAGCAGACTCGCAGCGAACAGGGCCAGGCTGGCGCCGTACGCGGCCGGTTTTCTGCGCGCGATCCAGGCGCCCCACGCTCCGATCGCCGCGAGGCCGAAGAAGACGCTCAGCACGTCCTTGCGCTCGGCGACCCAGGCGACCGATTCGACGCGCAGCGGGTGCAGTCCGAAGAGGAGAGCGACCGCGGCGCTGCGGCCGGCGGATCCGGTCGCCCGCCGCAGAAGCAGAAAGACGAGGAGCACGCTTCCCGCGTGGAAGAGGAGGCTCCCGGCGTGATGGCCCGCGGGACGCATCCCCCAGAGCGAAACGTCCGTCATGTGAGAAATCCACGTAATGGGATGCCAGTTCGCCGCTTCCGTGGCCGTCGCGGCCCAGGCGACGTTCGCCGCGGAGAGCCCCGCGCGGACGTGGGGATTCTTAACGACGTAGATCTCGTCGTCGAAGCTGACGAATCCGTTGCGGAACACCCCGGAGTAGATGACCAGGATCGCGGCCCCGAGCAGCGCGCACGCGAGCAGAGTCGGAAACCCGCGCCTGGTCGTGGTCTCGGCGCGCGGCTCGGGGGCGCGGCCGGATGGCTTCCGCTTTCCCCGTTTTCGCTGCGGCGGCATGGGTGCGGAGTCTAACGTCGGAAGAGAGCGGAAAGCTGACATGTGGCGACTGGACTCCGCTTAGAGTGGTCGGGTGCCGCGCATGACGAGTCTTCCGGCGATGATCCTCTTTCTCGGAGTCGCCGTCCGCGCAGCGGCCGCGGGACGCGCGCCCTTGGACGAGCGGATCTTTGCGGGAAAGTCGCCCGGAGAAGAGGCGTCGTTTCTCGTGGTGCTGAGCGATCAGGCGGACCTTTCGCCCGCTGCGTCGATTCCGGACCGCGTCTCGCGCCTCCGTTTCGTCTACGACGCGCTCTTCGCACAGGCGGAGGTCTCGCAGGCGCGGCTCTTGGCGCGCCTGGCCGGGCGCGGAATCGCCTTCAGGCCGTTCTTCCTGGTGAACATGATCGAAGTTACGGCGCCGCGCGAAGTCGCGGACGAGCTCGCGCTCTTCCCCGAGGTGTCGAGCATCGCCGCCAATCGCGAGGCTTCGATCCCGGCGCCGCCGGACGAGGGCAAACGACGGCAGGCGCCGCTCGAGACGCGTCAGGGATCGGGCGTCGAGCCCAACCTCACGCTGATCGGAGCGCCGCAGGTCTGGGCGAAGGGATTCACGGGCCAGGGCATCGTCGTCGGGATCGCCGACACCGGGTTCGCGTGGGAGCATCCCGCGCTCAAGAACCGTTACCGCGGATTCGACGCGGGCGTTGCCCGGCACGACTACAACTGGCACGACGCGGTGCACGACGCCGCCGCCGGAAACTCGTGCGGATCGAACGCGACATCTCCCTGCGACGACGACGGGCACGGGACGTCCACGTCCGGGCTGTCCGTCGGCGGAGAAGGGGAGAACCAGATCGGCGTGGCTCCCGGGTCCCGATTCATTGGCTGCCGGAACATGGACCGCGGGGTGGGAACGCCGGCGCGCTACACGGAGTGCTTCCAGTGGTTCCTCGCTCCGACCGACGCCGGCGGCGGCAATCCGCGCCCGGACCTCGCTCCGCACGTGGTCAACAACTCCTGGGGCTGCCCGGCGAGCGAAGGATGCACGGACCCGAACGTGCTTCGGGCCGTCGTCGACAACGTGACGGCGGCCGGGATTTTCCTGTCCGTCTCGGCCGGCAACTCGGGGCCGGCCTGCGCGACGGCGAGCGACGTGCCCGTGTTCTACGCCTCCGTGTTCACCGTCGGCGCGACGACGCTCGCGGACGACATCGCGGGCTTCTCCAGCCGCGGACCAGCCGCGGCGGACGGGTCGGGAAGGCTGAAGCCTGACATCAGCGCGCCCGGAGTGGGCGTGCGCACCTCCGCGCAACCCTCCAGCTACCGCCCCTTTTCCGGTACGTCTGCCGCGGCGCCCCACGTGACGGGCGCCGTGGCGCTCCTGTGGTCGGCCTCCCCGGCCCTCGTCGGTCAGGTGGCGGCGACGGCTGCGATTCTCGAGCGGTCGGCGGTTCCGCTCAGGTCGAACCAGGACTGCGGAGGCTTTCCGGGCTCCGCCGTTCCGAACGCGGTGTTCGGGTTCGGGCGGCTGGACGTGGCCGCCGCGGTACTGCTCGCTCCGTCGGCGCAGCCGCGTGCGGAGCCGGCGCCGCGTCCCTCGAGACGGGGGCCTCGCCTCGTGCCGCCGCGAGGACAGTAGAGACGGGTCGCGCCTTCCGAGCGGTGCGGAGGGCGGGAGCGGGCCTTACCGGGCGCATTCGACGGCGACTTCCCTCGGGTAGACTCCGCCCCCTATGGTTGTTTTGAACGCGGAGGAAGAGTCGCCCACGCGCACGAGCCTCGAGATCGAGGTGCCGGGCGAGGACGTCGAGAAAGCGTGGAAGGAAGTCACGCGCGCGTACGCGAGACGCGCGGCGCTGCCGGGTTTCCGGAAGGGCAAGGCTCCGGAGAGTGTCGTGCAGAAGCGCTTTGCCGAGGAGATCAAGAGCGACGTCCTCGAGCATCTCCTGCCGGAAGCGCTCTCGGCGGCGGTCGAGGAAAAGAAGTTGTCCGTTCTCGGACGGCCGCAGATCGACGCCTTGAACTGGGACCCGCCCGGCCCGATCCGTTTCACGGCGAAGCTCGACCTGAAGCCGCCGATCGAGCCCGGCGAGTACCGCGGTCTTCCGGTGCAGGACGTCGACGTCGAACCCACGGAGGACGAAGTCGCGAGGGTCCTCGAGCGGTTCCGGGAACAGCATGCGGAGTTCCACCCGATCGAGGGCCGTCCTGCCGCCGCGGGCGACTTCGCCGTGGCCGACGTCGCGGGCACGTTCGTCGAGATTCTCGCGCCGGGGCAGACCCCCCGGACTTTCCGGGATGAGAAGGTCACTCTCGAGGTCGGCCACGCCGACTCGATGGCGGAGATCAACGACGCTTTGCGCGGGTCGGCCCCGGGCGATACGCGGCGCTTCCGCAAGAATTTCCCGGACGATTTTCCAAACGAGGAGTTCAAGGGGAAAACCGTCGACTACGAGGTGACGCTCGCGGCGCTGAAGGAAAAGAAGCTCCCGGAGCTCGACGACGACCTCGCGAAGCAGGTGGCGGAAGGCGAGACCGCCGACACCCTTCGTCAGAAGGTGCGCGAAGGCCTTCGGCGGGAGAAGGAGGGAGAGCGGCGGCGCGCGTTCCGTCGGGCGATCCTGGACCAGCTCCTCGCGAAGACGCCGGTGCCGGCGCCGGAGGTGCTCGTCGACTCGGAGATCACGGGCGCGCTTCGCGATTACGCGCGTTACCTGGCGAACAACGGCGTCGACCCGAAGGAAGCGGACTGGGAGAAGTTGCGCGCAGACTCCCGCGAGGGAGCGGTCCGCCGCGTCCAGGAGTACCTGCTGGTGGACGAGATCGCCCGGCGGGAGGGGATCGCGGTCAACGACACGGAGCTCGAAGCCGAGTTCAAGCGCGCGGCCGCCCGGCGCGGGGTCGACCCGGCCGAGTTGCGGGAGCAGATGGCAAAGGGCGATGGACTGGACGCGCTCCGCGACGAGATGCGGCTGGCGCGCGCCATCGACCTGTTGATCGCGCAGGCCACGGTGCTACCCTCGAACCCGGGAATCGGGAGTCGGGAATCGGGACCCGAAGCGGAATCTCGATGAAGGGGTCCGGCGTAATCCAGAGGCGGGATTTTTCGATGGCGCTTTCACGTTTCAAATGGACCGGCTGACATGGAAGACGACTACGAGGGAGGCGGCATGGTTCTCGTTCCGATGGTGATCGAGCAGACGAGTCGCGGCGAGCGCGCCTACGACATCTATTCGCGGCTGCTCAAGGACAACGTGATTTTCCTGGGACAGCCGGTCGACGACACGATCGCCAATCTGATCATCGCCCAGATGCTGTTTTTAGAATCCGAAAACCCCGAGAAGGACATCTCTTTCTACATCAACTCGCCCGGCGGCTCGATCACCGCGGGCCTCGCGATCTACGACACGATGCAGTACATCAAGCCCGACGTGGCCACGATCTGCATCGGGCAGGCGGCGTCGATGGCGGCGGTCCTCATGGCGGCCGGGGCGGCGGGCAAGCGGTTCGCGCTTCCCAACTCCCGGTTCCTGATCCACCAGCCGCTGGCGTACGGGCTTCAGGGTCAGACGACCGACATCGAGATCCACGCCAAGGACCTTCTCAAGGTGCGCGAGCGCCTGAACCAGATCCTGGCGCTCCACACGGGCCAGAACATCGAGCGGATCTCCAAGGACACCGATCGCGACTACATCCTGGAGTCCGAGGACGCGAAGAAGTACGGCCTGGTCGATACGATCTACCACCGCCGCGACGACGTGGCGTTGAAGGCGGCGGGCTAGGTGTAAAGGCTCAAGAGGTTGTTCACCCGGGCTCAGCGGTGGGAAGCTGTTGGTGCGAGCCGACAACTCATCGACCAGGAGGCCCGGATGAACCTGCATAGCAGAGCAAAGACGACCCCACAAAGTCGAGAGCTAT
>JBBSGZ010000047.1:0-25840 GCA_038253555.1 Thermoanaerobaculia bacterium
GCTCGCCCCGAGAGGAGTCTCCCGACCAGAGGGAGGGAGGAGCCTCTCGGGGCGGGAGCCGCAGCGAACGAAGGGACCAGCCGGGCGGTCGAGCCTTCAGGCGAGCCGCCGGGCGGTGCGTTAGCCGGCGGCGAACGCAGGTCCCGCAGTGAGCGGAGGCGACGGTTGGCGACGGTTGGCGACGGTTTACCTTTCGATGCCCGCGACCGGCTCTCCTGTCGTGTTCGGCTCCGAAAAGACCAGCGCGGTCCCCTGCACCGGCAGGAGGACGGTGTGGTTGCGCTCGGCGAAGTCGAGCCAGATCTCGTAGAAGCCGTTCGGGGAAACGGCCATCAGCCGCCCCGGCTTGTTCTTCAACTCCAGCGTCGGGCAGAAGATCACGACCTTGGCGGGTAAATCCAAAAGACTCTCCCGTTCGGGCAATCGGACGGCGATTGCCGGTCAGGCGCCGATGACGCGCTTGTCGTCCCCCATTATGTCAAGCATCTCGGCCCACGTCACCACCGGGACCCCGAGGGACCGGGCCTTTTCGAGCTTCGAGCCGGCGGCTTCGCCCGCGACGACGTAATCCGTTTTCTTCGAGACGGATCCGGCGACTTTCGCCCCGGCGCTCTCCAGGCGGGCCGAAGCGTCCTCGCGGGTGACGCCTTCCAGGGTGCCGGTTAAGACGACCGTTTTCCCGGCGAGGGCGCCCTCGGCAGGCGGCGCCTCATCCCGAGACTCGAAATTGACCCCGTGCCCCCGGAGGCGGGCGACCAGCTCGCGGTGCCGCGGGTACTCAAACCACGAGATGACGGTGGACGCGGTGTTCGGGCCGACCTCTTCCGAGCGCTGAAGCGCGTCCTCCGAAGCCGCCTCGATCCCGTCGAGCGTGCGGAAGCGGCGCGCGAGGATCCTCGCCGCCTTCTCGCCGACGTGGCGGATTCCGAGAGCGAACAGAAGACGTGAGAGGTCGTTTTTTTTGCTCGCTTCGATCTGAGCGATCAGATTCGACGCGGACTTTTCGCCCCACCGCTCCAGGAGCGCGAGGTCCTCCGCCCGGAGCGCGTAGATCGAAGCGACGTCCGTCAGGAGCCCCGCGGTCACGAGCTGGTCGACGAGTTTTTCCCCCAGGCCCTCGATGTCCATCGCCCGGCGCGAGCAGAAGTGCCGGAGCGCTTCGCGGATCACCGCCGGACACGACGGATTCACGCACCGCGTCGCGACCTCTTCGGCGTCCCGCACGACCGGATCCCCGCAGACGGGGCACCGGGACGGCATCACGTACGGCGCGGAGTGCGGCGGACGCTCCTCGAGCAACACCCGGACGACCTTCGGAATCACGTCGCCGCCTTTTTCGACGATCACCGTATCGCCGACCCGGACGTCCTTGCGTGCGAGATCCTCGTAGTTGTGCAGCGTAGCGCGCTTGACGGTCGTTCCGGCGAGGAGAACGGGGTCGAGGTGCGCGACGGGAGTGAGGGCACCCGTGCGGCCCACCTGGACGGAGATGTCGCGCACCACGGTCCTCTTCTCTTCCGCGGGATACTTGAAGGCGAGCGCCCATCGGGGGGACTTCGCCGTCGTCCCCAGGCGCTCCTGGAGGGCGCGGTCATCCACCTTGATGACGGCGCCGTCCGTCTCGAAGTCGAGCTCCTGGCGGCGCGTTCGCCAGTCGTCCAGAAAAGAGCGGACCTCTGCGAACGACGTGCAACGGCGCGAGTGGGGATTGACGCGAAACCCCAGCTCGCGCAGAAGCTCGAGGACGCCGGTCTGCGAGTCCGGCATGCGCGGGGCGGCCGCGATTCCGTAGAGCCAGGCCTCGAGACGCCGGCGCGCGGTGACCCGGGAATCGAGCAGCCGCATCGTTCCCGCGGCGGCATTCCGGGGGTTTGCGAAGAGCGCCTCCCCTTCAGACTCCCGCTCGGCGTTCACTTTCTCGAAGGCCTTCTTCGTGTAGAACACTTCGCCGCGCACTTCGAAAATGCCCGTTTCCGGGATCCGGAGCGGGATCGAGCGGATCGTGCGGACGTTCTCGGTCACATCCTCTCCTCGAACGCCGTCGCCCCGTGTGGCGCCTCGCACCAACCGGCCGTCTTCGTATCGCAGCGCAATCGAAAGCCCGTCGATCTTGAGCTCCGCCACGTAGGCCGGCGGATCGTCCCCGAGAAGCCTGCGGGCGCGGGCGAGCCACGTTTCCGCCTCCTCCCAGTCATACGCGTTCTCGAGTGAGAGCATCGGTGTCGCGTGCTCGACAGTCGGGAACCCCTCCGCGGCGCGGCCTCCCACGCGGCGCGCCGGGGAGTCGGGGACGGCCAGCTCGGGATACTTCTCTTCCAGAGCGACCAGCTCCCGCATCAGCACGTCGAACTCGGCGTCGGTGATTTCCGGCCGGTTGTCGACGTAATAGAGCCGCTCGTGACGCGCGAGCTCCTCCCGCAGCGCACCGGCCCGTCGGACCGCGGCGGAAGGCGCGGGAGCCGGGGCCGCTTCGACCTGAAGAGGCTTTTTCGACACGCGCGGCATGCTACAGTCTCGGCAATGGGTTCGGCAAAAGCGAGAATCCTCCTTCTCGCTCTCGCGGGTGCGCTCGCCGCTTCCGCCTTTCCGGTTCCGGCCGCGCCCCTCGCTAAACCGGTCGCTTCTTACGAAATCTCCTGCCGCCTGGACGCCGAGAAGAAGGTCGTCGAAGGTACGGAGCTGCTCACGTGGACGAACACGACGAGCCACCCGGCCGCGACTCTTCAGTTTCACCTGTATTTGAACGCCTTTCTCAATACGCGCTCGACGTTTCGCCGCGAGTCCGGCGGCAAGGCGCGAGAAGTTCCGATTCCCAACTCCTCGTGGGGCTCGGTCGAGATCCTCCGCATGACCTTCGCCGACGGAACGGACCTCCTGCCCGCGCTCGCGTACCTCTCGCCCGACGACCAGAATCCCGACGACCGCACCGTCGCCGAAGTGACCCTCCCCCGGCCCGTCGCGCCGGGCGAGACCGCCAGGGTGTCGCTCGATTTCCGTTCGCGGCTGCCGCGCGTCTACCGCCGGACCGGCTGGAAGGGCGATTTTTTCATGGTCGCGCAGTGGTTCCCGAAGATAGGCGTCTTTCAGGAGACCGGTTGGAATTGCCACCAGTTCCACGCAAACAGCGAGTTTTTCTCGGACTTCGGAGACTATGACGTGTCGATCGACGTCCCTGCGCGCTACCGCGGCAAGGTCGGCGCGACGGGAAAGCGGGTGGAGGAGCGCTCCGGGGCCGGCGACCGCGTGCTCTACCGGTTCCGCCAGGAGAGCGTGCACGACTTCGCGTGGACGGGGGATCCCGACTACGTCGTCGTCAAGGACTTCTTCCGGGAGGCGGGCCTCGCCGACGTCGAAATCCTTCTCTACGTCCAGCCGGAGCACGCCTCTCAGGCCTCGCGCCACTTCCGCGCGGTGAAAGCGGCGCTCTCGCAGATGGGCCGCGTTCTCGGCCCTTACCCCTATCCGACGCTGACCCTCGTCGACCCTCCCTGGGGCGCGTCGGCCGCGGGGGGGATGGAATACCCGACGCTCATCACCTGCGGGACGCAGCTCATCGCCCCGGCGAGCGTGCACCGCCCCGAGGAAGTCACGATCCACGAGTTCGGCCACCAGTTTTTCTACGGGATGCTCGCCTCCAACGAATTCGAGGAGCCCTACCTCGACGAGGGCTTCAACCAGTACATGACCTCGCGGGTCCTGCGCGCGACGTACGGCCCCAACCATCCGGTCGTGAACGTGTTCGGCTACAGGTTCGCCCTCGGCATCGACCAGAACTATCCCGTGGACGCGAACCGCCGCTACTTCGAGGTCGCCACGCAGGACGTTCACGCGCAGCCGAGCTGGAAATTCCGCGATGTGAAGAATTACGGATCCGACACGTACTCCCACACGGCCCTGGCCCTCTCGACCCTCGAAAATCTGCTGAGCGTCAACGTCATGGACCGCGCGCTCCGGCTCTACGCCGACCGCTGGCGATTCCGACACCCGGCGTTGACGGATTTCATCGCCTGCGTGAACGAAGTGTCGGGCCGGGACTGGACGTGGTTCTTCGACCGCACCTTTCACTCTTCAGGCGACGTCGATTACGCCGTCGAAAAAGCGAGCTCGTCGCCCGCGAAGCCTCCGAAGGGCCTCTTTGAACGCGACGGAAAACTTTCGGAGGGCCCGCCGCCCGGTCTCGCCCGCGTCCGGGGTTACGACAGCGTCGCCCTCGTGACGCGGCGCGGCGAGACGGCGCTTCCGGTCGAGGTGCTCCTCCGCTTCGAGGGAGGAAAGACCTATCGCTCCTCCTGGGACGGCGAAGCCCGGTGGAAGAGATTCCGGGTCGCCGGCGGACCGCGGCTCCTCGAGGCCATCGTCGATCCCGACGAAAAGCTCGCGCTCGATGCGGACCGCACCAACAACGGCAAGCGCGTCGTCCCGGACCCCAGGGCTGCCGCGCGGTGGACGGCGCGAAGCGTTTTCTGGATGCAGAACTTCCTCGACAGCCTGACGGTGGCCTGGTGAGCTCGCGAAGGCCGGGCGCGCTGGCGTGTTTCGGCCGCGGACTGCGGCTTTCCCTCTCCAAGCCGTATCTCGCCGTCTCGCTCTGGCTGATCCAGCTCCTCCTGGCGTCCGTGCTGATCCTTCCCGTCTCCAACACGCTGCACGACCTTCTCGACGACTCCCCTGCCGCGAGCCGCATGGTCGCCAACCCGGACCTGGGATGGTGGGAAACGCTCCTGAGGACCCATCCCGACCTCCTCGGCAACTTTCCGGAGCTGCTCACGGGCCTTCTCACTCCCGAGGGCGTCACGGCCTCGAAGCTCGGCGGTCTGCGCGGCATGGGCGCGGCCGCCGTCTCGCTCGGCATGCTCGCGATCGTCCTTCACGCGTTCGCTCTGGGCGGGATCCTCGGAACCCTCCGGGAGCCCCACGGCTCTCTCGTCACGTTCGGGCGGGAAGGCATGCGGCGATTCCCGGCCTTCCTGGCGTTCACGCTCGCCGCCCTGGCCGCCGCGCTGTTCGCCTATCGCTGGGTGTGGATCGAAAGCGGCGTCGCGCTGCACGACCGGATGCGGGAGTTGCAGAGCGAGCGCCAGGTGCTGGGGATCACGCTCGCCCGGCTGATCCTGCTCGCGCTTGTCCTGTCGACGATCAAGCTCATTGCCGATTCGGTGAGAGCGATCTGGGTGGCGCGCCCCGATCTCCCGCCGGTCTCCCGGTTTTTTGCCGGGATCGCCGGCGCGCTCTCGCGTCCGCTCCGACTCTTCGGGGTGCTTCTCTCGTCCATCGTGACCGTTCTCGCGCTCTACGCCGTCTGGATCGTGGCCGATCCGTCCGCGGGCGGCGAGGCACGGCTCGCGCTCGTACCCCTGATCCTGACGCAGCAGGTCTTTGTATTCCTCCGGCTGCTGGTAAAAGTCGGGTACTACGCGGGAATCTCCGAAGCCCTGACGCGGACGCCGTCTCCCGAATACTCGTACGTGGCGGCACCGCCTCCTCCTCCCCCGTCAGCGAGCCCGGCCCGCGACGACGAACCCGCGCTCGAGAACCCGGCCGGCGCCGTTTAGACGCACGCGATAGACGAACGGCTGGCGGGTGTATTCCCCATCCTTCCCCCGCGCCCACGGTCCGGCGAAAAAAGGCAGGAACCGCAGGTCTTCGAACGTCACGACGGCGCCGCCGTCCTCCGAAAAAGCCACCGTCTCGAGCGGAAAGCGGGCAAACGCCAGGTAGGTCTCGACCTCCGGCAGCGAGCGGGCGCGGCGAAGCTGTTCCGAGTCGCGGGGGCGGTCGAAGCTGCGGATGCGCGCTCTCCCGGGCGGCGGGTAGAAGTCCGGCAGGCGGCGTAACGCCTCCGACATCCGATCCGGGACGCGGGGCGTCGGCACGATGCGCGCGAATGGGCCGATATCGAAGAAGCAGGCGTGGACCGCCCCGCCGTGCTCCGAGAGGCCCAGCCAGCGAAACGGCGACAACAGCTGAGGCATGACGGCCACGGCGGCGCCAGGGGGCGGCCGGTCGATGCGGCGCCACGCCTCGAGCGCCCTCGCGTGCAGCACCGCGCAGAAGACGAGGTAACCGGCGAGCCCGAGGCAGCCCCAGACGGCGATCTTCCGGCCGCTTGCCGGACGGACGAGCGCCAGGAGAAGCGTGACGAGCCCGATGCCCGAGAAGAAGAGATCGATGATGAAGACCCAGTCGAGCGAGTAGCGCACGCGGCTGATCGGCGTGAAGAACATCGTCCCGAAGGACGTGATCCAGTCGAACAGGATGTGCGAGGCAATTCCGACGGCGGCGAACATCCACAGTTCGATGAAGCGCGCCTTGCGAAAAAACACCCGGGCGATCGCCGCGACGCCGGCGGCGAAGAGGGGCAAATAGACGAACGAGTGGCTCCAGCCCCGGTGGTTGCGCAGGTAACCGATCTGACCGTCCAGAAAAAACGTGTCGGCGTCCGGAAGCATCGCCGCGAGAAAACCGATCCAGAGGGCGGCGCGCGCCCCCGGCCGGGATCCCATCGCGCGCGTGAGCATTGCTCCGGCCAGCCCGTGGCTGGGTGTGTCCATGCGCGGCGGATGATAATCTCGCGCGCGTTTTGGACTCGCTGCGGACGCGGACGCTTCAGGATCGGGTGGCGCTCGTCACGGGCGCGTCCTCCGGCCAGGGCCGCGCATTCGCGGCCGGCCTGGCCCGCGCGGGAGCGCGCGTCTTCGCGGTGGCCCGGCGCGAGGATCTGCTCCGTTCGCTCGTCTCCGAGATCTGTGACTCCGGGGGCGAAGCGGCGTACCACGTTGCGGACGTCCGGTCGACGCCGGCAGTCTTCGACCTCGTCGACGTCGTTCTGGCCCGCTACAGGCGGATCGACATTCTGATCAATGCGGCCGGCCTCGGCTACCGCGCTCCCTTGACCGAGCTCAAGCGGTCGCAAATCGAGGAGATGCTCGCGACGGACCTGGCGGGAGCGATCTATCTGACGCAGGCGGCACTGCCGTCGCTCGTCAAGAGCGCACCCTCGGACGTGATCAACGTGGCCTCGATCGCGGGACTCGAGGGATTCCCGGAGGGCTCCGTGTACTGCGCCGCGAAGCACGGCCTCGTCGGTTTCTCGCGCGCGCTCGCGCAGGAGATGAAGCCACAGGGCGTGCGCGTCACCGCGCTCTGCTCCGGATCGGTGGACACCGAGTTCTTCGACCGCTTCCGGCCGACGACCGAGAAGAGTCAGCGCCTGCAGCCCGAAGACGTCCTCGCCGCGGTGCTCGGGATCCTGACCTCTCCGCCGCACGTCCTGCATGGCGACGTCGTACTGCGGCCGAGGGTCGTCGGGCCTTAAATCCAGGGGCGGGCGCGCGGGGTTCCCGCCTGGGAATCGAGAGGCTCACCAACCTCCCCTGCCACGGAGCCGGACTTCGTCACGCCGCCCGTGGATAGCCCGGTATGCTTGCCCGTGGAACCACGTTTTGGAGAAAAGGCCGCGTCGCGGAGCGTGCGCCGCGGCCCTGCCTGTCCCGGCCCGCCGGATGCCCGCCCTTATAATTGAAGCTATGAGCTCCGTGCTTCTGGTCGACGACACAGGCCTCTTCGACGCGGTCGCCGACGACATCGCCCGGCGGACGCATTGCCAGCCGCTGCGTGCCTCGAACGGGACGGACGCTCTCGCAACCGCGCGACGGGAGAAGCCGGATCTGATTTTTCTGGACGCCGAAATGTCCGGAATGACGGGAATTGATGTCTGCCGCGTATTGAAGGCGGACTCCCACCTCGGGCACCGTCCGGTCGTGGTCGCCACCGCGACGCCGCTCGCCGCCGACGCGGCGCGCCGGGCAGGGGCGGACGCGTGCATCGAAAAGCCGTTCGACACCCCGGTGGTGTTCGACACGATGCGGCGGTACCTGCAGCTCTCGCCCCGCGACGCCGCGCGCGCGGCGGTCGAGTGGTCCGTCACGTTCTGGCGCGACGGCGCGCAGCACGAAGGCACCCTTCGGGATCTCTCGCGCGGCGGCTTTTTCATCCGGACGCCCGTCCGCCAGCCGGTCGGAGCGCGTCTCGAAATCTCGTTCGAGCTTCCCGGGCAGAAAGGCCGGACCGTCGTCGCGGAGGCGATCGTCGTCCGGGTCGGGCAGGAGTCGGACCGCGGCCTCGGCTGCCGGTTCTTCCGGCTGACCGCGGGGTCCCGGACGCATCTCGAAGAGTGCCTGCGGCTGCTGGAAACCGCGGTCCCGGCGGGAAAACGGTAACGGCCTAAACGATCCTCTCTCCGGGACCCGTTCCCTTCCCGAGATCGATCAACTCGATGCCGGCTTCGCGCGCGACCTGGAGAGACCTCTCGTCACGGTAGAACTCGCCGTAATAGACACGCGAGATCCCGGAGTTGGCGATCAGCTTGAAGCAGGGCCAGCACGGGCTCGCGGTGGTGTACAGCTCGGCGTCCCGGATCGCGACCCCGTTCCGCGCGGCCTGGAGCAGAGCGTTTGCCTCGGCGTGGACCGTCGACACGCAGTGGCCGTCCTCGACCACGCAACCGACATCCTCGCAGTGCGGGAGCCCGCGGATCGACCCGTTGTAGCCCGTCGACAGAATCGTGCGGTCGCGCACGATCACGGCCCCCACATGCTTTCTTTCGCAGGTCGCCCGCGTCGCGACCTGTTTCGCGATGTTCATGAAGTACGTATGCCAGCCGACGCGTTCGTTCATGCGCCGATTATGTCGCGAGGGGCGGTGGGGCGCTGGGCGCTCAAGGTACACTGTCTTCCCTCTTCGCCCCTCGCCCTTCGCCTTTCGCCCCTCACCGCTCGCCGCGCCCCCCGCCTCTCCCTTCGCGCCTCTCGCCGGCGCGACGGCGCGCCCGTCGCGCTGTAGAATTGCCAACCTCATGGACAAATCCCGGCGTGTCGTCGTCACGGGTCTCGGAGCCGTGACGTCGATCGGCACGAACGTGACGGATTTCTGGAAGGCCCTCCTCGAGGGGACCTGCGGCATCCGTCCGTTTTCCCTCTTCGATCCCTCGGGCTATCGCACCCAGACCGCCGCCCAGGTGCTCGAGATCCCGGACGGATTCCTGTCTCAATCCGAAAAAAAGCGCACGTCGCGGGCCGACCGCATGGGGCTCGCCGCGGCGCAGGAAGCCATCGCCCAGTCGGGTCTCGATCTCTCCCGCGAGAAACCCGCCCGGATCGGAGTGATCTTAGGCGGCGGAACTTCCGGACTGCTCGACTCCGAGGCGTACTTCGAGCAGCACCTCCATGGCAGAAAAGGCCGGCCGTCCCATGTGCTGAACCACCTCCCCGACGCCATCACCGACCGCGTGGCGCAGAGGTTTCGGGTGGAGGGCATCAAGTCGACCATCACGACCGCCTGCTCTTCGTCGGCGAACGCGATGGGCTTCGCTCACGATGCCATCGCGGCGGGGCTCGCCGATGTCGTGATCACGGGGGGCTCCGACGTCCTCGCGCGCCTGACCTACGGCGGCTTCAACTCGCTGCGATCGGTCGATCCCGAGCCGTGCCGGCCGTTCGATCGCGAGCGGCGCGGACTCTCCATCGGCGAAGCGGCGGGCATCCTCATTTTCGAGGAGTGGGAGCGCGCGAAGCAGCGCGGCGCGCCGATCCTCGCCGAGTTCCTCGGCTACGGCGTCACCTCCGACGCGTACCACATGACCGCCCCCGACCCGAGCGGCGCGGCGGGAGGG
The DNA here is from genome assembly GCA_038253555.1 of Thermoanaerobaculia bacterium. GTDB lineage: Bacteria > Acidobacteriota > Thermoanaerobaculia > UBA5066 > Gp7-AA6 > JALYUA01. The sequence continues at coordinate 9,671 of JBBSGZ010000047.1, forward strand.
CGTACGGTCCGCTCCGCGCTCGCGGCCGCCGGCGTCAACGCGGAAGATGTCGACTACGTCAACGCCCATGGAACGGCCACGCCGCAGAACGATTCCGCGGAAACGGCGGCGTTGAAGATAGGCCTCGGCGATCGCGCGAGGGACATTCCGATCTCCTCGATCAAGTCGATGATCGGGCATTGCCTGTGCGCCTCCGGCGCGATCGAGGCGGTCGCCACCGTCTTGACCGTGCGGGAGGGGAAGATCCCGCCGACCATCCACTACGAAAACCCCGATCCCGCCTGTGACCTCGACTACGTGCCGAACGCCGCGCGAGAGGGCGACATCGAAGTCGCGCTTTCGGATTCGTTCGCGTTCGGGGGCAACAGCTCCGTGGTCGTCTTCGCCCGTCAGGCCGGCGTTTACTGAGCTTGGCGTCGAGAGGATGGATTACGGGGACGGGCGCTGTCTCGCCTCTCGGGCGCGGCTCGCGGGAGTTTTATCGACGTCTCGTCGCCGGAGAGACCGCCGTTCGCCCGATGACGCGAGAGGAACGATCGGGACTCCAGGCGCTCGAGGTGGCGCGGTGCGACGGCTTCAGCCCTCAGCCGGAGATCCCGCCCATGAAAGCCCGCCGCTTCGACCGGGGGAGCCAGTTCGCGATCGTCTCGAGCCTGGAGGCGGTCCGCGAGGCGGCTTTCGACATATCGGCCGCTCCGGAGGAGATCGGCATCGCGATGGGGACGGGATCGGCGGGAGCGGGAGCGCTGACGGAATTTCTCCGGGTGCTGTTCCTGGAATCGCCCGAGGCGGCGCCGCCATTTCACTTTCCCAACACCGTCGCCAACGCTCCCGCCTCTCAGGTCTCGATCGAGCTGAAACTCTTCGGGCCGAACGTGACGATCACCCAGAAGGACCCGTCCGCGTTGAACGCGCTTCTGTACGCCGTGCTGGCGCTCGAGTCCGGGCGCGCGCGCGCAATGCTGGCGGGAGCCGTCGACGAATGGAACGCGATCTACGCGCTCGGGTTCGACCGCGTCGGCGCCCTCCGCGGCGAGAAGCGCCGCTCCGGAATCGTGCAGGGTGAAGGGGGTTTTGCGATTCTCGTCGAGGCGGAATCGGCCGCGCGGCGCCGCGGTGGCCGACCCCTGGCGAGCCTGGCCGGAATCGGGTTCGCCGGAGTCCCCACGGACCCGTACCGATTCGCCCCCGATCCCGCGGCCATCGGCCGCACGATCCGGGGCGCGCTGGACGACGCCCGAGTCCATCCGTCCGACGTGGGCCTGTGGCTGCCATCGTCCAACGGCGTCGAAGAGATGGACCGCGCGGAGACCGACGTGATGCGGGAGATCTTCGGGGAGCCTCCCCGGGCGCTCGCCGTCAAGCAAGCGATCGGCGAGGCGGCGGCGTCCGGAGGCGGACAGCTCGTCGCCGCGACCTGCGCGATCGCGGACCCGGAAGGCCCCTTTCGCTCCGACGGGCGGCCCCGACGCGCTCTGATCAATTCTTTCGGCGCCGGCGGCAATTTTCTCGCCGCGGTGCTGGAATCCCCCCCGGCGGCGGCATCATGAGCGGAATCCGAGGAGCCGCCGCCGCGCTGAAGGGATTTGAGATCAACATTCCGGTCCGGTTTGCGGAGTGCGACTCCTACGCGGTCGTCTGGCATGGCCACTACGCGCTGTATCTCGAGCAGGTCCGCGAGGCGTTCACGCGCCGGTTCGGCTTCACGGCCACGAAAGCGCTGTCGATCGGGTATCGAGTTCCGATCACCCGGATGGAGATTTCCTATCGCCGCCCCGCGATGGCGGACACCGAGGTCCGGGTGTGCGCGCGCCTCAGGCCCCCCGGCGTCGCCCGCCTGGTGATCGACTACGAGATCCGCGACGCGGGAGGCGAGCTCCTCGCCTCCGCGGTGACCGAGCAGGTCGTCGTCAATGCCTCCGGTACGCTCCTTCTCGTGTTGCCGCGGGACCTCCGGACGCTCGTCTCCGAAATGGTCGCCTTCCAGGAGGATCAGGACGGAAGGGGGAACGCGTGAAGGCCGCGCGGCCCGACTCGACGGAGGGCTTTTCCGACGCGGCGGCGAGACGCCGGCGCTCCTGGCTCTTTCTCGCCCGGTTCCTGGGTCTCCTCATCGGTTTTGCTCTTCTCGTCTCGTGGAAACCGGTGAACGATCACGTCATCGTGCCTTTCACGGCAGGGGTGGCGCACGCGTCCGCGGTGATCTTGAACGTGCTCTCCGAACGGGTCACGGTTGTCGGCACGGAGCTTCGCTCCCCCGGTTTCGGAGTGGACATTGAGAACGGCTGCAACGGCGTTGAGACCGCACTTCTCTTCTGCGCCGCCGTGCTCGCGTTCCCTGCGCCGTGGAGATCGCGCGGGATGGGACTCCTCCTCGGGTTTCTGGCGATCCAGGCCATCAATCTGGTCCGGGTGGTCTCTCTGTTCTGGATCGGCCGGCATCACCCGGCCCTCTTTTCGAGCGCGCACACCGTGATCTGGCAATCAGCCGTCGTCCTCGTGGGCGTCCTCCTGTTTCTCCTGTGGGCTTCGCGGCAGAGGAGCGGGACCTCTCCCGAAAAGGCGTGACCCTGTCGAAGGCGGCGCGGCGAGCGCTCCTCCGCGGAGCGGCCGGGTTTGCCGTGGGCCTCGCCCTGTGGGTGGCGTTTTCGGCGCCCTACGAGCGGGCGGTCGCGGGGGTCGCCGAATCGGTTCTCCGGATGACCGAGCGCCCTGCCGTGACGCACCTCGCCGCCCGCGGCGGCGAGATCGTGGTGGATCGAAGCGATTTTCCTCCGGCGGCGCCCCGCCCGGGGCTGCCCGGTTCCGATCTGGACTTCAACCTGGTCGTCCTCGCGACACTCCTCGCGGCTGTGCCGCCACCCAGGGGCTCCCGCGTTCTGCTCGCGTTCGGGCTGCTCTTTGGCGTGCACGTCGTCGCGCTCTGCTGCCAGGTGGAATCGCTTTACGCGACCCGGCTCGGGGCGTGGAGCGAGGCAAACTACGGTTCGTTCGCGCGCAACGCGTGGGCGGCCGCATTCCACGTGTACCAGATCGCGGGGAGATTCGCGGCGCCTTTCGCAATCTGGTGGCCCCTCGCCTGGCGGGAGCCCGCGAACCCGGAGGTCAGGAAGGGGCCCGCGAGACGCAAGAAGAAGGGCCGGGGATAGAGGGTCAGAATGACCCGGGAGGTCACGTCCGCTTGTGGCGCTCGCGGCGGAGGTACCGGTAGTCCGGAACCTGGTACTCCTTCAGCTTCGCGATCAACGAGCCGCGCGAGATGTTGAGGACCTCGGCGCCGCGGCTCTGGTTCCCCTGCACGCGCCGCATGGCGCGGTCGATGACTTCCCTCTCCACGGTCTCGACGATTTTCTTCAGATCGTCGGTCTGGCGAAGAACGGCGTCGATCTCGCCCGCGTCCGGCGGCTCGACGATCACCTCGGCGGGCGCCGCAACCGGGCCCCGCTCGGAGCGGCGGATCGCGATTCCGGCCAGCTGGGCGGCTTCTTCCAGAAACAGAATGGTCCTCGCGGGAAGGCGCGGGCTCTCGCGAACCAGGATCGCGAATGCGCCATCCGGGGAAGCGTTCTCGACGACCAGGGTCAGCACGCCGGCGACGCTCTCGGACCGCACCACTCGCTCTCCGCCGCGAACTTCCTCGAGCAGGCTCGGCGGAAGCGCCGGTTGGTCGACGAACGTCGAGGCGAGGAAGCGGAAACCGGTCGCGGCGGACACGTTTCCGACTGCCCATTCCCTCGGCGCGAATTCCTGATCCAGGAAGTCGGTCAGAGCAATCGCGATCTCTTCCGGCGTGTCGTGCTGCCGGCAGAGGCGGTAAACCGACAGACGCAGGGCGCGGTATTCGACCTCGGTGGCAGGGGTTGGCGCCGCGTCGGAGGGCGATGCCGAGTCGGTGATGGGAATCTCATGGACTGGCGCGGGCCGAAGCGGGCTGCTGCCGACCTGGACGACCGTGATCGTCGCCTCGCCGATCGTGATGCGGTCGCCCGCGGCGATGGGGCCGCCGGAAAATTCGCGGCCGTTGACCGTGATCGCGTCGACACCCTTATAGAGGTCGAGCTGGTAGCGGCCGTCCTTCTCGACGATGCGGACGTGGCGGCCCGCGACGCCGCGCGCCCGCACCACGACTTCGTTGCCGGAGGAAGCTCCCACGGTGATCGCGGCGCCGAGCACGCGATGCAATTCCGCCCCTCCCGCTCGTTTGCGGACTTCCAAGTTCAACATCGTTTTGTATTCTTGCGCCATTAACGTACATCAAAGTTCACCAGATCTGGACAAAAATCGGACCGTCCCAGCCCCGACGCGCCGCCAGGTCTCGATCCGGAGACCCGAGCACCGGATCTGGTATCTCCCCTGCCCCGAGCCACAATAAGTAGTGGCACCCCCCTCGGGGTTTTGCTAGATTCCTGAACACGATGTTCAAACTCGAGCGGGTGCAGATCTCCGGCTTCAAGTCCTTCTACGAGAAGGTGGATCTCGCCTTTCCGGGCAGTGTGACGGCGGTCGTCGGGCCTAACGGATGCGGCAAATCGAACATCAGCGACGCCGTTTCCTGGGCGCTCGGCGAACAGAGCGCGAAAACGCTGCGCGGGGAGCGGATGGACGACGTCATCTTCAACGGATCGGCCAAACGACGGCCCCTCGGGATGTGCGAAGTCATCCTGACCCTCTCGACGCGCTCGAGGGTCAGCGCCCGCCAGGATCAAATGACCAGCGGAGACGGCCCCGGCTCCGAAAACGACCCGGAGAACGGCCACGCGTCCGGGAACGGAAACGGCGGAGGCGAGACCGAGGGCGACCAGCTGCGCATCGGCCGCCGCGTCTACCGCGAAGGCACCGGCGAATATTTTTTGAACGACAAGCAGGTCCGTTTGAAAGACATCCAGGACAAGCTGCTCGGCACCGGGCTCGGCGTCCGGGCGTACTCGGTCATCGAACAGGGTCGGATCGATCAGGTGCTCTCGACCAGGCCCCAGGACCGGCGCCGGCTCATCGAAGAGGCTTCCGGCATCACTCGATACAAGCTGAAGAAACGGCTTGCCGAGGGCAAGCTCGAGGAGACGCGCGGGAACCTTCTCCGAATTTCCGACATCGTGTCCGAGATCGAGAAAAACGTCGCGTCTCTCAAGCGGCAGGCGTCGCGTGCCGCCAGGTATCGGGAGCAATCCGACGCGCTCCGCGGGAAGAAGGCCTCGCTCGCGAGAACGCGGCACGACGTCCTTCAGGCCGCAGTCGCGGAAGCGGGGCGAGAGAGGGACGCGCGGCGTGACCTGGAAGCCGCCGCCGCCGCGGCGCTGGGACGCGCGGAGTCCGAGCTGACGTCGGCGCGGCTTGCGGCGGCGGATCTGCAGTCGGAACGCGACCGGCTCCGCGATGCGCTGGCAGCTCTCGAAAACGCGATCCAGCGCGACGACGCGCTGCTCGAGGGCAACCGCCGGGCTTCCGGCGATCTGGCCGACCGGCGCGCGTCGCTGGAGCGCGAGGGACGCGACGTCTCGGCGGAACAGACGAGATCGGCCGCGGAGCTGACCGAGCTCGAGGAGCGGCTCGAGCGCGCCGTGGTCGAAGCCCGGGCCCGCTCTCTCGCGAGGGAAGACGCGGACAGCCGCGCGGCGGCGGCCGCGACGGCTTTCGCGGAAGTCGAGCGCGAGCTCGACAGGGCGCGCGAAGAGGCGCTCCTCGCGGCGGGCGACCGGGTCACCGCGCGCAACGCGCGACACGAGGTTGATCTGGAAGCGTCGCGCGCCGCCGCTTCGCTCGCCCGACTCGAAGAATCGTACGCGCGCGCCATGTCGGAGCTCGCCCTGCGCGAACGGGAGGTGGAGGCCGCGCTCGAAGAGGAGCGCCGCCTGACACGCCAGGCCTCGGACGCCCGCGCCGACACGGAGGCGTGGGAGGCGGAGCTCTCGAGACTGGCGGGCGCTCTCGCCGAATCCGAAGTCGCCCGCGAGACGGCGAGGGAAGGCCTTTCGATTTCGGAGCACCGCCTGGGGGCGTGGAAGGAGATCTGGAAGGGCCGGCAGGGTAACCTGCACGCCGTCCGGGGAGCGCTGGCCACCGCGGGGATCGCCGAGGCGGGCGCCCTGGCGGACCGGCTGACACCCGCCGCCGGTTGGGAAGAAGCCGTCGATCTCCTCCTCGGAGACGACCTCGAAGCCATCGTCTGCGGGGGCGACGCCGCCGCGGCCGTGGAAGCTTCCCGAGGCCTCGCGTCCGCGACCTTCGTCCGGAGCGGGTGGAGCGGAGAGACGCGGGCATCGAGCGTCGCGGGGACGGAGGGCGGCTGGGAAACCGCCCTCGAGAACTTCAGCCGCCTGACACCGGCAGAGCGCGCCGCGCTACCGCCCGTCGCGCTCGTTTCCACGCTGGCCGCGGCCCTCGAGCTGTCCGACTCCCATCCCGAGACCACTTTCGTGACGCGCAGGCGCGAGCTCGTCCGCGGCTCGCTCGTGCGCGTCGTGCATACGCCTCCGGAGGCGTCCGGCCTCTTTGCGCTCCGGCGCGACATCGACCGCCTCGAGATCGACACCGCTCGGGCGCGCGAAAGCGTCGCGGCGCTCGACCGCTCCATCGAGGATCTCCGCCGCTCCCGTCACGAATGCGAGGCGGCCATGCCCGGCCGCCGCGACCGCGAGCGAGAAGCGAGCGGCCTCCTGTCGGGTTTCGTGGCCCGCTTCGAAGAGCGGCGCGCGGAACGGGACCGGCTGGCCCGAGAGCGCGACACGCTCGAGACCGAGTCGGCGCTCCTCCGCCAGGAGGCCGCGCGGCTCGCCGCGGCCCGGTCTTCGCTGGAAGCGGACGAACGCGCTCACGGCGATCGCGAGGGAGCGATCCGGGAGCGCGCGGAAAGGCTCGCGACGGCGCTTCCCGAGCGCCGCTCTTTCACGGCCGCGGCGGCCGAGGAGCTCGCGCATCGGCGAACCGAAGCGGAGGTCGCGGCGGAGAGACGCCGTTCGCTCGAGACCGCGCGGGAAAAGCTGGTCGAAGCGCGCGGGGCGCTGGAACGACGGATGGGAGAAGCCTTCGACGAGAGCCGCCGACTCACGGAGCGCGCCGACGAGCTCGCCCGGGAAGAGGCGGAGGCGCGCGCCCGACAGGCGGAGAGCCTGCGCAGCCGGGAGGCCACATTCTCCGAGCTCGAAGCGGCATCCGCGGCCGCGACGGAATCGGGTGCCCGCGTGATCGCGGCCGAAGAGAAAACGAAGGTCGAGCGCGCCTCCCTCGACTCCGCGCGCGAAGCGCGGTTTGAAACGGAAGTCGCCGAGACCAGGGTCCGCGCCGACCTCGATCACGCGATCGCGCAATCGCAGGAGGAATTCGGAATCTCACCGGCCTCGCTCGACGCGCCGGAAGATCGGTCTCCCGAGGCCCTGGCGGCACTCGAGGGAGAAGTCGCGACTCTCGCGGCCTCAATCGAGAGGCTCGGACCCGTCAACCTGCTGGCCCTCGAGGAACATCGGGAAAGCTCGGAGCGGCTCCTCTTTCTGACGGCGCAGCGCGACGACCTGTTGAAGTCCGTCGCCGAGCTTCAGGATTCCATCCGCAAGATCAATGCGACGTCCTCGGAGCGGTTCCGGCAGGCCTTCGAGGCGGTCAACGAAAACTTCAAGGCCATGTTCTCGAGGCTCTTTCAGGGGGGTGCCGCGGAGATGCGTCTGCTGGACGACAACGACCTCCTCGAGTCGGGCGTCGAGATCGTGGCGCAGCCCCCCGGAAAGCGGAACCAGTCCATTCAGCTTCTCTCCGGCGGCGAGAAGGCCCTGACCGCGATCGCCCTCCTGATGGCGATTTTCCGTTACAAGCCGTCCCCGTTCTGCATCCTGGACGAGGTGGACGCTCCGCTCGACGAGGCGAACATCGACCGCTTCACGAACCTCCTGCGCGACATGACCGACGACACCCAGTTCATCGCGATCACCCACAACAAGCGGACGATGGAGACGGCCGACGTCATGTACGGCGTGACGATGGAGGAGCCGGGTTGCTCGAAGATCGTCTCGGTCCGATTCGACTGAAACAACTTTCCTTTTGAGCGACGATCCCTGCCGTTCGACGCGCTCGCCCCGGCCTTTTCCGGCGCTGACAATCCGCAATCGCTCCTGCTAAGATCCGCCGTCCGGTCATCCGGCCGACGTAGCTCAGTTGGTAGAGCAGCGGTTTCGTAAACCGCAGGTCCCCGGTTCAAATCCGGGCGTCGGCTCCATTCCCTCGAGGCCTTGTCCTGCAGGGGCTCGTGGGCCTGTCCCCTGCCCGGAAGGCCGATCCCGAGGCTGAGAGCGGGCGCCGCGCGCCTTCCGCGGATCCCTCTGGACCTGGATCTCTTCGCCGGCTGGCGAGCTTGCCATCCGATCGTTCATCGACGTGCACTTCGGCGTTCGTGTCGAGCCACCCTCCGCAGAGAGGTTCTCCGGCTCGGCCGACAATCCCCGGTCGACGGTGATCGGGCACGAGGAGTTGCGGTTCGCGTGACGGAGCTTCGGGCAGCCCTGAGTTCGGATCCCACAGAGGGACCTGTCCTCGGCGGGCGCGGTCACCGCGGCCAATTCCACGACGCGGCAGAGAGAAACATTTTCCGGGAAGGATCACGGTCGCTTTTTTCTCGCCCTGAGCGGGAAGGAAAATCGATCAGGTCGAGTCCGGTTCCTACCGATCTTCTGCTTCATAAACTCTTCCCGCTTTCTCGCGCGTGGTGTAACCTGATTGCATCGAAGCATCGGCGAGTATCACCCATCTGGCCTCAAATGCCTCCGAGCGCTTGCAGCGCCCGGACCTCGATCCCGCGCCCGAACCCGCCGGACGGCGGAATGGGATTCCGACCGAGCGACGGCGGACAACCCGAGCGGAGCCGTTCTCCGGCCCCTCGGGCGAACGAAGGCGGACTCCCGGATCCGCGCCGGACGCGCGGGCCCTCGTCGTCGAAGACGATCCCGATTTGAACGAAGCGATCTGTTTTCTTCTCGAAAGCGACGGATTCCGCCCGACCGGGGTCTTCAACGGCGCGGAGGCTCTCGCGTTTCTCAACGAGCCGGCGTACCCTCTGCCTTCGGTCATCCTGATCGATCTGGCGATGCCAGTCATGAACGGCTGGGAGTTTCGCGCACGGCTGGAGGGGGAGCGGCGCCTGGCGAAAATCCCGCTCTTGGTCCTTTCGACCTTCGTGGACGACAACGTCGCCCGATCGGGAGATCGACCCGAGCTGCAGCTCGCCAAACCGTTCGGTGCGGAGATGCTCCTGCTCTGCGTGAACCGTCTCGTGGGACCGCGGCCCGGATCGGGACGCGCCCGCATGTTCGAGAACCTGGTATGCCGTCTCTCGAAAGACCAGAACGCGGTCTGCTTCCTCCTCGACGAGGGGGATTCGCTGCCGCTCTTTTTTCTGCCGGCGCGACGCTTCGAATGGCGCGTCGTCCATGAGATCGCATCGGGATTCGTGCGCGCGAGCGTCGGCGCGCCGGAACCGGGAGGGATCCGGCAACTGGTTCTGTCGCGCACCTGGGGCGGGGCTCAAATTCTGAGCAGTCACGAGTTGATACGGGTGGACGGCGACCCTTAGTTCTCGCCCTTCGGCTCCGAAGAATCAACCTGGCCCGGTTTTCGCAAAAACCCGAGTGTGGGCACGACGTTTCGCGAACTCACGTGTCGCCTGGAAAAGTCGGGGCACTCCCGACTTCTCGTCTTCCATCAAGAAGACGGCCAGGAAGTTCTGGTGTTGCCCGCCGAGCGTCTCGACCTCGGCATGCTCGACAAAGTGGAGTCGCAGGAAGTCCGCTGCGGCGTCCGGGGACCGGCGTCTGACGGAACGAGCGCGATTCAGATGACGAGCATTGAAGGCGATGTTCTGTTTCAGCAGAAGGTCTGGATCGGGTCGGGCACTTGGAGCCGGGTCGTCCGAAAGTGAGCCACACCCGGGCGCCGGCCGCCCGGGCGACCGGCACAGCCGCCTAAATCTTCAGGATCGAATCGAATCCGCCGAAAGGGTCGACGTCCCGCGCCGGGTTGCCGGGGTCTTCCCGCCAGTGCACTCCATCGATGAGAAGCTTGTACCGGTAGCGCCCGGCGGCGGGAGTCTCGATCGAAACCCTCCACAGGCCGTCGGCCTGTCGCTCGTATCGGGCGCTCTGCCCGTTCCATCCGTTGAAATCTCCGGCGAGACAGACGCGCCGCGCCTGGTCGTCGTGGTAAAGAAAAATGACCCGCTCCCCTTCGATTCGCGGCGTCTCGACCTGCCGGGCGGCGCCCGCGTCGTGAGACTGGGAGAGCTCATCCGCAGCCGCCGCCACGGCCCGGCCGGCATCCACGACGCCAAATCCCTGTCGCTCCGCGGGCGCGCCTTCGATCCGCTCCGCGGTCGAGACGAGCAGCGACTTGACGGCCGAGGGAGTCAGGGACGGATTCGCCTCGAGCATCTGCGCCACGATCGACGTGACGATCGGTGCCGCAAACGAGGTGCCGTCGACGTGCTGGTAGTGCGCCGCAACGATCTTCCTCTTCCTTAGGCGCGCGTTCACGGCGGCGCGGACCGCCTCGGGCTCGCCGCCACGGACCTCGTCGGAAAGATCCGCCGCGTCTCCCAGCTGAAGGGAGAGCGACGTCAGCTCGGCGTCCTCGGCCGCGGCCAGAGTCGAGAGCGCCTCGGCGGCTCGATACTCCGGCGTATCGATCGGGATCGGAGCGGCGACCTCCATGGCGGGGGCGATCAACTCCGGCTTGGCGAGACCGTCCGGGGTGCTGCCGAAGCTCGAGGCATAGAGGGTGAAGGCGTGTCCTTCTTCGGACCGCCAGTCGTGGTACCCGCCCACCGTAATCACGGACGGTGCGGAGGCCGGCGGCAGCGCGGAGTGATCGACCTGGCCGCCCGAATTCCCCGCCGCCGCGACCACGATGAGGCCGCGCGAGACCGCCTCCTCCGCGAGCTGATTCACGCGGCTCTCCGGGAGCGACAGGTCCTGATCTCCTCCCAGGGAGACGTTGACGATCCGCACCCCGAATCTCTCGTAGTTGGCGAGAAGCCATTCGAACGCCCGGGCGATCTCCTCGTCGTGGATGGATCCCTCCCGGCCGACCTTGACCAGTAGCAGCCGCGCGGCGGAGGCCAGACCGCGGTACGCCCCGTCGGACAGGGTGCCGTCTCCGGCCGCCACGACCGATGTCTGCGTCCCGTGCCACTCCCAGGGGCGCACCGGCCCGCCCGGCGAGAGCGTGGCGGCCGGATCCTCGACGTCGTGGAAAGCCACGACGCGCCCGCTCTCGACGAGATCCGGGTGTGCCGTGAAGCCCGCGTCGAGGAAGCAGATCGTGATCCCCCGCCCGGAAAATCGCGGGTCCGCGTCCAGCCGTTCCGCGGTCGAGAGTACGGCGGCGGGGCCCGGCGAATGCGGAGGATGTCGGTTGTCGTCTTCCATGTTGTTCGAGCGAGCGGTCAGGTTATCCCGGCTCCCGAGCAAAGAAAAAAGGGGGCCTCCCGGCTCCCCTTTATGCTCCGTGCCGCCGGCGTAGAAACCTCGTCAGCTCTTGGCCTTGTGCGTCCGGCGCAGCTCGGTGAGCCACATTTTCCCATCTTTTTCCGCGTAGTCGAAGTGAATGGAATCGCCGACCTGCAGTTCGGGCAGCGTGACGTGCTTCATTTTCGTGGTCTCCGTCCAGTAGAGCGACCACTCGTCGGACTTCTCCCCGGAGACAACCATCATTTTCTGATCCGTGTCGATCCGCACGATCTTGCCTTCATGCGGCCGTTTGTCTGCGAGAGCGGCCATAGAGAGAACGAACAGAACGGCGGACAATATGGTAACCATGGACTTTCGCATGCACACCTCCTCCTGAAAGGGGAGGCAAGAAACGAGCCAGCAATGCCGGCTCTCACCGCGAAGTGTTATCTTTGCGCTGACTTTCATGGCCATCGCCCTCGCCGCAGAAACACCGGAAACACAGCACAAGTCGCAGCGAGCCAACTTCCGCTGGACGCTGGCAGCGCCCTGGGACGAGCAGCGCCTCGCAGCATTCCTGATGGTGAAGCACCGCCGGAACGACGCCGACTGGACGCGCCGCTCGTCGCCCTTTTTCGCCTCGCTCGGCCAGAACACGGTCGAGTGCTCCGTGCCGATCCTCGGGCCGGAGGCGCTTCCGGATCTCGAGAAGCTTCTGACGAGGGAGCTGGTCGGGATCCTGACCGGCGCCAGCCGAATCCACGACGAGATGGAATCCGGGTCAGACTGGCGGAGAGTCACCCCTCCGTAGAGGTCCCTCAGCGGCAGGACGTCTCCTCGGCGTTCCAGGGGATCGCTCCGAAGAAAGATGCCGCCGCCGCACCCCCCCGACCTTCCACCCCCCACCGTCTGCGATTACCCCTCCATCTCTCTCGCTGGCGAGTCTCTCCTCCTGCCTGCGGGGGGCAGAGCCGCGCCCCAGCCATGAGGGTGGCTACGCTCGCAGCGGGAGGAGTCTCCTGACCGAAGGGAAGGAGGAGCCTCCCGCTGCGGGAGCGTGAGCGAACGCAGTGAGCGGAAGCGACGTGAAGGCGACGTTCTATAATCCCCTCAAACAGATAAAGGGGGTCAGGATGCTGTCCGTTCCCTCGCTCCGACTGAACCAGTTCGGCGTGCGGTTCTATGAGGCTCTGCTCTCGGGAGCGGACCTCCAGACGCTCGTCGGATTCGAGGTGCTGTCCTTCGGGGCGGGCAGCCAGACGACGCGCGGCAAGGTCAAGGCCGGCGGACGGGTCAACTGGGAATTTTTGGAGAAGAAGATCGGCTCCTCCGAGCAGGCCTTCCAGCGCCCGATCATCCAGAAGAAGATCGAAGAGCTGGTGGCCTACTATCTCCAGTGCGCCGACTCGGGGACGCTCCCGGCCATCGCCGGCAGCGTGCTTCTGGTGTCCGAGCGCAGGCTCGACTTCGCTCCTTCCGGCGGCCGCTCCGACATCGGCACGCTGAAGCTGCCCGACGAAGGAGGAATCCTGCGCGCGTTAGACGGTCAGCACCGGCTGCTGGCCCTCCACCAGCTCGCGGAAAAGCACAACCTCAAGGACTTTCAGGTGCCGGCCGTCGTCTTTGACGCACTCACGGCCGACCAGGTGGTGGAGCTCTTCGTCACGATCAACAGCAAACACACGAAGCTGAACCCGTCCCACTTGATCTCGCTTTCCGGCCGGCGCCTCTATCGCGACGAGAATCTCGCCGCGGCCCACGACGTCATCCGGAGCTTGAACGAGGACGAACACTCCCCTCTGCGCGGGCAGATCAAGGTGCTCGGGATCGGCAAGGGCAGCGTGACGCAGGCGTCTCTCGCCGACGAGCTGCGCGACGTGTTCGCCGCCATGGACGCGGCGGGAGGTCGAATGGCGAAGGAATTCCGGGAGAACGCCCGCCGCTTCTTCCTGAACTACTTCAAGGCGGCAGGCCGCGCATTTCCCTCGGCTTTTGCGGGCCGCAAATACTCGATCAGGAGCGCCACCTCTCTGCGGGCCTTCATCCGAATCGTCCCCTATGTCATTGCCATGATCCGGAGCCGGGCCGGAGACGTCTGGTCTTCGGGGGAGCTCGACGCCGCGCTTCGGCCCTGGTCCGAGGCCGTCGGCGACAAGCGCTTCGAAACCGAAGGGGCGTGGAAGGAGAAGATGACCGGCGGGACCCGCTCGGCGGTGGAGATCCTCGCCCGCGAGCTTCGACAGGGCTTGAACACTTGAACCCGGCGGCGGGCGCCTGAACCTGCCCGCCTCTTTTTCGTAAGTCTCAGAGAGAGGAGTCGACGCCCATGGGAGCCATCGGAGGGTGCCTTCTGATCCTGGTCGTGGCGGCGTTTGCCGCGGCGATCTGGGCCATCTCGCGCTACAACAACCTGGTCACGCTGAAGAACCAGGTGGCGAACGCGTGGAAACAGATCGACGTCCAGTTGAAGCGGCGGCATGACCTGATTCCGAACCTGATCGCCTCGGTCAAGGGAGAGATGCAGTTCGAGCAGGACACCCTGGAGAAGGTCATCCAGGCGCGCAACAGCGCGGTGGCCGCACGCGGCGTGGCGGACACGGCGGAAAAGGAGAATCAGCTCACGCAGACTCTCTCCCGGCTGTTCGCCCTCGCGGAGAACTACCCGAACCTGAAAGCGAACGAGAGCGTCAAGTCGTTGATGGAGGAGCTCACATCGACGGAGAACAAGATCGGGTTCGCGCGCCAGTTCTACAACGACATCGCGACGCGCTTCAATACCGTGCAGGAAGTCTTCCCCGACCAGTTCATCGCGCGCGCTTTCAACTTCCAGCACGTCGAGCTCTTTGCGATCACCGAGCCCTCGGAACGCGATGTGCCGGCGGTCGACTTGAGCCTGAGACCGAAATAGGAGAGCCGTCCGCGGTCGGAGATTCGCCGTCAGCCGCGACCCGGAGACAGCGACGGGATCCTCCGTTGTTCGCCGCCCCGTCGAGGCCGGGCTCGGAACGACACCCGTCGCCTCTCGTGAGCGTTGCGTGGAGACCTGAGAGCTTCGCATGACCAACCTCTACGAACAGCAGCGCCAGAACCTTCGGCGGAGCGCCGGCCTTCTGACCGGGTTCATCGTGTTCGTCACTTTTCTCGGGATGGGGGGCGATCTCTTTCTCTACGGGTCCGGAGCGAGCCCCGGTCTTCCGGTCCTGACCATCGGCGCGCTTCTGTTCGGCGGGGGTTCCGCCCTCTGGTCGCTCAAAGGCGGCGATCGGGCGGTTCTCGAGTCGACGCACGCCCGGCCGCTCGATCCCTCGGACCCGCGCCAAAAGGTGCTCGACAACGTGGTCGAGGAGATGGCGATTGCGTCGGGGCTCCCGAAACCCGCGGTCTACATCGTCCCCGATCCCGATCCAAACGCGTTCGCCACGGGCTCCGGCCCGGAGAAGTCTTCGATCGCGGTGACCGCGGGGCTGCTCGACGTGCTGAACCGCGAAGAGCTCCAGGCCGTCGTTTCCCACGAAATGTCGCACGTTAAGAACTACGACGTGCGGGTGATGACGGTCGTTGCGGCACTCGTCGGGTCGGTGCTTCTGATTTCCGACTGGGGCAGCCGGGGGCTCTCCTGGGGCGGAGGTTCCCGGGACGACGACGACAGTGGCGGGGGTCTCGGAATTCTCTTCTTCGTGCTGTGGGTGATCTCGCTCGTCCTCGCTCCCCTGATCGCACAGATCGTCGCCATGTCCGTCTCGCGGGAGCGGGAATACCTGGCGGACGCCTCGGGCGCAGAGCTGACGCGCAACCCTCTGGCGCTGGCGTCAGCTCTGGAAAAGATCGCCGCCGCGAGCGCGCCCACGCGGTCCATCAAACAGGGCGTGGCTCACCTGTGCATCGAGGACCCGAGAGGGCGGACCGTGAACGAACAGACCGGTGCGTTCGCGAATCTGTTCGCCACGCACCCCCCGATCGCGAAACGCATCGCGCTTTTGAGGGAAATGGCGTATCAGCTGCCCGGGCGGTAGAAGGGACCGGTCAGGTGTCGGGCGCGGATATCGTCGTCGAGCGCCCGGCCCTCAATCCAGGTCGAAATCCCGGATCGGCTTCGAGTCATCCTTCTTCGCACGATCGAAAAGCTCGTCGAACTTGCGGTTCAAGACGTCCTTCTTCGACTTCTCGGCCTCGATCGACGCGTTGAACTTCCTTTCCCGCTCGACGTCATGCGTTTTCAAGGCGCCGATGGCGTCGTCCACCGACTGAAACGTGCGGGCCGCCTTCGGCGCCTCGTGCGCGATGACCGCCTTCAACTCCGGATCGATCTTCAACCGGGCATTGCAGCAGGGGCAGAGAAGCTCAAAATCCATGAGGGGAGTGTACCGGAGGGGCGCGACGAAGGGCGAAGGCGCGAGATAACCCCTCGCCCCGACGATCTCCCGAGCGCGGGGGCGAGGGAAGTCTTGATCACCGCGGCGGCGAAACGCAGTGCTTACCTGCGCGTCCCCTCACCCCAACCCTCTCCCCGAGCGCGGGGCGAGGGGGCGGAGCTGCGCCATCACCATGAGGGTGGCTACGCTCGCAGCGGGAGGAGTCTCCTGACCGAAGGGAAGGAGGAGCCTCCCGCTGCGGGAGCCGTAGCGAACGAAGGGAGCAGGCGAGCGGTCGAGCCAACAGGCGAGCCGCTCGCCGGTGCCTTCGCCGCGCACGGCGAAGGCAGCTCCCGCAGTGAGCGGAGGCGACGGTTGGCGACGGTTTAGAAGCC
>JBBSGZ010000048.1:0-24360 GCA_038253555.1 Thermoanaerobaculia bacterium
AGGCCTGTCCAGAAACTGCCGCACCCCGGCTGGCGGGCCCGACACCGCGCGGGGGCGCGGGCGCGCCCCAGGCAACGCGGGCAGGGGGGGGGGGGGGGGCGGGCCCCCACCCCCCCCCCCCCCCGCGGCCCCCCCCGGGGGGGGGGCCCCCCCCGCCCCCCCCGGGGCCCCCCCGGGCCCCCCGGGCCACGGCATGCGACGGCATAGAATCTGAACCTTCATGACACAACCGGGCATAAGTGAATGAGTGAAGGGCAGGAACAAACCGATATCGACCTCGTCCGCCGGATCAAGGCGGGCGATCCGGACGCTTTCGAGCAGATGGTCGAGAGGTACCACGCCCGGGTCTACTCTCTCTCCTACGGAGTCCTTCGTAACGCCGAAGATGCGGAGGAGGCGACCCAGGACGCCTTCCTCACGCTCTATCGGAAGATCGGCACCTTTGACGACACCAAGAAATTCTTTTCCTGGTTCTACAGGGTTGCCCTCAACAACGCCTACAGCCGCGCGCGTCGCCGGCCGTCGCTTCCCACCGTTGCGATCGAGGACTACCTGCCGCGCTTCCGGTCGGATGGCCACCTCGCGGCGGAGTTCCCGGACGGCGGGATTCCAGTCGACGATGACGCCGCGCTCCGCGAGCTGGCTTCGCGCGCCGAAGGGTTTATTTCCGAGCTCCCCGCGACGTATCGCGACGTGATCTGGATGAACGACGTCGAGCAGATGGCTCCCACGGAGATCGCGGACGTCCTGGAAATCTCCATCCCCGCGTTCAAGTCGCGCCTTCACCGCGCCCGGCTCTACGTGCGCCAGCGGCTGACTGAGATCTCGAGCCCTCCCGCGCGTGTCGCGGTGGAGGCGGCGCGATGAAGTTCTGGCGAATTCGATTGCGGCGGCCCTTTTCGCCTTCCGGAATGAACCTGTGAAGATGAAAGACCCCGGCGACTCGGCGGTAGCGGGCTCCGACGGCGTTTCGGACCCCTGCGGCGCGACGAAGCGGGACTCCGCAGAGGGCGCGCACGACGAGATCACCTGCCAGAAGCTCATTCTCGACTGCCTGCTCGACTACGAGAGCGGCGCGATGCCCGAAGACGATCGCCTGCATCTGGAACGGCACCTGGAAGCCTGCCCACCCTGCGGTCAGTTCCTGACGAGCTATCGCGCGACAGGCAAGACCCTGCAGATGCTCCGACCCTGCGAGGTGCCCGCCGCCCTCGCCCGCGCCGTCGTCGCTTTCGTGCGATCCCGCTCCGGTCGGGGATGAGGATCTCGCGAACGACGGGGTGGATCGCCGCCCTGATCGTCGCGCTCGGTCTCTTCTCTCTGGGTTTCAGTCTTCTGGCCGAGCGCGGGCGATGGCCGCAACTTTCTCCCGGCGCCCTGCACGACACCGATCTCGTCGCGGGATTTGCCGTAGCGCTGGGACTCCTCTGGGTGCTGCTCCGCGAAAAAAAGGGAGATCCGGCGGTCGAGCGGCCGGCGGGGGCGGCTGCCGGCGAGAAGCCGGCCGGGGCGGATGGAACCTGAAGTCGCGAGGCGCTCCGACGCGTCTAACGGGTGCATTAGAATGATTTCTCCGGCGGCCGGAGATGGGTTCGGGCCCTGTGCGACGGAAGTCTCCGAACCTCGTCAGGTCCGGAAGGAAGCAGCGATCAGGAGGCGCCCCCGTGCGCCGCAGGTCAACCTGAATCCATCTTCGGCCGCCGGATTCTCATACTTATGACCGATCACGTGTCCCTTCCGCGAAAGTGGCGTCCGAAACTCTTTGCCGATCTCGTCGGCCAGGAGGCGGTGGCGCGGACGCTCTCGAACGCGATCGCCGAGGGGCGCGTCGCCCCGGCGTACCTGCTGACCGGGCCTCGCGGCGTCGGCAAGACGTCGACGGCGCGTCTGCTCGCCCGGGCGCTCAACTGCGACAGGGGCCCCACCGTGAACCCCTGCGGGGAATGCGCCTCCTGCCGCGAGATTCTCTCGCGCGGCGAGTCGCTCGACGTCCACGAGATCGACGGCGCTTCGAATCGAAAAATCGAAAACGCCCGGGAGCTCATCGAGACCGTCCGGTACGCGCCCCAGCGGGACAGGTTCCGCATCGCCATCATCGACGAAGTGCACATGCTGACGACGGAAGCCTTCAACGCGCTCTTGAAGACTCTGGAAGAGCCGCCGCCGTACGCCCGCTTCATTCTCGCGTCGACGGAGCTCCACAAGATTCCGCCGACGATCGTTTCCCGATGCCAGCGCTTCGGATTCAAGGCGCTCACGAATGCGGAGATCCAGGAACAGCTTGCGAAAGTCGCGGCCGCCGAGAAGATCCTCATCGCCCCGGGAGCGCTGACCCTGCTCGCCTCTGCGGCTGATGGAAGCCTGCGCGATGCTCTCTCGCTTCTCGACCAGGCGGCTTCGCTCGCGGGAGGGGAGAGCACGATCCGCGACGAGGACGTCCGCTCGATTCTCGCCTTAGTCGACCGGGAGCTGCTCGAAAGCGTGTACTCGTCGATCGCGACCGGCGATCGGGCCGCCGCGATGGCGACTCTCGGCCGTCTCCTCGACGCGGGAGAAGACCCGCGGCACATCTTCAAGGAGCTCCTGAAGCTGTGGAAGACCCTGCTCCTCGTGGCCGCCGGCGCGCCCGGGGACTCGCCCACCGCCGACCTTTCGCGGTTCGAGGCGCTTGCGCGCGCGATGCCCTACGAAAACCTGCTCCGCGGGATGGCGCTCGGGATCGATGCCGACGCCCTGACCCGGCGCGCGGACGACGCGGGGCTGATTCTCCAGATGCTCGTCCTGCGTCTGGCGGAGCTCCCTCGCCTCAAATCGATCGAAGATCTGCTGGCGGGCGGCGGCTCCGCCGGCCGGTCGCACGTTCCGACTCCGACCTCTCTTTCGGGCGGCGCTTCACGGCCCCCCTCAGGCAGTCCTTCCGGCGCGGTCACCGTTCCCTCCGCCGCGACGCCGCCGGCGCGCCCGTCAGGCTCCGGCGGCGCGCGCATCCTGTCGATCGTGCCCGTCGAAGCCGAGCGCGAGCCCGAGTCCGAAGGGCCGCGGGCAACCGACGACGCGGCGCTGATCTCCCGGTTCCATCAGCTCCTCGAGTCGCGACGGCGCATCGCAGCCGCCCAGGCGAGCCTGGCCCAGTCGATTTCGCTCGACGGCGAAGACCTCGTCCTTCGATTCGGGATCGACAAGGCCGCCGCGAAAGAAGCCCTGGAAGATCCGGGCACGCGCAAGCTCCTGGGCGAAATTGCGCGTGAGGCGTTCGGGCGCTCCCTTCGCATCGTCCTGAAGACCGGCCCTCCGGCGGACGGCGACCTGGGACAGGTGGCGCGGGAGGTGCCCCGGGAGGCGCTTTCGCGCGAACGGGCGAGCAGCCGCGCCGAGACCGATCCCGTGGTCCGCTCCGCGATGGAGCTCTTTCGCGCGGAGCTCACGGAAGTCAAAGAAGAGGAGGATCGGGGATGAACATCCAGAAAATGATGCAGCAGGCCCAGGCCATGCAGTCGAAGATGCAGTCGGAGCTCGACGCGATGAAGGTCGAGGCGTCGTCCGGCGGCGGGATGGTCAAGGTCGTTCTCTCCGGAACAAAAGAACTGCTCGCGGTGACGATCGACCCCGCGTGCGTCGATCCGCAGGACGTCGAGACGCTTCAGGACCTCGTCCTGGCCGCGTTTCGGGACGGATCCCGTCAGGTCGACGAAGCCGTTCAGAAGAAGACCTCCTCGATGCTGGGCGGGATGATGGGGGGAAGGTGAGAAGAGCGCCGGGAGCCGTCAGGGGTCAGGGGTCAGGGGTCAGGGGTGCCTCCCGCCTCACGCCTCCCGCCTCACGCCTCACGCCCGGATGAGCGGCGTTCCGCGGGCGTTCGAACGGCTGGCCTCGGAGCTCCAGCGGCTTCCCGGCATCGGGAGCAAGAGCGCGGCACGGCTTGCCTACTACCTCCTAAGGTCTTCGCCCGAAGAGGCCGACCGCCTCGCTCGCGCGATCTCGGAATCACGCGCTGCCGTGCGGCGCTGCTCCAACTGCAACACCCTGACGGAGACCGATCCCTGCCCCGTGTGCTCGGACCCGGAGCGCGACGGCAGCGTGCTCTGCGTGGTGGAAGAGCCCGGCAACGTGGCCGCCATCGAAAAGACGCGCGAGTTTCGCGGGCGATACCACGTTCTCTGGGGCGCGCTCTCGCCTCTCAAGGGAATCGGCCCCGACGAAATCGATACCGCCGGACTCCTCCGGCGCGTCGGACCGGAAGTCACGGAAGTGATCCTCGCCACGAACCCGAACGTGGAAGGCGAAGCCACGGCGCTCTACCTCGCCCGCCGCTTGAAAGGCACGGGCGTTCGCGTGACCCGAATCGCGTTCGGGCTCCCCGTCGGCGGAGACATCGAATACGCCGACGAGGTGACGATGGCGCGGTCCCTCGAGAACCGGCGGGAGCTGGAGTAGGTCCCGCGTTCGGTGTGAGTTTCGCGTTCTGGTCTTCCGCCTCGCAACGCTCGCCAGCGAAGGTCCCCCTCGGCTCTCGCGCAAATCCCGGCCCGCCCGGCGGCGCGCCCTGAACCAGGACCGATTACTGACCGAAAACGCGCACCGTTGTAGAATTGTCCTTTCACACGAAAGACAACGGACAAATGAGCACGCCGGACCTCGTCCTGTATGACGAGGAATTTCAGAAGATCAAGAACGCGCTGGGGCGGCTGCGGGAGGATGCCAACGCGAACGTCGTGTTCTTAGTCGACAAGAACGGCCAGCAAATCGCGGCCGTGGGCGACCTGACCAGCCTCGACACGACCTCCCTCGCGTCCTTAACCGCCGGAAACGTGGCCGCGACTGACGGTCTCGCGCGGCTCATCGGCGAAAAAGAGTTCTCGATCCTCTTCCACGAAGGGGAGAAGGACAACATCCACATCTCGATCGTCGCCCTGCGGGTGATCCTCGTTGTGATCTTCGATGAGCGCTCGTCGCTCGGCCTGGTCCGTCTCCGGGTGCGGCGGGCCACCGGGGAGCTCGATCGGATCTTCGAGGAGATCACGGAGAAGGCCGCGCGCGAGAAATCGAACCTGAGCGTCGAATTCGAGTCGCCATTCTCGGAAATCACCGACGACGACATCGACCGGCTCTTTTCGGAGTAATCCGGGATCCCCTCGGGGTCCCCTCTCTCGCCCATGACTTTCATCAATTACGCGGCCCGGGAAATCAACTGCAAGATCGTCTATTACGGTCCCGGCCTTTGCGGCAAGACGACCAATCTGCAGTACATCTATGACCGGACGAACCCCGCCGCCAAAGGCAAGCTGATCTCGCTCGCAACGGAGACCGACCGCACGCTCTTCTTCGACTTTCTGCCCCTCGACCTCGGAACGGTCAAGGGCTTCAAGACGCGGTTTCACCTCTACACCGTCCCCGGCCAGGTCTTCTACGACGCCTCCCGCAAGCTCATCTTGAAAGGGGTCGACGGCGTGGTGTTCGTCGCTGACTCGCAGGAGGCGCGGATGGAGGCCAACGCCGAGTCGATCCGCAACCTCGACAAGAATCTGAAGGATCAGGGCTACGACATCTCCGCCATCCCGTACGTCCTGCAGTTCAACAAGCGAGACCTTCCGACGGCCGTGCCGAGCGACGAGATGTACCGGCAGCTGAACATCAAGGGGGAGCCCACGTTCGAGGCGACCGCGCCGACGGGAGTCGGGGTGTTCGACACGTTGAAAGCCGTCGCCCGCCAGGTACTGATGGAGCTGAAGAAGAAGTAGCCGTCAGCAGTAAGGCTGTCCGGCAGGGACCGCCGTGGCCTCGGTCCTTCAGGAATCCGGCGCCATTCCGACCGCGGGTTCGAAGCAGACTCTTTCATCGGTGCACTCCTCGGGCAGGACCAGCCCGCCGTCGGGACCGTCGGAGCGCATCGTCTTCAGGCACCAGTACTGGGCGGTCGACGACGACTTAGAGACGTCCCGCTCGGCAAAGGAATCCGGCACGTACCACGTCTTCGTGCGCAGGTGCCGACAGAGGAACGGGTCCGCCTCCCGCACGCCGTCGCGAATGGGCTTCGCGAAGCGCCGCATGGCGGCCAGCGGATCGTCGTTCAGGCGAGAGCCTCGCGGAGGGCGCGCTCGACCATGACCCGGGCGAGCCGCACCTTGTGCGCGTTCTGAGAAAGCGGCGTCGCTCCGGCGACCGCCGCTTCGGCCGCGCGGGAGATCAGCTCGGGAGACGGCCGCGAGCCCGCCAGAACTTTCTCTGCGCTGCGCGAGCGGCGGGGCACGGGGGAAACGGACCCGAGCACCACGCGCGCATCCTGGATCGCGCCTCCGGACAGTGTTACGGAGACGCACGCCTCCACGAGCGGCCAGTCAAACGACTCCTTCTCCTTGAGCTTCTTATAGACGGAGCGCGATCCGGGCGCGGGAGCGGGCATCTCGACGCCTTCGATCACCTCGCCCGGGCCGAGCTGATTTTCGCGTTTCGGGTCTTCCCGGGGAGCGATGAAGAAATCCTCGATCGGGATCGAGCGCTTGCCTCGCGCGCCAATGGTGTTGACCCGCGCTCCGTAGGCGAGCAGCGCCACCGCCGTCGCCGACGGGTGGATGCAGCAACAGACGTCGGTGTCGAATATGGCGTGAAAGCGGTTCTCGCCGTGCAGCGCGAAACACTGGGAGCCGCCCTTCTTGGTGCAGTCGAAATCCGCCTGCCGGAAATACCAGCACCGCGGGCGCTGCGCGAGATTGCCGCCCAGGGTTGCCATGTTCCGGATCTGCGGCGTGGCGGCTCCGCCGGCCGCGTCCGCCAGGGCGGGGTACACGCGACGCAGCGCCGCATGCGTGTCGAGACGCGCGAGCGTCGCCAGCGCGCCGATGCGGGCCGGCGGGCCGACCTCGATCCCGTCGTGACCCGGGACATGCGCGATCGAGACGACGCGGTCGGGAGCCTCGAGGCCTTCCTTCATCCGATCGAGGAGATCGACGCCTCCGGCCTTCAGGATGCTCCCGGGCTTCGCGGATTCGCGGGAGCCCTCCGCGAGCGAACGCACGGGAAGCAGCGTAAATGTCTTCATGCCCCGCCCCCTTTCCGCGCTTCGCTCCCGGCAGTTGCCACCCGGGACTTCCCGTCCCGCGCGGCCAGCACGGATTCTGGAGTGATCGGCAGACTGCGGATCCGCGCCCCTATGGCATGCGAGACCGCATTGGCCACCGCGGCGGCCGTCGCGACGGTTGCGGGCTCGCCGATCCCGACCGAATGTGTGTTGTTGACGCCGTCCCAGACGGGCAGGAACGTCACGTCGATCTCGGGGACGTCCATCGACCCGACGATCTTGTACTGCTCGACGTTCGGGTTGACCATCCGGCCCGTCGCGCGGTCGAGGATCCGATTCTCGTAAAGCGCATACGAGATTCCCTGGATCACCCCCCCGTGCACCTGACTTTCCGCGGTGAGCGCATTTACGACGAGGCCGCAGTCGTGCACAGCCACCACCTTCTTCACGCGCACGAGGCCCGTCTCGATGTCCACCTCGACCTGTGCGAACTGCGCACCGCCGGTAAACCGCTTCCAGGCGTCGGAATGGTTTTCGGCGCGTGAGGCGGTCGCCGAAACCCCCTCCTCGGGAAGGCGCGCGCAGGCGTCTTTCCAGGAGAGTCGCCGGCCCGCATCGCCCTTCACGGAGAATCCGCCCGCGGTCGATTCGATGGAGTCCACAGGGACCTGGAGCGTGGAGGCGGCCGCCGCCGCCACCTTGTTTTTGGCCTGCCATGCCGCCGCCCGGATCGTCGGCGCGGTGGACGGCGTCGTCGTGGAGCCCCCGGATCCCGGGCCGTAGGGCATGCGGGTGTCGCCGATACGCACGGCGACTTTTTCCAGTGGGAGGCCGAGCTCTTCGGCGGCGACGATGCCGACCATCGTCCTCGCTCCCGTGCCGAGGTCCTGCACCCCGTGCACGACTTCCGCGGAACCGTCCCGATGGATCGTCACCGTCGCCTTCGGCCCCGTGCCGCCGGTGTTGTACCAGATGGATGCGCCCATGCCGATGCCACGCCGGAGCTCCCCTCTTTCCGGGACCCGGCGTTCGACGTCGCGGTTTGCCCATCCGATCTTTTCGGCGCCGATCCGGAACTCCTCGCGCCGAACCTCGGAGGGATCGTTCTTCAGTCGGAACTCGAGCGAATCCATCCCGATCCGGGCGGCGAGCTCGTCCATCGTCGCTTCGAGGGCAAACGCGCCCTGCGGATGGCCCGGGGCGCGGAACGCCGCGGAAGGGCCGGAGTTCGTGAAGACGTCGAATTCTTCGGTCTTCACATTGTCGCAGGCGTAGACGTTCTTGAGCGGGCCTGACGTCCCTGTCCCGCCGTTGGTCCCTCCGCTGCCGTGGACGATGAGCTGCAGGGCCGTCAGCTTGCCATCCTTCGTCGCGCCGGCCTTCACCCACTGCACCGAGGACGGCCGGTTCCCGACCGCCAGATGCTCTTCCTTCCGGTCGAGAAAGAGCTTCACCGGAGCGCCCGCTTCCTTTGCAAGTTTGGCCGCCGTGACACCTTCGACGCCGGCGCCGAACTTCGCGCCGAACCCGCCCCCCATGAACTCCGTCAGCACGGTGACTTTCGCGAGGGGCACGTTCAGGGCCGCCGCGAGCTCCTCCCGGACCGAAAAGATGCCCTGGGTCGAGGCCCACACCGTCAGTTCGTCTCCCTCCCAGCGGGCGACAACGCCGTGCGTCTCGAGGGCGGTGTGCGTCTGGACCTGCGTGACGTAGGTGCCTTCGACGACCGCATCGGCCCTGGCGAAGCCCTGATCGACGCTGCCCTTGTCCGAGGCGCGCGGCCCCTGCACGTTTCCCTTCCGCGGAAGCGCCTTCTTCGCTCCGGGCGCGTCGCCCGCGGAGGTCTTCGTTTCCACCTTGCCCTCGAACACGAGAGGAGCTCCCTCGGCTCGGGCGTTTTCCATTTCGACCACGAACGGGCGCGCCTCGTACTCCACCCGGATGGCGCTCATGGCGTCGAGCGCGCGCTCGGGGGTGTCCGCCGCCACCGCCGCGACCTCCTGGCCCGCGAACCGAAGCGAGTCGCCCGCCTTCGCGATCGCGAGGACGGCCTGGATTCCGGGCATTTTCCGGGCCGCGGCGAGGTCGAGAGACCGGACCACCGCCGCCGCGTGCGGGCTGCGGAGGATCTTCGCGTAAAGCATTCCCGGCAGGCGCACGTCGATCGAGTAGCGCGCGGCTCCCGTCGCCTTCGCGCGGGCATCCAGCCGGGGAGTGCGCGCGCCCACGATCGAGAACTTCTGCGAGGGGTCCCACGGAGTCGGGTCCCCCGTTGCAACGTCGACGTCCTTCTCCTCGAAATGGCCGTTGAAGCCGAGCCGCAGTTTGTCCTTGCTCATCTCAGGCCTCCTCGAGGTCGAGCGCCTCGGCCACCCCGGAGTCGACTCGGTGGTCGTTTGAGAACGCCCCCGTCCTCGCCTGGCGCAGGTCTGTGGAGAAACCGGGGCTTTCCTCGGACAGTTCGCCTTTCACCGCCGCGGTCCGGATTCCCGCGGCGCGCTCCACCGCTTCGAACACGTGCGGATAGGTGCCGCAGCGGCACAGGTTGCCGGAGACCGCGTGGCGGATCTCGTCGCGGGTCGGCTTCGGGGTTCGGTCGAGAAGCGCCTTGCAGGACATCACCATCCCCGACGTGCAGAACCCGCACTGGAGCGCGTCGGCCGCGACGAACGCCTCCTGGATCGGCTGCATCCGACCGTCGCTCGCGAGCGCCTCGATGGTCGTGATCTTCCGGCCCTGGACTTCGGCCGCGAGCAGGAGGCAGGAGCAGGCGGGATTTCCGTCGATCAGCACGGTACAGGCGCCGCAGGCCCCGCGCCCGCACACGACCTTCGTCCCCGTCAAGCCGAGCCGATCCCGCAGCGCATCGGCGAGGACGACGCGCGGTTCGGCGGTCAGCCGATGCGTCTGCCCGTTGATCTGCAGTGTCATCACGACCGCCCCGGGGCCCATGGCGCGATCGGCTTCGACCGGAGTTTTTGCGCCGGCGGTAGCGGCTACCGCGCCCACCAGAGCGCCCCGGACGAGGTCTCGGCGCGTGAAGCCGGAGCGACTGTCGTCGGCCATCGGAACCTCCTCGAGAAGGAGCCGATCATACGCCGGGTCGCCGGCGATTTACGAAATGTCCGGTCCGGGAAAGTCGCGCATCGCCGCCTCGTACTGCGCGGGAGTGTCAATGTTCGCGACGACACCGGGATCGGGCACCGCAAGCTCCCGAACAGCCCCGGCGCGCGTCCGCCAGAGCCCCCTCAATCCTTCGCCCGGGGCAAGCGCAAAGACGTCCGCGACGAGAGATCGCCCGAGGAGAGCCGGATGCCCGCGTCGTCCTTTCCACGTCGGGATCCATACGCTCGCGGAATCGGCGACGGCGGAGAGCGCGGCGATGGTCCGGGCGTGGACGGCGGGGTGATCCGCCGGCCAGATGAAGACGGCGGTCGTGGACGGGGACAGGCCGGCCAGCCCGATGCGGATCGATTCGGCCATGTCTCCGTCAGGGTCGACGTTGATGAGAACCCGAGCCTTCGCCTCGCGCGCCCGCTCCGCGGCTTCGCCGAGATCGGCGCGCAGGACTACCGAGATCTCGCGGATCCCCGCGCGCCCCAGCGTCTGAAGAATGGTCTCGAGCGAGGTGGAAGATTGGAAAGGCAACAGGACCTTTTCGCGTCCCATCCGCCGCGAGCGGCCGGCGGCGGGAATGATGGCGGCGAGAGAAACGGGGAGAGGGGAGGCGCTCATCGTTTCTTGGGCGGCGCCGCGGCGGCGGGCGGCGCGGCCACCGCGGGCGACTCTCCGGCGAGGCCGCGGACCCATCGGCGGGTCGCCTCCATCCGGTCGATTGCGCCCCGGCGCGCCTCGCGGAGGAACCCATGTGGGGGCGCGGTTTCGCGCAGGCGGCGGATCTCCTCCGCGATCGTTCGCTCGTACCGCGCCAGGAGAGCGCGGCGCTCGGGGAGCGGCAGAGCTTCGAGGAACGCGATCTTCGTCAGGCCCTCGTCTTTGGATGAGGGAGGAGCGGCCGGCTCTGCGAGCCACCGCTTCAACTCCCGACGGCCCGTCGCGGTGATCCTGTAGAGGTTCCTCCGGGGGCCCCGGCGGGGGCCGAGGACCCTCAACAGGACGAAACCGGCCCGGCGAAGGCGAGCGAGAGCGGGGTAGATCTGGGACATCTCGGCGCGCCAAAGCGGCGCGACATCCTCCTCGAGCGAGCGAGCCAGGTCGTACCCGGTGCTCGGGCTGCTCCACAGGAGGCCGAGAAGAACGTGGGGGAGCGACACGTGGAAAACTATATCAATTCAGATATAGGGTGAGGACAGCCGGAAGGCCGAAATGCGCAGGGCCGGTCTCTAAAGGGGACACGCAAAAGGCAAAAAAATTGGGGGCCCGAAGGCCCCCTGGAAAGAATCGTAAGTACTTGAATTACTTACTTCTTTTTCTTCGAACTTGCCTTCTTGGATCCGCCCTTCTTGGAAGCGGCCTTCTTCTTGGTAGCCATGATGTCACCTCCCTCCCGACAGCCGATTGACAGCCTGCGGGCGAGATGCTAATTTTGCCGCCCCCGTGGAGGGGCGTGTCGCCCTCAGTCTGTCGCTGCCGAACGATTGATCGCGCATACGTTCCTAAAATCGCCGGTTGGGCTGCAACCCACCCGGCGATTTCATTTTAGAAGTTTCCTCATACAACACAACAAATATTTCTTGCAAAAAGAATTTTATTCATTCTCAGCTTCCGCACCGAGGAAGTCAAGGAAGAAGAGGCCATCGACCGCGCGAGCGCCGGATGCTCTGCGCCTCTCACCATCTCCCTCGCCAAAGCTCCGGACCGCGGCCGCGATCGCGCGCCGCCGCGCCGCGATCCCGAAATAGAATCGCGACGTGACGGAAACCGATCTCATCACGCTCGCCCACAGTCCCGATTCCGACGACGCCTTCATGTTCTACGCGCTCGCCGAAGGGCGCGTGGATACGGAGGGGCTCTCCTTCCATCACGAGCTCTCCGACATCGAGACGCTCAACCGACGAGCGCTCTCGGGAGAGCTTGCCGTGACCGCCGTCTCCTTTCACGCGTATGCGTTTCTGGCGGACCGCTATCTGCTCCTTCCTCACGGCGCCTCCTTCGGAGACGGCTACGGGCCTGTGCTCGTGTCCCGCCGCCCGATGAACCGGGAGGAGATCGCGTCCGGCGCGGTTCTGGTCGCGTCCCCCGGAGCGCGCACGACGGCCGCCCTGGCTCTTTCCCTGTGGGCGCCCGGCGCGCGCACGGAGCTTCGACGGTTCGACACGATCTTGGAGGGCGTGCGGGACGGAGAGATCGAGGCGGGCGTTCTGATCCACGAGGGGCAGCTCACGTTCGCCGACGAAGGACTGACGGAAATCGTGGACTTCGGACGCTGGTGGAAGGAGGAGACCGGGCTTCCGCTGCCGCTCGGCGGAAACGTCGTGCGCCGGGACCTCGGGCCCGATCGCGTCGCGCGGATTTCCCGCGTACTCTCCCGCTCGATCGAGTACGGCCTCTCCCATCGCGAGGCGGCCCTCGCGCACGCGATGCAGTACGCGCGGGGTCTCGATCCGGGCAAGGCCGACCGGTTTGTCGGCATGTACGTCAACGAGTGGACCCGCTCCTACGGCGCCCTGGGACGCCGCGCGGTGCAGCTGCTGCTCGACCGCGCCCACGCGGCGGGTTCCGTTCCGGCCGTGACGGCCGAGTACGCCCCCGAGCCCGATCCGGGAGCGGGGACCGGAAGCCTGGACCCGGAAACCGAATAGACGCCGATGAAGCCGGTGCCGTCCGTTCCGCGCCCGCCTTCGCCCGGCCTGTTCGCGCTGATTCTCGGCGCTCACCTCTTAGCGCTCGCTCTGGCCATCGGCCCGCCGCTCTTCTTCGGGGCGGCGGTCGCCCCGCTGGCCTTCCGTGTCCTGCCGACGCGGGATCTCGCCGGAGCGCTCCAGAGTCCGATCCTGACCCGGGCGTGCTGGTTCGCCGAGGCGAGCTTCGCGGTTCTGTTCTTAACCTCGTGGCTTCTCGGACGGTGGTCGGCGATTCCTCGCCTGCAGAAATCCCTGCTCACCCGGGCGCCGGTTCTAGGGATGATCGCCGCGGTCGTGATCGAAAAGCTCCTGATCCCTCCCATCGACAGGATCCGTACCGAAGCTCCGGGGCTGATCGACCGTCTGCCGGCCAACGACCCGTCGAAGATCCTGCTCGATCGCTACCATCGGCTGTCGACATCTTTTTTCGCCGCGGAGATCGCGGTGGCGTTCGTGATCCTGGTCGTCACGGCGCGGCTCCTCTCGGATCGCCAGGCCGCGCCTCCCGTCCGCGCCGGCGCCCGTCCTCCAGTCCCGAAGCTCCTGGATTTGAGCGACGTCTGAGAAGAGGTGCCCGAAGCGTTCCGCTCGTCGGAAGGACGGTCGGAGGTGCGAGCTGAAAACTGACAGCTACTCTTCCTTCGCCTCGTCGCCTTCCCAGACGTAAAACCCCCGTCCCGCTTTTTTCCCCATGCGGCCCTGTGCGACGTAATCGCGGAGAATGCGAGGCGGCGCGAAGCGCACCGGATCCAGCCCGGCCGCGAGGGCCTCCGCGATCGAGAGCCGCACATCGAGCCCCACCAGATCGGTGGTCTTGAGCGGTCCCATCCGATGTCCATACCCGAGCTCCATCGCCCGGTCGATGTCGGCGGCGGAGGCGATTCCCTCTTCGACCATCCTCATCGCCTCGAGCCCGAGCGCGACGCCCAGCCTCGACGTGGCGAAACCGGGAGAGTCCTTGACGCGCACCGTTTTTTTCCCGAGCGTCCTTGCAAACGCCTCGGCCTCGGCGATGGCGGCCGGCGACGTGGCGGGACCGTAAACGACCTCGATCAGCGGCATCACCGCCACGGGGTTGAAGAAGTGAAGCCCGATGACGCGGTCCGGCCTCGACGTGGCGCGCGCGATCGACTCCACCGAAAGAGAGGACGTGTTGCTGGCGAGGAGCCGGGCCTCCCGGCAGAGCCGATCGAGCTCTTCGAAGATCTTCTCCTTCAACGCGAGAGACTCGAAAACCGCTTCGACGGCATAGGTCGCGGCGCCGCCCTCCTCGACGGTTCCGATGGTCCGCAGCCGCCCCGTCGCCTCGAGCACCTTCGCTCCGTCGACCTTGCCCGACGCGACGGCTCGCTGCCACGAGGCGCGGATCCCGGGAAGGAGGCGCTCTCGCGCGGCGGGATCGGCCTCGAAGACGAGCGTGTCGTAGCCCGCGAGCGCGCACACGCCGGCGATGCCCCGGCCCATCGTCCCGCCGCCGATCACGAGAACCGAAGCCTTCGTCATACGCCCGTCCTCACGCGATCAACTTCGCTCCGTTTTCCCACAGAATCTTCCGCTTCGTCTCCTCGGCCAGCGGCAGCGCGAGGAAGTCGTCCACGTTGCGCCGCATCGAGAGAACCCCCGGACTCGGGTAGTCCGTCCCCCACAGACACTTGTCGGCGAGCTCCTCTAACCGGGGAAGGTATTCGAGAAGTTTCCGGGGCGGGATGCCCGAAACGTCGAAATGCACGTTCGTGTGCCGGCGCGCCAGGAAAAGCGCCGTCGGCATGAAGAGGGGCCTTCCCGCATGCGCGAGGATCAGTGTCAAGTCCGGAAAGTCGAGCGCCACGTCGTCGGCGGCCATGGGATCCGCGAACCGGTTGCGCGCTCCCGGAAAGACCGACGTGCCGGTGTGGATCATGACGGGCTTCCCGGCCCGCTCCGCCGCCTTGTAGATCTGCCCGAGCGCCTCGTCGCCGTCCCGATAGGCGTTGGCGGCGAACAGCTGGTGGGGCGGATGGATCTTCAGCATCCGGATGCCGAGGTCGAAGAGCCTTTCGGCGCGCTCTCCCGCGTTCGGAGTCTCGCGGGGATGCACGGACCCGACCGCGACGAGCCGGTCGGCGTGTCCCTTGACGAATGCGGAGACCCACTCGTTGACGGAAGCGTCGAATCCGATCACCTCGGACGCCGTGTAGTTGACGAGGGCGGCCCGTTCGATGCCCTGGTCGTCCAGGATTCGCAGAAGCTCTTCCGGATCGTCCTGGGCGCGCTGGACGGCCTCGACGTCATTGCGCCCGCGCGTCATCAGGGCGCGCGCCCGGGGGTTCATCTGCCGCCAGGGCTGAACGTGAATGTGGCAGTCGAAGACGCGCAAGGCGGCCATCTTAATCAACGGAGGGCCGGGCGCCCGGCCGTTCCCCCCGATTTCCGATTGAAGATCCGTCCCCGAGGACCCACAATATTCGGGCTTCCTCCAACTTCATCCGAGGCACACGATCCATGCGCGACGCGTTCGGCCTGCTGGCCGCGACATTTTTCGCCTTCGTCCCGTCGGGCAGCGCTCTTGACGCGGCGAGTCCGCCGGGGCCCCCCGCCCGGACCGCGGCCGCACCCGCCCGGACGCCGACCCGGATTCCGACGCCTCAGGCCCCGCCCCGGGTCGAGGAGCCGCGCCGAGGGGCCATGGCCCGCGAGCGCATCCGTTTTTCGAGCCGGGACATCGCATTCTCGCGCGTGATTCACGTCGAAGAGGTCGACCTCGACCGCGACGGCGTCAGCGAGGTGCTGGTGGACGGAATCGGCACGGTTCTGAAACTGCCGGAGGACGCGCCGACGGTGGGCTTCGTCTCCAAATCCCGACTCCCGTTCGAGAGCCCGCTCCTCGTGGTGCTGAAACGCTTCGGCGACGAGTGGAGGCCCCTCTTCATCGCTCACGTCCCGCTGCGATGCGGCCAGAGCGATGATCTCTCGACCTGCGATCAGCTCCTGTCCTTCCGCAGCATTCGATTTCGATTCGACGACCGGCCACAGGTCGTCTTTCAGATGCTCCACCCGGGCGACTCCGGCTTCAACGAGACGCTCGCCCTGCGGCTCTCCAGGGGAAAGCTCGAGCAGACGTTTTCCGTGTCGCTCCCCCGGTCCTCGGTCAATGTGTCCGTCGACCCGAACGGGATCGAGCGCCGGCTCGCGGTGGACACGTTCCTGAGCCGCGAGCTCTCCGCCCGCTATCGCAGTTTCACCCTGAAGACTTTTTTCGTCTTCGGGGAGAATCGCTTCCGAATCGCTTCGGACGTCCTCGAAGATCCCTGGACCACCGACCGTTCCTCAGTCGAGCTCTCCTACTGGGGTCTCGTCCACCAGCCCGGGTTTGCGCTCGAAGTCGAGAAGCTCAGAGATCGCCAGCGAAAGGAACCGCCCGCCGCCTGGTCGTTCGACCCGCTCGAGGTCATCAAGAAACGTTACCCGGACTCGACGCAGGTGCGCGCCGGGACGCGCGCCGCCGGCGTCTGCATCGTGTACTTCGAGCGGCCGAACAACTGTCAGGCGCGCGCCGTCCTCTACCAGCCCCTTCGCGAGTGGGAGGGGGAAAAAACGTTCTGGGAAATCGCGTCGCTCCGCGGCCAGAAAGACTTTCCGTTCGAGTGCCTGGACGAGCCCCCCCTGTACGGGCACTGAACGGGGTTGGAATGGGGGATCGGAGATCGGCACCATGACCGCTTTGATTGAAAACGAAACTGAAATGGAAACCGGGAGCTGACGCTAATAGAAGTGCGTCAGCCCGAGCCTCAGGCGCAACCGGGCTCGATCATGGCGTCCCGTCAGCTCGGACGCCGCCCCTCCGAAGAGAAACGTCTGGCTTCCCACGCGCCGCCGGGCCCCGAGCTCGACCTGAATGATCGCGGTTTCCCCCACCACGGGATTGGAGCGGACCGCGGCATCGGCGATGACGAGGGTGTCGGTCAGGCCCCGCCGGCCGGGGATGAAATCGATCCCGCCCACGCCCTCGATCCGCTCCGTCCGCTCACTCGGACCCGTCGCACCGAGCCGCGTGTAGCGGAAATTCGCGTGCGCCCGGAAGGTGTCGAAGGAGCGGGTCGCGAGCGCCGCGAGCTCGACGTCGGTCCCCTTGGAATGGAGCCCCGTCGGAAACTGCACGCCGATCCGGCCCGACAGCGCGGGCATCGAGGACGTTTCCTCCGACAGCTGGTAAAGCGCATGGATCATCAGGTCGCCGGAGGCGATCCCGCGGTTCGCGTTGCGCTCCGGCCGGGTCACCCACCGCATGGCCGCGCCCATCTCGAGCCCGCGCATCGCGCCGTAGAGCACCGAAAAGCCGGGTCCGTAGTCATTCAGGCTGCCGGTCCGAAGGGTGTATGTCCAGTCCGCGGAGCCCGACAGGGCGCGGTAGGGAACGGGCCGCGCGTCCTCGACGGAAAGGGGTCTCTCCCGTTCCAGGTTCGAAAGTAACTGCGCTCCGGCCAGAGACGCGGCCAGAAAGAGGAAGACGGTGCAGGCCAGGCGCCGGCTACTGGCCATGGAGACCCTTCGGCGAAAGCCCGTAGCGGCGCGCCACGGCGGCGGTCCGGACATCCCGCTCGTTCTGCGCGGTCAATGTTTCTCCTCCCGGAAGCAGAGCGCCGTAGACCTCGAGCCGGAAGCGCGCGAGGCGGTCGAGGTGTTCCGCGTATCCGGGGTACCGCTGGAGGATGGTCGGGGCGGTCGAGCGGTACGTGGAGTCCTGAGGCGGCCGTTCCGCCGCGTACGAGCGGTCGAATTCCGCGACGGTCGTACGCACTCTCCATCGCTGTTGTCCAAAATCGGACGCCGCGAGGTCTTCCGCCGCGGAGGCGAAGAGCCGCGTGCCGGCCGAGAGAATCCGCGCGGAGACGGGCGCTGCGGCAAGGACGCTTTCCGCGGAGGCCGGCGACGGTGGCTCGACGAGCGCCCACCGTTCCCGCCGGTACAGATCCAGGGAACGCGTCAATCGCTGCGACGTGAGCCCGGCACTCGCGTCGGACGACGCGAGGATGTCGATCAACTGCTGTTCGAGGACCTGTCCCCAGCGGAGAGCCCGGAAGATCGGGGAGGCTTCACGCGCGAAACGCGGCGCCACACGGTCCGCCTCCGGGGAAAAACGCGGCGGGCTGGCCAGGAGTCCGAGCAGGTAGGAGGAGAACTGCGAATCGAGGCGGCGGTCGATCCCGGACATCCAAGCGATCTCGAAAGCGCGCCAGCGGCCGTACCGGACTGCATTCAGTCGGGTTTCCAGATCGGGGAAGAAGCGATGCGTCGAGTTGTTGTAGCGCCCCTTCGGGGGAAAGGGCTCGTCCGCGCGGTCGAGAGCGAGTCCCGCGCAGGCCAGGACAAACATGGCCAACACAGCCCCGGGGCGTTTCATGGCAAAACGATACCGCAGACGGTAACGTCGCCTTCGCTCACTGCGGGAGCTGCCTTCGCCGTGCGCGGCGAAGGCACCGGCGAGCGGCTCGCCTGTTGGCTCGACCGCTCGCCTGCTCCCTTCGTTCGCTTCGGCTCCCGCCCCGAGAGGCTCCTCCCTCCCTCTGGTCGGGAGACTCCTCTCGGGGCGAGCTTAGCCATCCTCGTGGTTGTAGCGCAGCTCTGCCCCCTCGCCCCGCGCTCGGGGAGAGGGTTGGGGTGAGGGGATCCGCAGGCAGGCGTTGCGCGTCGCCACTTTCGTGATTCAGGGATCTTTCCGGGCAGAGTCGGGGTGAAGGGACGGAGGTATCCGTGCTCTTCGTCCGCTCCACCTTCACGCAAGGTCGGGGGGGACCGGCTTGAAGACGCGAATCAAAGCGAGCGTGGCCGCGATTCCGGCGGCGCCGACGAGCAGCGACGCTGCGGGTCCGAGGTGCTCCGCCAGCGCCCCTGCCTGCAGGTTGCCGATCGGGACGAACCCGGACCAGGCCAGCGCGTAGAGGGAAATGATGCGGCCCCGCAGCGTGTCGGGCGCGCGGGTCTGCATGAGGGTGTTGATGATCGAGGAGGAAGACATCATCGCGCCTCCGAGCAGCGCCAGGGCAGCAAGCGCTACTGCGTAGGACGGAGCGACGGCGAGCGCCGCCACGGAGACGGCGAACGCGCTGGCGGCGACGAGAAGGGCCCGCCCCTTGTCCGCGAAGTCGCCCTTGCGCGCCATCGCGAGCGCCGTCGCGACGGCGCCGACGCCGACGGCGCACAGCATTCCGCCGAGTCCCTTCGGACCGACGTTCAACAGCCGCCGCGCGTAGAGAGGCGCGAGAGTGACGGCCGGGGTCCCGAACACCGCGAGGGAGGCGCAGAGGATGAGCAGCGGGGGAAGCACGGCGTCGCGCTTCGCGAATCGCAGGCCGATGCGCAGCTCTACCCAGGACCCGCGCGGCTTCCGCCGGCGGGCGGTCAAACCCGGGAGGCGGAGGATGGCGATCAGGAACGGAAGGAAGGACACGCCGTTCAGAAGGAAACACCCGGTCTCGCCGAGGCCGGCGATCGTGAAGCCGGCGATTACTGGCCCGATGACGCGCGACAGGTTGAACTGCATGGAGTTGAGCGAGATGGCGTTCATGAGGTCGTCCCGGCCGACCAGGTCGATGAAAAGCGACTGATGCGAAGGCGTCGTGTACGCGTTCGCGATCCCGTTGATGAACGCGAGAGCCGCGACGAGGTGCACGGACACGAAGCCGCGCGCCGTGGCGAACGCGAGGAAAAATGCCGTCGCCAGCTGAATCGTCTGCGTGACGACGAGAAGCTTGCGCCGGTCGAACCGGTCGGCCGCGACGCCCGCGAGAGGAGCGAGGAGGAGCGTGGGAATGGAACCCGCGAAGGTGACCATTCCGAGCACGAGCGCCGAGTCGGAGAGGCGAAACACGAGCCAGCCCTGGGCGACGGTCTGCATCCAGCTGCCGATGTTCGAGAGAAAGAGCCCGATCAGGTAGCTGCGAAACGGAGGATGGCGCAGAGAGGAGAACATCCCCCGGCGCGGCGGTTCCGCGCCGCGCGGGGGGGCGACGCCCAGGTTCGGTCCCGCCGGCTTCAGCAGGTCGGGGTGGGATCTCTGGTCGCGCAGCGTCACGAGGCGTTCCGCGGACGGGGCGCGCGGTCGATCGCGAACGAAAGCGCGAGGACGGCGAAGTTTACGCCGGTGCCGAGAAGGACCGGGTCGGCGGACCCGGCGAGGCCGGGAACGAGGCGCCCGGCCGCAGCGACGGCGCCGCCGGCGAACATCGCCGCGATCGCGCCCCAGGCCGGAGCCCCCCAGCGCACGGGGAGAAACGCGGCGAGCACCGGGAGGATCAGCCCGGCGGCGAAGATCGAGTAGCCGAGCTTCAACGTCTCGATCACGTTGCGGTCCATCGCGAGCGCCACGCCGAGTCCCACCGCTCCGAACAGAGGCGAGAGGAAGCGAGCGGCCGCGAGAGGGAGGGGGCGGCCGAGCAGGGCGGGCAGAATGTCTCGCGAGGTCACCGCGGCGGCGGACAGCAGAACGGCGTCGGCGGAACTCTGGAGGGTCGCGATGAGAGCGACGACCACCACCGAGGCGAGCGGGCCGGGGACAAACCCGAGGACCGCGCGCGGCAGCGTCAAAGCAGGCTCGCCCGGCGGGAGCGCTTCGCGCGCCGCCAGGGCGAGAAACGCGACCGCGGCGCCGAACAGGAGCTTGGATCCCGCGGCGAGAAGCGCGGATCGCCGGGCCGTCGCCTCATCCCGGCACGACAGCAGCTTGGCGTACACGTCGCTTCCAACGAGATGCGGCAGACCGATCAGAACGAGGAGCGCCGCAACGTCCCAGGGGCGCATCGTCGAAGAGAGGGGGAAGCTCCGGAAGCCGGCGGGCAGGTGATCGAAGTGCCGCACCCGAAGGAGCGCGCACGCGAACGCGATTCCCGGGATCCCCGCCACCATCAGCCCGTACTGGAGAAGGTCCGTGCGGACCACCGCGAACTGGCCGCCGATGGAAGTGTAGAGGACGAACACCGCGGTCGATCCGATGATCGCGAAAAGAGGTCGGAGCCCGAACGAGGCCGTGAGGACGACGGATGTGCCCTCGATCAGCAGCGCGAACCAGACGATCTCCGAAACGAGCACCAGAAGCCCGGCGGCCCAGCGCGCCCGCCGGCCGTAGTAGCGGCCGACGATTTCGGGCAGGGTCATGGCGCCCTCCCGGCGCACGCGACCGGCGAGGAAGAATCCGAGAGCGAGAAGGCCGAGCGCGCCGGCGAGGTCCAGCCAGAGCCCGGTGAGTCCGTGCACGTAGACAAACGCCGCGAGCGCGATCGTGGTGGATCCTCCGGTCGTGAGGGAGGAGAGGCCGATGAAGCCCCAGAAGGTGGAGAGGCTTCGATCGGCGACGAAGTACGACGCGTGGTCCTTCCCCGCCCGATGGCGTGAGGCGAAGCCGATGGCGAGTACGCCGGCGAGGTAGGCGAGGAGGAGAAGCAGTGTGAGCATGAAAAGAGTGGTCAGAGTCCGTCATGAAGTGTCGCCGATGCCCCGTCTCGTGCGAATCGACACGGATGACTGAAGACTACGTTCTTTTCGCCGCCTCCCTCGCGACGGCTTCGAAGAGCACCGTGCCGATCGCGAGCGCCCGCTCGTCGAAATCGAACCTGGGAGAGTGATGTGGCCGATGGCCCCCCTCCGGCGCCGACCCGACGAAGAAAAAGCAGCCGGGGACCCGATCGAGAAATACGGACATGTCCTCGCCGCCGAGGGTGCGCGTGTCCGCGTCGACGCTCCCGGAGCCGAGAAGCCGCTTCGCCGTCTCGATGACCAGGTTTGCCATTTCAGGGTCGTTCACCGTCGCACGGTTGACGCGCTTGTAGTGGAGGCGGGCGCGGACTCCCGCCGCCTCGGCGGTGCCTCGCACCACGCGCTCCATTTTTTCAGGAAGCGCGCGGCCCGATGATTCCGTGAAAGAACGGGCGGTTCCCGTCATTCGAACGACCGCCGGGATGATGTTGA
Source organism: Thermoanaerobaculia bacterium (assembly GCA_038253555.1). GTDB lineage: Bacteria > Acidobacteriota > Thermoanaerobaculia > UBA5066 > Gp7-AA6 > JALYUA01. The sequence continues at coordinate 21,760 of JBBSGZ010000048.1, forward strand.
ACGCGGAGCCGCCGTGGATGCTCGCCACAGTCACGACGACCGAGTCGAGCGGCGAAATCTCGCGCGAGACGATTCCCTGGAGCGCGTCGATGATGCGCGCCGCGCCGACGATCGGGTCGGCGGTCTCATGCGGCGCGGCGCCGTGGCCGCCCGGCCCCTCGACCTCGATCGAGAACTCGTCGACGGCCGCCATGAGCGCCCCGCGATTGACCCCGATGGTGCCGACGGGCAGCTGGTTCCAGAGGTGGAGGCCGAGGGCGGAACCGACTCCCTCCAGGATCCCGTCGTTCGCGCAGGCCTGCGCGCCGCCTGCGCCCTCTTCCGCCGGCTGAAACAGCATCCGGAAGGGACCGATCGCCCGATCGCGGGCGAGCCGGTCCGCCACCGCGAGCGCGATCGACACGTGGCCATCGTGCCCGCAGGCGTGCATCCGCCCCACCTCTTCCGAGGCGTACGGCGCGCCGCTCTCCTCCTGAAGCGGGAGCGCGTCCATGTCGGCGCGGAGGAGGATGCGGTCGCCCCCGGCCGGCCAGTCCGCCACGACTCCCGTGCGCCCGACGCCCCGCCGGGGGGACAGTCCCGCCGCGGCGAGGCGCTGAAAGACGACGTCGGCGGTCCGAGTTTCCTCAAATCCCAGCTCCGGGTGGCGGTGCAGGTCCCGGCGGGTCTCGACCAGCGTCGCGAGCTCCGCTTCCGGGAAACGGCGGAGGATCTCGTCGGAAGACATCGGCGGGGATTATAGGAGGGCGATCCGCGGGACGAGGCGGTGCAGGGTGAGAGGGGTCGGCCGGGCGAAGATGGGAAGAACGGGAGTGGCAGGGACGTTTCGTCCAGCGTCCAGCGTCCAGCGTCCAGCGTCCAGCGTCCAGCGCCCCAAGCGCCTGACGCCCCCGACGCCTGCGATAGGGTCTCGGATGGGCAGGCGAGGCGGCAGGCCTTTCGCAGCGCTGTTGAGGGGGACTTCGAGTTGTCAGACGAGATCGGTCGCAAATTCATCGTCGAGAAGTTCCGTGAGGCCGCGAGCAGCCCCGTGCTCGATCTCTTCGAGGGGGCGCTGTTGATTTCTCAGCTGATCGACCCGACCGAGCACGTCGCTCCGGCCGAGGAGGAGATGGAGCGTCTCGGCGCACGGGTCGCGTCCGCCCGGCGGGCGGGCGAAACCCCGGAGCGGGCCCTGCGCCGCGTACTTTTTACCGAAGAGAAACTCGAGGGCGACGCCGACTCGTTCGACGATCCCGAGAATTCTTCTGTCGCCCGTGTGATCGCCAGAAAGCGCGGGATGCCGATCACTCTCTCGATCCTCGTGATCGAAGTCGGCCGCCGCGCGGGATTGCGTCTGACCGGCGTGGGCCTGCCCGGACATTTCGTGGTCGGCGGTCCGGATCTCCCCTCCGGACGGTTCCTGGATCCGTTCGAAGGGGGAAAACTGTGCGACACCGAGGACCTGGCCCGCCGCGTCAGCTCGATTTTCGGGACGCCAGTGGAACTTCCCGCCGAAGTCTTCGCGCCCGACTCGACCCGCGCGATCCTGACGCGCGTTCTCTTCAACCTCCGCCGTTCCTACGAGCGCCGCGAGATGGTGGAAGAGGCTCTCGCGGCTCTCGAGTGCGCGGAGGCGCTGGACCCCGGCGAGGCCTCTTACCTGCGCGAGCGCGGTCTCCTGCTCCTGAAGGCGGGGCGCTCGGAACAAGCCCTCGCGGCGCTCGAGGCGTACGTCTCCTCCTCGGTCGGCGAAGACGTCGAGGCGGTCACTAAACTGATCGCGATCGTTCGAGACCAGGCTCTTCCGTCGGAGGGAGCGGAGCTCGTGTCCGCCGAGCCGGCCGAGACGCGCATTTTCAGCTTCGACGAGGCGCGCACGGTCCTTCCCAAGGTGAAGGAGATCACCTCGGACGCCGTTTTCCGCTATGCGCGCCTCGGAGAGTCCGGCGGAGAGTCCGAAGAAGAGCGGCAGGGCATCGTGCGCGAGTGGGCGCGCGAAATCGTCTCCCTCGGGGCCGTGATCAAGGGACTGTGGCTGGTGGATTTCGATTCCGGCGCCGGTTATTACTGCTGGAAATACCCTGAGCCGTCGCTCGAGTACTTCCACACGTACGACGAAGGGTTTTCGGGGCGGCTGCCGCTGCAGTAACGTCGCCTTCGCTCACTGCGGGAGCTGCCTTCGCCGTGCGCGGCGAAGGCATCGGCGAGCGGCTCGCCTGTCGGCTCGACCGCTCGCCTGCTCCCTTCGTTCGCTGCGGCTCCCGCAGCGGGAGGCTCCTCCTTCCCGTCGGTCAGGAGACTCCTCCCGCTGCGAGCTTAGCCACCATCCTGGCTGGAGCGCAGCTCTGCTCCCTCGCCCCGCGCTCGGGGAGTGTATGGACCGGAGACATGGTGGACGGTTGTTTGGAGACATGGTGGACGGTTTTTAGGGAGGTTATCGTTGAGTGTTGAGATTGATTTGGGCGATTTTCTGGTGACAGAAGAAGACGTCGAAGAGGCCATCTAAGGGAGAGGGACGAAGAGCGACGGGTTGCCTGAAGAAGGCGTTGCCGATTTTGAAAGCGTGTCCGTGGAACCAGATTTCGCCGCCGTTCTGGACCTTTCGGACGAGGTCACCGG
>JBBSGZ010000049.1:0-24350 GCA_038253555.1 Thermoanaerobaculia bacterium
GCCTCGTACGCCGCCGGGTGGGTCTCGGCGGGGAGCAGGGCGCCGAGGACGACGCCCAGAATCAGGCCATAGAAGATCAGCGCCGTCGACGAGAGCCAGCGGGGGCGCCGGGACGAACGCATGACGCCGGTCAGCCTACACGAACACGAACCCGGGACGCCGTTTCCTTCAGGACGCCGGCACTCCGACGGCGCCCCACGCGTCGCGCACGGCCCCGGACTCGCGCGACGCCGGACCGAAAAGCTCCACGGCCACGGCGGTCGTGAGCTGTGCCGCCTGCGCGAAATCCGTCGCCCTGCGAAACCGGTCCCTCAGCGCGACGTACCAGATCTTTCCCGCCTTCTCCCACGAGAATCCCCCGATCGCGGTCGCCGCGAGGAAGAAGGCGCGGTTCGGGATCCCCGAGTTGATATGGACACCGCCGTCGTCGTCGGAGGTCTGCACGTAGTCGCTCATGTGGCCCGGCTGCGGGTCCTTGCCGAGCACCGGGTCGTCGTAGGCCGTCCCCGGCGCTTCCATCGATCGGAGAGCCCTGCCCTTCACCCGTTTCGTGAACAGCCCGGCGCCGATGAGCCAGTCGGCGGCGATCGCCGTCTGCATGAGCCGCCGCTGCTTGACGAGCGACCCGAAGACGTCCGAGATCGACTCGTTCAAGGCCCCGGGCTGGTCCTGGTAGTCGAGATTGGCTTCGTGGGCCGTCATGCCGTGCGTGAGCTCGTGGCCGATCACGTCGTCGGCCGCCGTGAAGCGTCCGAAGAGCTTCCCGTCTCCGTCGCCGTAAACCATCTGCGTGCCGTTCCAGAACGCGTTGTCGTACCCGGCGCCGTAGTGCACCGAGGAATCGAGCCGCATGCCTCGATCGTCGATCGAGTTGCGGCCGTAGACCTCGAGGTAGAGATCGTAGGTCTCCCCTGCTCCCCCGTACGCCTCGTCCACCGCGGCGTCGCCGCTCTCCGCCTGCCCTTCGCCGCGGACGAGCCGCCCCGGAAGCTTCGTTCCGTGGCCGGCGTCGAAAACGGTCCGCCGCTTCTCCCCCGCCGGGGTGACGAGCGGAAGGCCGGCCACGATCTGCCGCCGGGTCCGAAACCTTTCCGACACGAGAAGGGTGGAGAGCGCGCTCCGGCGCTCCTCCGGCGTGCCGTTCTCCGCGATCGAGCGGAGCATGTGTGGAGGAACGATGAAGCATGCGGTCGCCGTGTCGCGGGTCATGGGTTGCGAAACAGTGGCGCGGCGAAGGCGAAGTGTCAAGGGAACGCGGCTCCGCTGCGCTCCGCCTCCCGCCGATGAACCATCGGAGTCGAAAAAGCCTTCTCTGTCTCCCCGCGGTCGGGGAGACGGCTCGTGTGAGGGGAAGCGTTCTGGCGGGGTTGCGAGGCAGAATTATCCGAGGGTCGGCGCGGCGACTCCCGGGTCTTATGCTCTGACCATGAGCGCTCCTCTTTTCGCAGTCGCGGGTGTCGCCCTGTGACGCGGACCGAGGACCTTCCGACTCCTGCGGTTCTCATTGATGTCTCGATCCTCGCGCGCAACATCGAGAGGATGGCGCAAGCCGCGCGCGGGGCCGGGGTCAGGCTTCGTCCGCATGCGAAGACCCACAAATGTCTCGAGATCGGACGCCTGCAGCTCGCGGCGGGAGCAGCGGGCCTCGCTCTGGCCAAGACGTCGGAAGCGGAAGTCTTCGTGCAGGCCGGGTTCGACGACATTTTCATCGCCTTTCCGGTCGTCGGGAAGGGAAAACCGGAGCGCCTGCTGGCCCTTGCCGATCGGGCCCGCCTGGCCGTCGGGGTCGACAGCGTCGAGGGCGCGCGCGCGCTCGGGGCCCCTTTCGCCGCCGCCAGGCGGCGGCTCGACGTCCTCTTGAAAGTGGACTGCGGGCTGCACCGGGTCGGCGTGTCGCCTGAGGCGGCGTCCGCCGTCGGCGCGGCGATAGCCGGCCTGCCCGGTCTTGCCTTCCGGGGAATCTTCACGCACGCCGGACACGCGTACCTCGAGGACTCCCCGGAAAAAGTGGCCGCGGTGGCCCGGGCCGAGGGCGACACTCTCGCGGCGGCGGCCGCCGGGCTCCGGCAGGCGGGAGTCCCGCTTTCGGAGGTTTCCGTCGGCTCCACCCCTTCCGCCCGCACCGCCATGGGCGTTGCCGGGGTCACGGAGTGCCGCCCGGGCAATTACGCCTTCCACGATGCGTCCCAGGTTTCCCTCGGGACGTGCCGTCTCCAGGATTGCGCGATGACGATCGAGGCGACGGTGGTCAGCGTCCCGGACGCGCGGCGGGCCGTCGTCGATGCGGGTTCGAAAACGCTCTCGTCCGACACGCTGAGGCCAAAGGGCGGAGGTCACGGGTTCCTTCTCGGCCGGGCGAGCCGGATCGCACGCCTCTCGGAGGAGCACGGCGTCATCGACACCGCGCCCGGAGAGCGGTTCACCGTCGGCGAGCGCGTCTCGATCGTTCCCAATCACGCCTGCGTCGTGTCGAACCTCCACGACCGTGTGTACGCCGTACGGGACGGCACCGTCGAAGCCGTCTGGCAGATCGCGGCGCGGGGAAGAGTCGAGTAACGGTCAGGGATTTGTCCGCGACCCCTGGGAAAACGAAAAAGCGGGGTTCGAGACGTCCGTGAAATTTAATCGCAGGGACTTCGGGATGATCTGGAACGCGGCGCTCGACAACGGCGGTGTGATCCTCGGCGACGAAGTCTCCCTCTCAATCGATTTCGAGACCGCCCCCGACAAGCCCGTTTGAACGAGGGGGGTCCCCCCCTTCTTCCTGCCCGCCACGAATCCCCGAGGCCGTTCGTTTTCAGGGAAACGTGATCGCGGTCGATCTTCACTGGCCTTCCTTTCCTCCCGCTGTAAGATCTCCCCAAAATCCGTCCTTCGACTCCCGTGCTCCTGGCTTTCGTGCGGGACGTGGAGCCGTTACCGGCGGACCGGTTCGCGGTTCATTTAAACAAGGAGGGTGGGCGATGAGAAGGTTCCCCGCTTGCCTCGGCCTCGCCTTGGTCTTCGCGTGCGGGCTTCTGACGGTGTCGCCGGCCGCTCTCGCGGCGGAAGGCGACATGGTGATCTCCGGTCGCGTCACGAATCAGGAAGATGGGTCCGGCGTCGCGAACGCCACCGTCACGATCCCGGAGCTGAAGGTGACGGCCACGACGGACCGCGCGGGCCGGTACACGCTGACGATCCCGGCAGGCGCCGCGGCGCCCGGCCAGAACGTCGAACTGCGGGTTCTGGGACCGACTCTCCAGTCGAAGGTCGTGAAGGTTCCGATCTCGGCGGGAGCCATGAAGCAGGACTTTGCGGTCGCGCTCTCGTTTTCGCAGGAGATCACTGTCGGATCCCGCGCGCAGGGGGCCGCGGCGGAAAAGGCGGTGCCGGTCGACGTGATTTCGACGCAGCAGATCGAAACGGCGTCGGGCAGCGCGGAAACCGCGCAGATCATCGAGTCGATCGCTCCGTCTTTCAACTTTCCACGGCCGACGATCGCCGACGGAACAGATTCCGTACGGCCGGCGACGCTGCGAAGTCTCGGGCCTGACCAGATGCTGGTCTTAATCAACGGCAAGCGCCGCCACACGAGCGCGCTGGTCAACGTGAACACCAGCGTCGGGCGGGGATCCACGGGCGTCGACTTGAACGCGATCCCCTCGAGCGCCATCGAGAAAGTGGAAGTGCTTCGGGATGGGGCGGCGGCGCAGTATGGCTCCGACGCGATCGCGGGTGTCATCAACATCGTTCTGAAGTCGGGCATCACTCCTCTCGAGCTCGGATTCACCGGCGGCACGACCACGCACTCGGACGGCGAGGTCTATGACGGCACCGCCAACGTCGGCGTGAAGCTCGGCCGGGGAGGACTGAACTTCACGGGCGAGTACCGGAAGCGCAACCCCACGAACCGCGCGGGCAACGATCCGCGCGACCAGATCGTGAAGGGCGACAAAGGCAACAACCCGGTCAAGCAACCGAGCTACCACTACGGAGACGCGGAAGAACGGGACATCCTGGGCTTTGTCAACGGCTCGATTCCTGTCAATGACGACGGAACGACGAACTTCTACATCTTCGGCGGAGCGAGCCGGCGGGACGGGGTGCATGGCGGTAACTACCGGCGGGCGCTCCAGTCGCAGAACTGGCCGAGCATCTATCCTCTCGGCTTCCTGCCTTTGATCGAGCCCAAGATCGTCGACTACTCCGGCACGGTCGGAATGCGCGGAGTGGCGGCCGAGAAGTGGTTCTGGGACATCTCCGCCCAGTATGGCCACGACCGATTCGACTTCAACGTCACGCACAGCCTGAACACATCGCTCGGACCGAACATCCCCCCGAACCAGACAAACTTCTACGCGGGGGCTCTCGAGTTCAACCAGTTCGTCACCAACCTGGACGTGACGCGGGAGCTCGAGGTCGGTCTCGCAGGACCCTTGAACGTCGCGGTGGGCGCCGAGTTCCGGCGGGAGAACTACCAGGAGCACGCCGGCGAGTTGAATTCCTACATCGCCGGTCCCTCCAAGGATCAGTTCGGGGGTACGGCGCCTGCCGGCTCACAGGTCTTCCCCGGATTCCGCCCGTCCAACGAGGTCGACGATTCCCGCAGCAACTACGCGGCCTACGTCGATCTCGAGGCGAATGTCCTCTCTTTCGTGAGGCTCGGCCTCGCCGGCCGTTTCGAGCACTACACGGACTTCGGCAACACGAAGGACGCCAAACTGACCGCCCGGATCGAAGCCACCAAGCAGCTGGTCTTTCGCGGCGCCGCTTCGACCGGATTCCGCGCCCCCTCGCTCGGACAGTCTGATTTCTCGGCGATCAGCACGAATTTCCTCCTCAGGGACGGCGTGTTCGTTCCATTCGACGTGGGGCATTTCCGGGTGAACAGTCCGCTCGCCCGCTCGCTCGGCGCCACGGATCTGCGCCCCGAAGACTCCGTGAACTACAGCGCCGGGTTCGTTCTTTCGCCGACGAGCGCCTTCGACTTCACCGCCGACTATTTCCACATCAAGATCAAAAACCGGGTCATTCTCTCGGGCAACTTCACCGGTCCGAGCCTGACCCCCATCCTCGCCCCGTTCAATGCGACGGGCGCGCGATTCTTCACGAATGCCGCCGACACCTCGACCGAGGGACTGGAGCTCACCGCCAATGCGAAGGCGGACCTGCACAGCGCCGGCGTGCTCCGGTTCCAGGCGGCCTATGCGCACTCGCAGAACAAGATCACGAGGATCAGCGCGACGCCGCCGCAACTGGCCGGGTTCCAGGAAGTCCTCTTCGACCGGCGGGAACAGCGCATCCTGACCTGCGGGCAGCCCAAGGACAATCTGCGGCTGACGACCGACTGGCGCAGCGGGGACTTCGGCGCCAACGTGCGCGCGAGCCGCTACGGCACTTACTGCGGCATCGACAGCGGGGCGCTGACCAGCGATCAGACCTTCGGCGCCCAGTGGGTCGTCGACCTGGAAGCGTCCTACCATATCGGGCGCGTGAACCTCGCCGTGGGGGCCCAGAACCTCTTCGACAGCTTCCCGGATCGCAATATCCCGGCGAACTTCAATGACGGGATTTTTACGTATCCCCGAAACGCGCCGAACGGTTTCAACGGCCGATACGTCTACCTCCGTACCGGCTACGCCTTCTGATCTGATTCCGGCGGGGGGCGCGTGGGCCCCCCGCCTTTTCTCTTTCGGCCCCGCCGCCATGAGCCGCACCCTCACCCTCCCTCTCTGGCTCGGGGTCATCGTCGTCATTCTGGCGTTGTGGGCGGCGCTCGACCGGCTCCTTCTCCCGAGCATGCGCTGGGTTCTCCGCCGGAGGGTCAATCAGGTCCTCGAGGAGATCAACACGCGGTTGAAGATCGAGATCCCCGCGTTCAAGCTGACGAAGCGCGCCGTTCTGATCGACCGCCTTCTCTACGATCCCGAAGTTCAGGAGGCCGCCGACGCGTTCGCGCGCGAGAGCGACATGCCTCGCAGCGTCGTGATGGAGAGAGTCGCGGTCTACGCGCGGGAGATCGTCCCGAGCTTCAACGCGTATGCCTACTTCCGGATCGGATACTCGCTCGCCCGAAACGTGGCGCGACTGCTCTATCGGGTCCGGCTCGGCTACTCCGACGAGGAGGGCCTGGCAAAGATTCCGCCGAAGTCGACGGTCGTCTTTCTGATCAACCACCGCAGCAACATGGACTATGTGTCCTCGTCGGCTACCTCGCCGCGGAGAAGGCCGCGCTCTCTTATGCGGTCGGGGAGTGGGCGCGTATCTGGCCTCTCCAACAGCTGGTCCGCGCTATGGGCGCGTACTTCGTGCGCCGCAACTCGCGGGACGCCCTGTACCGAAAGGTCCTCGAGCGCTGGGTGACGATGGCGACGGAGGCCGGCGTGACACAGGCCGTTTTTCCGGAGGGCGGGCTTTCGAAAGACGGGTGCCTCCGGCCGCCGAAGGTCGGGATCCTCGACTACATGGTCCGGTCGTTCGACCCCGCAGGAGAGCGGGACATCGTCTTCGTGCCCGTGGGCATCAACTATGACCGGACGCTCGAGGACCGGACGCTCCTCGCCGAGAGAGATCCGGAGGCTCCCCGTCCCGGCGGTCTCGCCACGGCGTGGAAGACCCTCGGTTTCGTGCTCCACAACCTCGCGCTGATGGCGAGCAACCGCTGGCACCGCTTCGGGTATGCCTGCGTGAATTTCGGCGCCCCCGTCTCGCTGAAGGCGTACGCGGCGGAGCGCGGCCTCGATCCCCGGCGCCTCGACCGGGACGAGCGGTTCGCGCGCGTGACGGAGCTCGCCCGGCACCTGATGGGCTGCATAGCCCGGGTGATCCCGGCCTTGCCGGTTTCGCTGGCGGCGAGGGCGTTCGTCTGCGATCCCCGCCGGACCTGGAGCGAGCTCGAGCTCAAGGCCGAAGTCCTGTCGGAGATGCGGGAGCTCGAGGCCCGCGGCGCCCACGTGTACGTCCCTCGAAGAGACCAGGACTATGCCATCGACGTGGGACTCCGCATGCTCACGCTTCGGCACCTCGTGGTCGATGCGGGAGGGCTGTTCACCCCCGTCGCCGCGGAGCTGCCGGTCCTCCGGTACTACGCGAACAGCATCGCGCACCTGTTCGAAGGCGCGGAGCCGGATCGCCGCGCCGATCGGACCGCCGAGAGCTGAGACCTACTTCCGCCGCCTGACCGCGAAGAAAATTCCCGCAAGGCTGATGACAACCCACGAGCCTTCCATGAGCATCAGCCCGGGGTCGCGGGCGCGGAGCGCGAAAAAGGTCAGGATCCCTCCCCCGATCAGGTTGAGCCACAGGTAGGGATACCCGCGCTGATCCAGCCGTCCCATCTGATTCATCGCGTAGGCGACGAGGACCACTGCCGCACCCAGCAGGGAGAGAGCCTGGCCGACCATCCCCGCGCTTCCTTCAGGCCCGGCGGGGATCCCGGTCCCTCACAAAGATGGAGAGGAAGACGCTCACGATCGAGACGACGAGGGCCCCCCAGAACGCGGCCCAGAAATCAGACACGTGAAAACCGATGCCAAATCGCGCCGCCGCGGCGCTCGTGAGCCAGAGGATGAAGGCGTTGATGACGAACGTGAAGAGGCCGAGGCTCAGGATGAGAAGAGGACAGCTCAGCATCGTCACGACCGGCCGCACCAGCGCGTTCAAGAGCCCGAAGACCAGGGCCACGGCGAGGAAGGTGATGGGACCCGAGTTGGCGGAGATTCCGGGAACGATCTTCGTCGCCACCCACAGCGCGGCGGCGTTGATCAGCAGCCGAAGCAGGAATCTCATCGACGGGCGACTATACCCTTCCGTTCCGGGCGGGCCGGCGCCGCGGGGTCCGGTCGCTCCAGAGGATCGAACCGATGAGCGCACATCCCCCTGCGGCCGCGGTCAGGAAGAACAGGATCGCGAGACCGGGATAACCCAGTATCCGAAAACTCGTCGGGACCTGCATGAGGAGCGCCGCGCCGACGATCAGGGAGGCGAGAACGAGCCCCATAGCGATGCGGTTGGCAATCTTCTGCAGACCGCCGATGAGCTCCGCTTCGTCTATCGCGTCGACCTGGAGCTTCAGATCATTGTTCGCCATCAGATCGAGCACGCGATTGACCCGGCCGGGAAGCTTCTCGGCGAACTCCTTGGCCTCGAGCAGCGCCGTCGCGAGATGCCCCGGAGACGCGGATTTCAACATTCTCTTCCGCAGCAGTTCCGACGCGTGCCGCCGAATCGCCCCGTTGGGCTCGAACTCGAGGTCGAGAGTGCGGCCGATCTCGTCGAGCTGAAGGAGCGCCTTCGAGAGGAGGGTGAGCTCGGTCGGGAGCTGCAGCCCGGTCTCGCCCGAGGCCCGCGCGATCTCCAGGAGAGTCCGGCCGATCCGCAGTTCCCCGAGCGACGCGTGCTGGTAAGCGCCCACGAGATCCGCGACACGGCGGTTGAAAGCGGCGGAATCAAAGTCCTCCCGGCGGCTTCCGATCTCCGCTCCGATCTGTGCCGCACGGTCGGCATCGCCCTCGGAAACCGCCAGAAGGAGCTTTAAGAGCGCCTCCTGCATTCCAGGAGCAATGCGCGCGACCATTCCGAGGTCGAGGAGGGCGATCCGCTGGTCCGTCGTGATGAAGACGTTCCCGGGATGGGGATCTGCGTGGAAGAACCCTTCGATCAAGATCTGCTTCAGGTAGGCGCGGAAGAGCTCGTCGGCGAGCCTGCCACCGTCGAGCTCCATGCGGACGACCGGAGCAAGGTCGGTGATCTTGCACCCGTCGACATATTCCATCGTCAGCAGCCTGGCGGTCGAGTAATCCGCGATCGGCTGCGGAACGAAGAGAGACGGGAACTCCGCCAGGTCCTCGCCCAGTCGGGTGAGGTTGGCCGCCTCCTGCCGGTAGTCGAGCTCCGCGGCGAGCGACTTCTGAAATTCCTCGACCGTTTTTTCGAGCTCGAACTTTCCCAGGGTGTCGGAGTGCCTGTCCAGGAACCGGGCCAGCTCGAGAAAGGCCGACATGTCGTCCGCGATCTGCTCCCGGATCCCGGGCCTCTGGACCTTCACGGCCACCGCGCGGCCGTCGCGCAGCTTCGCGCGGTGCACCTGCCCGAGAGACGCGGCGGCGACGGGCACAGCTTCGAATTCGGAGAACGCCTTGGAGATCCGGACGCCGAGTTCCTCCGAGACGATGCGCTCCACCTCGCCGAAGGAGAAGGGCTCGACGCGATCCTGCAAACGGGTCAGCGCCTGGATGTAGGCGGGCGGCAGAAAGTCCGCGCGCGTCGAGAGGAGCTGCCCGAGCTTGATGTACGTGGGGCCCAGACGTTCGAGGTCCTGCGCCAGGTCGTCGGCGATCGGCGACGGGGCGGGCCGTTCCTCGGCGGGGAGGTCCTGATCGATGCCGAGGCCGCTCACCAGATCCGAGCGGCCGTACTTGACGAGAAGCCAGGCCAGATCCTTGTATCGCTTCAGGTGCTTTCCAGCGAACATCGTTGCCATGGTGTCTCTCCTCGGAAATGCGACCTCGCGGACAATTGCCCGGCAATTGCAAACGGCGCGTCCTGTTGGAGCAACCCGTGGGAGAGAATGGGTTTATGGGCGCGCGGCAGGTCTTCGTCGCAGGGGGCGCCCGCTCCTTCGACCGGTCCCGGCCGCGGGCGCTGCGGTGACGCGTCTGGCCGGACGGCTTCTTCTCGGGATCGCGGCGCTCCATGCGGCGGCGGGGGCGTGGCTCGGGCGCGGGGAGATCGTCGCGATCGCCCGCGCCGGATTCTTCGACGCTCTCTCGCACCATCCCGGCCGCCAGCTCTGGTTCTGGTGCGTGGCGTTTTCGGTCCCGCTCGCGATGGTGGGCGCGTTGCTCGCGCGCGGCGAGGGACGCCCGCGCTCCGCGTGGCTCGGCTGGTCGCTCGCCGCCCTCGGGGCGGCGGGCTGCGTCGTCCTGCCCGTCTCCGGGTTCTGGCTCGTCTTCCTGCCGTCCGGGCTGCTCGTCGCGGACTCGCGGGCGCGCGCGGCGAACCGGACGGATTGGACCCGCGGAGAGTTTTCCATCTCGACGGACCCGGCGCGGATCGATCCGGCGGCGGTGCACGAGTTCCTCGTCGGTTCGTACTGGGCGGGCGGGGTGCCGCGCGAAGTCGTGGAGCGGTCGATTCGAGGCTCTCTGGCTTTCGGTTTGTTCCACGCGGGCCGGCAGATCGGTTTCGCGCGGGTGATCACCGACCGGGCGACGTACGCGTACCTCTCCGACGTCTACGTCCTGGAGGCATGGCGAGGACGCGGCCTCGCCCTCTGGCTGATGGAAACCATCTGCGCGCATCCGGACCTGCAGAACCTGCGGCGCTGGACGTTGTCGACACGAGATGCGCACACCCTCTACGCGAAATCGGGCTTTCGGCCGCTGGCGCACCCCGACCGATTCATGGAAATCGCGGACCTGGACATCTATCGGCGGAAGAGCTGACCGCGCTTCTGGTACCCTCGTTCCGAAATATGACCGCCGTCCTCTGATCGAACCCGCGATGGCGCCGGAAACGCCCGCGGGAAGACATGCCGGATCAACCGCTCCTTCGGGAGCCGCGCGGGCGCTCCCGCGCGACTGGCAACGCCGATCGAAAGGACACTTTCCGAATGAACGCACCCTCCGACTGGTGGGACGGCTTCTTTTCCGGCCTCGTGGTGGATTTCTGGCAAACGGCCCTCCCCGCCGAAGTGACGGCGGCGGAGACGGATTTCCTGGATCGTCATCTCGGAGCCTCCGCGGGCGGCCGGCTGCTGGACGTTCCCTGCGGACACGGCCGCCTCGCGATCGAGCTCGCCGCCAGGGGGTACAGCGTGACCGGCGTCGATCTGTCCGCCGACCTCCTGGCAGCCGCGCGCGCCGATGCCGCGACGCGGGGCGTCGAGATTACCTGGCGGCAATCGGACATGCGCGAGCTCTCTTTTGCCGAGCCCTTTGACGCCGCCTTCTGCGCCGGCTCGAGCTTCGGATACTTCGACGACGCGGGCGACGCCGACTTCCTCCGAGCGGTCGCGGGCGCCCTGCGGCCGGGAGGGCGGTTCGTCCTCGACGCCTCGAAGGTCGCCGAGACGATCTTCCCGGCCTTCCGCGAGCGCCATTCCTTGGAGCGCGACGGCCTGCTCTTCGAGGCCGAGAACCGCTATGACGCGCTGACCGGCCGTTACGAGAACCGCTACACCCTGACCAGAGGGCGCGACGTCGAAACGAAGGTCGCCTCGCATCGCATCTACACGCTCTCCCAGGTCGTCGCGATGTTGAAAGCGGTGGGGCTCACGCTGGTGTCTGTGCACGGCTCGGCCGACGGGCGGCCGTTTGTCCTCGGGTCCCCGGGATGCTTCCTCGTATCGGAACGATTCGCCGGATCGGACTCCGGCCGGTAGGCCCCCACGGCCCCGGAAGAGCTCGCGGCGAAGAGCCTCCCGGGGCCGCTTTTGGCAGAATGCGGATTCGGCGCGCGAAATTCGGCGCCGGCAGAAAGGGTTGTGGCGGACTCATGCAACCTCCCGCGAAAGGCCGCTGATGGCCCGTCCCGGCATCCTGGGGGGCGGGGTTTCGTCCCGTCTGTCCCGCGGAGAAACCCGCCGAGGCGGCGGGCGAGCCCCCCTGGACGATGACCGGAAGAAGAAGAAGATTTCCGTCCGGGTCGTCCTGCGGGATGCCGGGGAGCTGGTCGCCGCGCGGCGGGGACGGCTCGCCCTGGGTCTCGGTCTGCTGATCGTCAATCGTCTCGCGGGTCTCGTGCTCCCGGGCATGCCTCGCTACCTGCTGGACGAAGTGGTTGGCAAGGACCGCCGCGACCTTCTGCCCCTTCTCGTCGCCGCCTCCGCCGCGGCCGCGATTGTCCAGGGGGTGACGTCGTTCTCCCTGTCGCAGGTCCTGGGGAAGGCGGCACAGCGATCGATCACGGAAATGAGGCGCCGCATCCAGCGTCACGTGGGCCGACTCTCCGTCAATTATTTCGATCAGACGAAGGTGGGCGCGCTCCTCTCGCGCGTGATGACCGATGCGGAAGGGATACGCAACCTCGTCGGCACGGGGCTGGTCGAGGTCGTCGGGGGCCTCGTCACCGCCGTGCTCGCGCTCGTGATCCTGTTTCGCCTGAACTCGAAACTGACATTCATCGCACTCGCCGTGCTGTCGCTCTTCGGGTTCGTCCTGCTCTTCGCGTTCAAGACGCTGCGCCCGCTGTTCCGGGAGAGGTCGAAGATCAACGCGGAGGTGTCCGGTCGCCTGACGGAGTCCTTTTCCGGCGTGCGCGTCGTCAAGGCCTACCGGGCAGAGCGGCGCGAAGCCCTCGTCTTTTCCAAGGGCGTACACCGCCTGTTCCGTAACGTGGCCAGAACGATGACCGGCTTTTCCGCGGTCGCCGCGTTCTCGACCCTCCTGCTCGGGATCGTGGGCGTCGCGATCATGTGGATCGGCGCGAACGACATCCTCGCCCACCGCATGACGATCGGCGCGTTCGTCTCCTACACCCTTTATCTGGGGCTGCTGGTGGGGCCCGTCATCCAGATCGTCTCGATCGGCAGCCAGATCACCGAGGCTTTCGCGGGCCTGGAGCGCATCCGGGAAGTCCGCAACGAGATCACCGAAGACGCCGAGGACGCGCGGCGTCACCCGCTCTCCCGGATCCAGGGACGCGTCGAGTTCGAGAAGGTGACATTCGAGTACGAGAAAAGCGTCCCGGTGCTGAAGGGCATCTCCTTCGTCGCGGAGCCCGGCACGTCGACGGCGCTGGTCGGGCCCTCGGGCTCCGGCAAGAGCACCATGATCGGACTCGTCGCCGCGTTCTACCGTCCCACGGGCGGACGGATTCTGATCGACGGGCAGGACCTCGAAGACGTGCGCCTGTCGGACTACCGGTCGCAGCTCGGAGTGGTCCTGCAGGACAACTTCCTTTTCGACGGCACGGTTCTCGAGAACATCGCGTATGCGAGGCCGGACGCTTCCGACGAGGACGTGCTTCGCGCGGCGCAGATCGCGCGCTGCGACGACTTCGTGGAGAAGATGCCCGACAAATACGAGACCATCGTCGGAGAGCGGGGTATCAAGCTGTCCGGCGGCCAGCGCCAGCGGGTCGCGATCGCACGGGCGATCCTGGCGGACCCTCGGATCCTGATCTTAGACGAGGCCACCTCGTCGCTCGACAGCGAGAGTGAAGCGCTGATCCAGGAAGGCCTCTCGGAGCTCATGCGCGGCCGCACGACCTTCGTCATCGCACATCGCCTTTCGACGATTCGAAAAGCCGACGCGATCTTAGTCGTCGAAGCGGGCGAGATCGTCGAGCGGGGCCGGCATGAAGCGCTCCTGGCCCGGGGGGGACGCTACGCCGACCTCTACAACCGCCAGTACGGCCTCGAAGCGAACCTTTTCCGCAACCCCGGAGAGACGGAGAAGGAGCCGGAGGAAGCCGCCCCTGCGGCGGCCGCCGCCGACGCGGGTGTCGCCCGGATGCCGCTGATCGGGGGGTAAGTTGGCCCGGGGGCGTTCCGTGTTCCCGGATCGGTAATCTCGACCGACATCCCAGGGAGACGCTCCCCGCGCACTGGACCGTCTCCCGAGATCCCGCGTTGCGGACGAATCCGGCGTCGGCAGCAGAAACAAAAAACGGGCGGGATCTCCCGCCCGTTCTCCTTCGCTCGAAGCCGACCCGCTAGTTGCGGCGGCCGCCGCCCAGGAACCGGAGCATGAACAGAAACAGGTTGATGAAGTCGAGGTACAGCGAGAGAGCGCCGACGACCGCGTAAGACCCGGTCTGGCCGTCCGGCGTCGCCACTGCCCACTGCTTCAGCCGCTGCGCGTCCCACGCCGTCAGCGCGGTGAACACAATGACGCCGACGACCGAGATGATGAACTGGAGCCCGGCGCTGTGCAGGAACATCCCGACGAGGCTGGCGAGGATGATACCGATCAGGCCCATGAACGCGAACTGCCCGACACCCGCGAGGCTACGCCGGGTCACGGTGCCGAAGAGCGCGAGCGCGCCGAACATCCCGGCGGTCACGACGAACGTGGTCGCGATCGACGTTCCCGTATACATCAGCAGGATCATGGAAAGCGTCACGCCGTTCAAGGCCGAGTAGGCGAGAAAAAGCCCGGCGGCCGTGGTGGGCGACAGTTTCGCGACACGAGCCGATAGATAGAAGACCAGGCCGAGCTCGGCGATCACGAGGCCGAAGAAGAGCATGCGATTCGCGGCGAGCACTTGTGCCGCGCTCGTGTTCGCGACGGCGAACGCGACCGAGGCCGTGACCCCGAGGCCCACGAACATCCACCCGTAGACTTTCCGCAGAAACGCGGTGACCCGTTCGGTCGTGTCGACGGTGGTCGTCGTGAACGCCGAGGAGGGGGTCATGTCGAATCGTTGCGCCATGTCTTTCGCTCCTTGTGGGCGGATTCGCCCGTCATTCCAACGTTCCGGCTCGGCCGCCGATTCCCGGGCCGCGGCAACGCGGCCCACGGCCGGAGTCTACCGTCCGGCAGCAACCCCGGCCCGGAGGGATTATTCTTCTCCGCCCGGGAATTGAGGAAGCATGCGGACGCGGCGACTGATTTCTGTCCTTCTGATCGTGACGGGCCTGGGGCTCTGCGGGACGGCAGCGCGGCACTACGTGCGCGGCTGGCAGGCCCAGGCCGAGGGCCGGCGGCTGCTCGCCGGCGGGCGGGAGCGCGAGAACCCCGGGGTCGCCCGTGTCTCTGACCGGCTCGGGCTCGACTCCGAGGATATCCCTCACGCAGGGGCGATCCCGCCCGATTATCCGTACGGTCAGCCGATTGCGCGCCTCAAAATCCCGGACGCGCGGATCGACGCGGTCGTCTTCGCCGGCGCCGACCAGGACACCCTGGAAAAGGGCCCTGGACACGTTCCCGGGACGGAGATGCCCGGAAACCCGGGTCTTCTCCACAACTGCGTGATCACGGGCCACCGGGATTCCCACTTCCGACACCTCGGATGGTTGAAAGCGGGAACCGAGATCGATCTCGACGCTCCCGCGGGCAACCGCCGCTACCGGGTCGTCTCCCGAGAAATCGTCAAGCCGGACGCCGTCCGGGTGCTCCAGGCCACCCCCGACCCGCGCCTGACGCTCATCACCTGCTACCCCTTCAATTATGTCGGACCCGCGCCGAGGCGCCTCGTCGTCGTCGCGGTTCCCGTGTCTAGATAGAGCAGGCCCCCGGTCGTCAACCCATGACGACGCGAATCCGGTGCGCCTTGCCGTCGTCCAGCAGCGGGATTTCGCGGCCGCCCTTCGGCAGCATCGCGCCGTCGATTTCGACGGACACGATTCCGCGGGTCGCACCGTTCGGATTCTTGACCGAGAGCTCGTAACGCGCGGAGTGGTAGCGGAAGGCGATCTCGTATCCCTCCCACGACCGCGGGATGCAGGGGTCGAGATGGAGCGACGCCCCCCGCAGACGGAAGCCCAGGATCCATTCGACTCCCGCCCGGTACATCCAGCCCGCGGAGCCCGTGTACCAGGTCCATCCGCCCCGTCCGATGTGGGGCACCTCGTTGTACACGTCGGCCGCGGCGACGTAAGGCTCGACCTTGTAGCGGTGGAGGCCGGCGCGCGTCGAAGCATGGTTGACGGGGTTCAAGATCGAAAAAAGCTCGGTCGCCTTGTCGCCTTCGCCGAGCGCCGCGAACGCAATGACGCACCAGAGCGCGGCGTGCGTGTACTGGCCCCCGTTCTCCCGCACGCCGGGGAGATAGCCTTTGATGTAACCGGGATCGACCGGGGCCCGGTCAAACGGCGGCGTGAAGAGGAGAACGAGGCCGTCACCCCGGCGCACCAGGTATTCCTCGACGGCCGCCATCGCCCGGCGCACGCGATCCGGATCGCCGGCGCCCGAAATCGCGGCCCACGACTGCGCGATCGAGTCGATCCGGCATTCCTCGTTCGAGGAGGAACCGACCGGAGTGCCGTCGTCGAAGTAGGCGCGGCGGTACCAGTTGCCGTCCCACCCGGCGCCCTCGAGCGCTTTCTTTAGCTCCGCCACGCGAGCGCGCCAGCGCTCCGCCCGTTCGGTCTCGCCCCGCTGTTCCGCGATCGAAATGAATTCCCAGAGCGCCGTGTGGAGGAACCACCCGAGCCAGATGCTTTCGCCCTTGCCGTGCTCTCCAATCCGGTTCATCCCGTCGTTCCAGTCCCCCGTCCCCATGAGCGGAAGTCCGCGCTCGCCCGCCGGGAGGCTCACGTCTAAGGCGCGCGCGCAATGCTCATAGAGCGACGCGGCCTCCGACGAGATTTCCGGCTGAAAGAACCGCTCGGCTTCCCCCGGGGCGAGGGGCGCGCCCTTCAAGAACGGAAGGCGTTCGTCCAGGATCGCCCGGTCTTCGGTCACGTCGAGGTAATGGACCACGCTGTACGGCAGCCAGATCCGATCGTCGGAAATGCGCGTCCGGACGCCTTTTCCGGACGGGACGTGCCACCAGTGCTGCACGTCTCCCTCGGGAAACTGTCTCGCCGCGGCGCGAAGAATCTGCTCGCGCGTCAGGTCTCGCCGGGAGACCGTCAGAGCGAGGACGTCCTGGAGCTGGTCGCGGAAGCCGAAGGCGCCCCCCGCCTGGTAAAAGGCGGAGCGGCCCCACACCCGGCAGGCGAGAGTCTGGTAGAGCAGCCACCGGTTCAACATGAGATCCATCGACCGGTCCGGAGTCGAGACCCGCAGAGCGCCGAGGACGTCGTCCCACTGCCGCTCGACGGCGACGAAGGCGGTGTCGATATCGTCGGCGCGGAACCGTTGCACGAGCGATCGCGCGGCCGCGGGATCCCCCGCGTGCCCGAGGAGGAAGACGACCGTGCGCTTCTCTCCCGGGGAAAGCCGGATCTTCGTCTGGAGGGCCGCGCAGGGATCGAACCCCGCGCCGACGCGCCCGGATAACCGAGCGCCGCGGGCGAGCCCGGCCGCGGTGTCGAGGCGTCCATTCCGCCCGAGAAACTCCGTCCGGTCCGTCGTCCATGCGGAGACGGACGCGCCCAGGTCCGCGAACGCGAGACCCTGGAAATCGTCATTCCAGGCGTTTCGGGCCAAGAGGGTCCCCGTTTCGCCGTCGCGCTCCGTGACGATGAAGGGCGCCATGGCGCTGCGGGAAGTCCCGAGCGTCCACTCCGCATACGCGTTCACCGAGAGGAGGCGGGGCATTGCCGACCGGTTCTCCAGGGTCAGCCGGGAAATCTTGACACTCTCCTCGACGGGCACGAACTGGAGGAGCTCCATCCGCAGCCCCGAGACGTCGTGCTCGAAACGGCTGTATCCCTGTCCGTGCCGGGCCACGTAGGGAGCGTCGTCCCGGACGGGCAGCGCCGTCACGCCGAACACTTCGCCCGTCTCCTCGTCGCGCACGAGGATCGCCTCGCCGGGAGGGTCGCTGACGGGATCGTTCGACCAGGGCGTGAGCTGGTTCTCGCGGCTGTTGCCCGCCCAGGTGTACCCGCTTCCCGAATCGGAGACCAGGAAGCCGAAATTCGGGTTCGCGACGACGTTGACCCAGGGCGCCGGCGTCCACTGCCGCTCGCCCAGGATCGTGACGTATTCGCGGCCGTCATGATCGAAACCTCCCAATCCGTTGAAGAACTCGAGCCCCTGTTGCGAGGGGGGCGTCTCCGCCGCGACCCTCCTCAACGGGATCGCGCGCGGGGCGGGCGGAGCCGGAGTCGCGCGAAGGAGACGCACGATCTGCTCGGACAGACTGCCGTGGCGGGAGAGGAGAACGACGCGCGCCGCCGTCAAAAGGAGGTCCCGGTCTTCTTCGGTCAGGCGGTCGCCCCGGAGCACGAAGATCCCTCCCGAGTCTCCGGCTTCTCCGGAGATGCGCTGACGCGTCCGGACGAACGCCTCGAGCGCGCCCTGCAGATCGTCCCCGTAGGACGTCGCTTGTTCGTTGATGATCGCGAGATCGACCACGAGCCGCTTCAGGCGGAAATATTCGTGGGCGCGGAGGAGCTGGCGGACGATGTCCTGATCGTCCTCGCTGTCGATCCGCAGCAGGACGATGGGATGGTCTCCGGAGATCCCGTGGCGCCAGAGACCCGATTTCCCCTTCCGGTTCCGCGCGAGCACCTCGGCGGGCCCCCGCAGGCTGGGGTCGAAGTAGACCAGTCGGGTCGCCAGCCTCTGAAAAAGGTGGGCTTCGTCCGGGGTGATCGAGAGGTGGCGCAGTTGAATCTGGGCCTGGGTCCAGGCGAGCATGGTCGTTCGATCGAAGGCCGCCCCCTCGCGGTATTTGTCCACGAGGCCGATCGCTTCCTCGCGGCTGTCGGCAGCGATAGTGACGAACTGAATGCGCGCGGTTTCGCCGGGACGGATGAGGACGCGGCGCCGAAGAGAGAACACGGGGTCCAAGACCGGACCTGTGGTGTTCGAGAGAAGCCGGCCCGCTTCGAGCGACGCGGGGTTTCGAACCGTCCGCCCGCGGCCGAGGAAACGGGCCCGGTCGGTCTCGTACTCGAGCGTGCCCACCGTTTCTCCGTCGACGCGCGCGGCGTGCGCCGCCCAGATCGGCGCCTCGGACGCCTCCCGGGGTCGCCGGTGGGCGAGCAGCGCCTCGGGACCCGGCAGAAACTCGGTCTGGACGAACAGCTTCGAAAACGCCGGGTGCGAGGAATCGGCCGCCGGCGACGCGAGCGCGAGCTCGAGATAGGACGTGACCTCGATCTCCCGGGCGCGAGGGCCGTAGTTGGTCAGCGAAAGCTGGCGCACCTCGGCGTCCGCCTCCGGAGAGACCACGATCAGGAGGCTGGTCGCGATGGGTCCGTCCCGGCGGTGAATCTCGACACGGTCTTCATAGAAGACGGCCTCATAGGAGTCCGCCTCCACCCCCGCCGGCTGGTATCCCGCCGACCAGACGCGCAGACTCTGCGTATCGCGCAGGAAAAAATAAGTTCCCCAGTCATCACGCGTGACGTCCTCGCGCCACCGGGAGACGTCTCGATCCTTCCAGCGGCTGTAGCCCGAGCCGGCCGCCGTCGTCATGACGCTGTATCGGCCGTTCGAGAGGATGTGGCCGCGCGGAATCGGATCGTGCGGAGACCGGAACCGCCGGAGAACCGGAGGAACGAAGTCGCGAACGTGGAGGGGCGAGCGAACTTCCTCCGCCCGAGGGCGGGCGACCGAAACCGCCCGTGGTGTGCGCTCCTGCAGGAGCATCTCGGTGGCCTGGACGGAGGGCTCGGAGTGAAACCGCCGGCGCATGACGCCTTCCAGGAGAACGTTGGACAGCGCAACGATGATCATTCCCTGGTGATGCGCCATGAATGCGCGGACGATAACGACCTTCTCCCCGGCGGGCAGTCGCGAAGGCGTCGCGTCGATGGATTCGTAAAAGCCGTATCGGCCGCGCGCGCCGATCTCCGCGAAACGCCGGAAGTTCTTCGCCGCCGCGGAGGGGTCGATCATGGCGGCGAGGCCGGTGGCATACGGAGCGACGACGAGGTCCTCGGACAGGCCACGCTTCAGGCCAAGGCCGCTCACGCCGAAGTTCGAGTACTGATACGTGAAAGCCAGATCGCGCGCGTTGTAGGCCGCCTCGGAGACGCCCCAGGGGACGCCGCGTTCCTCTCCGAACCGGATTTGCCGCGCGACGACGAGCCGGCTCGTCTGATCGAGCAGACTTCCGCCGGGAACGTCGAGAACGAGGTCGGGCATCAGGTACTCGAACATCGATCCGGACCACGAGATGAGCGCCGATCCCTTTCCGACAGGAGTGAGGGCGCGGCCGAGGTGGTACCAGTGAGAGGCGGGCACGTCGCCGCGGGCGATCGCGAGAAAGCTCGCGAGACGCGCTTCGGAGGCGAGGAGGTCGTAGTAGCCGGCGTCCAGGCGCCCGTCCGTGGCGCGGTACCCGATCGAGAAGAGCTTGCGCTCCGAGTCAAACAGGAAACTGAAGTCCATCTCGTCGAAAAATCGCGACGCGCCCCGGGCGATGTCCAGGAAGCTCTGGGCGAGGGCGCGCGCGTTGTCGGCGCATCGCTCGAGGGAGGAGATCCGCGAGGCGAGCCCCGGGGAGCGGTCGGCCAGCTCTCGAAGCGCCAGTGCCGCAGTTTCGTAACGATCTCCCGCGGCGGCCAGAGAAATCTCCTCCCGCTCGAGCTCTTCTAAGATCGCGCGCGCCGGCTCCGGGAGGTCCCTCGCGGGAGCGTCCGCCCAGCCGCAGAGAGCCGTCGCGTCTCTCCGGGCGCTCGCGATCGTTCCGCGCGCCGAC
Organism: Thermoanaerobaculia bacterium; assembly: GCA_038253555.1. Classification (GTDB taxonomy): domain Bacteria; phylum Acidobacteriota; class Thermoanaerobaculia; order UBA5066; family Gp7-AA6; genus JALYUA01. Next base: position 20,191 of record JBBSGZ010000049.1, read on the forward strand.
CGCGCCGAGTCGATCGCTTCGTCCGAAACGGGGCCGGGTTCCTCGAGCGCCAGGGCCTGCGCCGTATCGACGATCGTCTCGGCGTGCCGGGCGAGCGCCTCCCAGCGCGCGAGCCATTCGGACGCGGACGCCGGCACCGGAGCGAGCAGGGAAGAGAGCTCCGCGAGGGGCGACTCGAGCTGCCGCCTCGTGACGGCCCCCTCCCGCCGGGGCGTCAGGCCCTCCATGCTCTCCCGCAGCAGGGCGACGGAATCCTTGACTCCGAGGAGCCCGTCGGGCGACCAGAGCGGCCGCTCCCGGCGCGACAGGCAGGCGTGCCGCAGCGCGATCAGGAAACCCGCGAGGTTGCCGCTGTCCACCGTCGAGACGTAGCGCGGCTCGAGCGGCGCGCGGGTCGACACGTCGTACCAGTTGAAGAAATGGCCGCGGTGCCGCTCCAGCTTTTCGAGCGTCGAGAATGCCTTCTCGAGTCGCTCGCCCATCTCGAGGCTCCCGACCCACTCGAAATCCGCGGCCGCCGCCGTCGAGAGCAGACCGAGGCCGATGTTGGTCGGCGAGGTCCGCCGGGCGACGACCGGAGCGGGGGTCTCCTGATAATTGTCGGCGGGGAGAAAGTTCTCTCCGGGCCCCGCGAAGTCCTCGAAATAACGCCACGTTCTGCGCGCGACGAGCCGGAGCGCCGCGGCGTCGCCTGAGGAAAGAGGCGCCTCTTCGATGATTCGCGGAGGAAGAGAAACGGTTCGCCCGATGAGCGGAGACAACGCCCAGAGAAGGCCGAATCCGAAGGTCCAGGGCCAGGCCGACGGGACCATCCACGGAGCCAGAAGTACGACTCCGGAGATTGCGACGGCGCCCGCCATCCGGCGGTAGAAGCCCGACACTTTCAGGTCGAGAACGAGATGCGCTTTCGCCGCGGGCGTCCACTCGAGCAGATGGCGCCGCGTCACCGCGAGACGAACGAGGGTGCGGAGGATCGCGTCCGAAAAAATCCAGGCCTGGTGGGCGAGGAATGTGATGCGAAGGGCCGTCTGACCTGCCCACTGCAGAACGTCGGCGCCCAGGCCGCGGAGAAAGCTGCGCTTGGCGATGCCGCGCCGCCTGGGGAGGAGCTCCGAGAGGAACCCGAACACGCCCGGCAGCGCGATCGTCCCCAGAACGAACGCCGCCCACACCAGGGGCCTCGCGCCGGGGGCGAGCCAGCTCGTGATCAGGAGCGCGACGGCGGTCGGCGCAAACAGGGAGCGGCGGAGGTTGTCGAAGATTTTCCAGCGCGCAATCCCCGAGAGTGGATTCGGGACCCGGCGGCGAGCCGCGTCCGGAACTCGCGGAAAGAGCCAGGGAAGGAGCTGCCAGTCGCCCCGAGTCCAGCGGTGCTGCCGGGACGCCGCGACTTCGTAGTGGCCTGGAAACTCTTCGAACAGGAGAATATCGGAGACCAGTCCGGCTCGCGCGTACAGCCCTTCGAAGAGGTCGTGAGAGAGGAGCGCGTTGTCGGGGACGCGATTCGAAAGCGCGCGGTCGAAGGCGGCCACGTCATAGACGCCCTTGCCGGTGTAAATGCCCTCTCCGAAGAGGTCCTGGTAAACGTCGGAGACCGCGAACGCGTACGGATCGATGCCCCTCGGTCCGGAGAACAGCCGTTGATAAAGGGTCCCGGCTCCGACCGCGGGGAGCATTGGCGTGACGCCCGGCTGGAGAACCCCATATCCCTCGACGACGCGTCCGGTTGCGGGATCGAAGACCGGCTCGTTCAAGGGGTGGGCCATCGTTCCCGCCAGCCAGGCGACGTCGTCTCTCGCCAGACGCGTGTCGGCGTCGAGTGTCACCACGTACCGAACCCGGTCGGGCGCCTTGACGGCGTCCCCGGCGGTCGGGAGAAATGTCGTATCGCCAGCCCCCCCGAGGAGCCGGTTCAACTCTTGAAGCTTGCCGCGCTTTCTCTCCCAGCCCATCCAGACGCCTTCGGCCGGATTCCAGACGCGTTTCCGGTGAAACAGAAAGAATCGGGGCACCCCACCCGGGCCCGGTCCGTACCTCCCGTTCAGGTCTTCCATGCCGGACACCGCGGTCGCAAGCAGCGCCTCGTCCTCTTCGGCGACCTCGGTCGCTGCGTCCTCCCAGTCGGAGAGCAGGGCGAAGAAGACCTCTCCCTCTCCATTCCCCAGGTAGTGCACCTCGAGCCGCTCGATGGCCTCGAGGATCTCCGACTCCTCCGACAGGAGCACGGGGACCACGACCAGCGTCCGCGCGTCCAGAGGCACCCCGCGGAGAAATTCGAGTTTCGGAAGGCGGCGCGGACCGAGGATCTCCGTCACGTCCCGATTCACAAGCGCGATCGCAAGCTCGGACGCCGGGACGAGCGCGAGCAGCGCCAGCAGCCACAGAAGACGAACAGGCACGGCGTCGTGTGCCGTGAGTAACAGGGGAAGCGCGGTCATGGCAGCCGTCAGGAGAAAAACGCTCCCCAGATATCCGGGCGTCGCCCACCGAACGAACGCGCGGCGGACCTTCTGCGCAATCGGGACCCGGCAGGCGAGCTCCTTCTCGAAAGCTTCCCGGCCCGACGAGATCAGAACGTATCCGGGGTCGCGGAGACGGGCCGGGGCATCGGGCGCCGCCTCCCGGGCGCGCGCGGCCGCCTGGCGCGCGACCTGGACCTCGGAGAACTCGCTCGTCTTCGCGAGCTCCTCGACCGCGTGGCGGTACCGGTCGCGCGTTGCGAAATCCATACTGGCGACGCGGGTTCCCTCCCGGAGGGCCGCCTCAACGGCGCTGACGCTTTCGAAAAACGCGTTCCAGTCGACGGAAGACAGGAGCCGCATCGTCGTGATCACGTTGCGGACGCTGACGTGCGTCGCGACCTGCGCCTGCTGCTCCAGGCGCACCAGCTCGTCCGCGTTCAGCCCCTCGGACGACAATCGGCGGTCGAGCCACTGAAGGGCGGGCGTCACCGCGGGGTCCTGCTCTCTCAGGCGGGCGAGGAGCCTCACGGCAAATTCCCGGCGCAGCGGGAGCCGGTCCAGGGCCGCGAGGCGCGACGCCAGGCTCGCGCCCGAGGCAGGAGCCGCACCGACGAGGAGAAACGCGTCCGCGAGGACGTCCGCCTTTTCCCGGGCGCCGTGGCGCTCGTCCATCTCCTCGATCAGCCGGCGGAGGTTCTCGACGAGAACGAGACGCAGCGAAATCGCCAGCGCCCAGAGCTCGCCGATCTTCAGGGTCTGAACGCGCTGATAGGCGGCGATGAACCGCCGCAGCGTTTCGATCTCGAAGTAGCTGTCCGTGTGCGCGATGAAGGCCCAGGCGATCGTGTAGACCCGGGGGAACCCGGCGAAGGGACCCGATCCGAGCTTGGGCAGCTCCGCGTAGAAGCGGGACGGGAGGTCCTGGCGGATTTCCCTGATCTGATCTTCGACGAGGTGAAAGTTGTCCACGAGCCACTCGGCCGCAGGCGTGATGCCGCCTTCCCGCCGCATCGAGTCCGCGATGGATCGATAGGACATCAGAAGGACGCGGCTGTTCTCCTCCAGCCGTCTCAGGACGCCCCGTCCCCTCCGCTTTCCCGGCAGAACGGAATGCGACGCGGCGAGCGCCTCCCCGAACTGCTCGAGACGCTCCGTCGAAAAGATCTCGGCGCGGACGGGCGCGTTCGAGTCGGGGGAAAGGGCGGCCGTCTCTTTTCCCGGAGCGATCATGGAGGACCCGTCGGAGGACCGAGACAGGAAAACCCGGCCGCGCTCGGATCCGCACAGACCGGCAAAAAAAACGGCTCGCTGTCGCGACGGCTCGGAATCTCGGGGGGGCCGAGGCGGGGACCCGATGGGAAGGCCAAGTTGCCGGCGATTCTATCCGGGGGCGAGGATCGCGTCCGCGTGTCACCGCGGTGTGGAACACGCTCGACCTGCCCGCGGGCCCCTCGCCCCAACCCTCCCCGAGCGCGGGGCAATGGGCAAAGCTGCGCCTCCACCATGATGGTGGCTAAGCTCGCAGCTCCCGCAGTGAGCGGAGGCGACGTACTTCCCCTCACCCCAGCCCTCTCCCCTGTTCAGCCCGGACAGATGGTGGACAGGTGTTCGGGGACATGGTGGACACATTTACGGGCGGAAGATTGGGCTCAGGAGGGCCGATCCGATGCCATGGAGCGAGGTATCCATCATGGGCCA
>JBBSGZ010000050.1:0-24051 GCA_038253555.1 Thermoanaerobaculia bacterium
GAGCAGAGCTGCGCTTCAGCCAGGTTGATGGCTAAGCTCCCAGCGGGAGGAGTCTCCTGACCGAAGGGAAGGAGGAGCCTCCCGCTGCGGGAGCGGGAGCGAACGCAGTGAGCGGAAGCGACGTGAGGCGAGCGGTCGAGCCAACAGGCGAGCCGCTCGCCGGTGCCTTCGCCGCGCACGGCGAAGGCAGCTCCCGCAGTGAGCGAAGGCGACGGTTACGCGCCGTGCTTGCGAAGCTCTTCCTCGAGGCTCCGCGCGAACTGATAGTCCTGGTCCCGAAGATCGACCTTCTTGCGCTTCGCCAGCTGCGCCGAGACTTTTTCTTCGATCTGCTCGAGCTCCTTGTACGTCTCGGTCAGGACGCGGACGATCGCCCTGCGGACCGTCTCGTCGTCGCCTTTCTGGACGAGGTTCATGTTCTCTTTGAGCTTGCGGGCGATCACGCGGGAGAGGTAGAGAATCCGCTCGGCGGAAACCTTCATTTCTCCTCCCGCCGCCCCGCGAGAAGCTCCTCCGTCAGCGGATGACGGTAAAGCTGCTCCAGAACTTCCACAGGGACCGTCGCGACATCCGCGCCCATCAGCGCCGCATCGAGCACGTGGACGGCGTTCCGGACGTCCGCGACGAGAATCTGGCTTTGGAATCCGTAGTTGTCGTAAATCCGGATGATCTGCTCGACCAAGTCCATTCCGATCGAGCCCATGGCGTCGAGCGGCCCGACGGCCGGAGCGACGTAGCTCACATTGGCCTTGCCGGCCAAAAGGGCCTGCGCCGCGGAATAGCAGCCCGAGGCGCAGATGGCCACCTGGTCTTCGGCGAGCAGGCGGGCGACCCGCATCCCGGAAGGCTCGATCGGGAGCCGGATGACCACGTCTTTCCCGAGCTTGGCGAGCTCCCGGGCCTCCTTGTACATGCCCTTCTGGTCGGCAGACCCGGGCTGGACGCAAACCGGTCCGTCCGTCAGAGCGGACATCTCCCGGACGACGCGACGGTAATCGAGGCCCGCGGCCGTCGTCGCCCCGACGGAAAGCCAGACTCCGTCGAGCAGGCCCCAGTCGCGGACCCTTTTCGCGTCATCGACGCTCGCGCCATCCAGGAAAAATCGCATGGGCGGGGGATTCTATCTTGCGTGCCGGGTGCCGGGCGGGAATCGGGGGGAATCGGCAATCCACACCGGGCGAAGAAAGGGGTTCTCCACGCGCCGCGCCCGCATCCTCGCGTCTAAAGACCTCTCGAGCGGGCTACTCCCCCTCCTCGTCGTCGTCGTCTGCCAGGAACGAGGACTCGCCCTTCTTCTTCAACTTGCCGGCCGGGGAGTCCGCGGCGGCTTCGGGGAGGAGCGCCGGCTGGCCGTCGTCTTCGATTTCCTCGGGCTCGGCCAGCTTGGCCACCGCCACGACGCAGTCGCCCTCGTCCAGGTTGATCAGGCGGACGCCCTGAGCGGCGCGGCCCGTCTCCCGGATCGCGTTGACCTTGATGCGGATCAGCATGCCGCTCTGGGTGATCAGGAGGAGCTGGTCCGCGTCCGAGACGGACTTGATCCCGCTGACGGGACCATTCTTCTCCGTCACCTTGATGTTGATGACGCCCGAGCCGCCGCGGCCCTGGAACCGGTACTCGGAGGCTTCCGAGCGCTTTCCGTATCCCTTCTCCGTCACCGTCAGCAGGTGGCCGCTCTCTTCGACGATGTCCATTTCCACGACGTAATCTTCCTTGCGCAGAGAGATGCCGTAGACGCCGGTCGTGTCGCGGCCCGTCGCGCGGACGTCCTTCTCGGAGAACCGGATTCCCTGCCCGAAGCGGGTCCCGATGAAGATCTGCCGCGAGCCCTCCGTGATGCGGACGGAAAGCAGCTCGTCTCCCTCTTCGATGTTGATCGCGATGATGCCGCCGGAGCGCACGTTTGAGTACGCCGACAGGGGAGTCTTCTTGATGAGACCCTGCTTCGTCGCGAACACGAGGAACCGGTCCTCGGGGAAATCCTTCGTGCTGGCCAGCGCCACCACGCGCTCGTTGGCCTCGAGGTTCAGAAGATTGACGATCGCCTTCCCGCGGGTCGCCGGCCCGAGAGAGGGGAGGTCATACACCTTGATCCAGTGCAGGCGGCCGCGGTTGGTGAACGCCAGAATGAAGGCGTGCGTCGACGCGACGAACAGGTGCTCGACGACATCCTCTTCCCTGGTCGTGGCGCCGATCCTGCCCTTTCCGCCGCGGCGCTGGGCGCGATACAGGGACAGGGGAGAGCGCTTGATGTACCCGCCGCGGGACACGGTAATGACCATGTCCTCTTCGACGATCAGGTCCTCGATGTTGATGTCCGAGGCTTCCCCCACGATCTGCGTGCGGCGCTCGTCGCCGAACTGCTTCTTTACCTCGGTGAGCTCGTTGACGATGATTTCGAGCACGAGGCTCTCGGAGCCGAGAATCTCCCGCAGCCGGTGGATGAGCGCGAGCACTTCCTTGAACTCGGCGACGATCTTGTCGCGCTCGAGCCCTGTCAGGCGCTGCAGGCGCATGTCGAGAATGGCCTGCGCCTGTACTTCGTCCAGGCGGATCACGTCCTGCCCGGACTTCTTCGTCACAACCGGCGAGTCGCCGAGCGGCTCGCCGATGAATTTCTCGAGTCCGGCGCGCGTCATCGACACTTCGGCGACCAGGCGCTCCTTGGCCTCCTTCGGGTCTCTGGACGCCCGGATGATCGCGATCACCTTGTCGATGTTGGCGAGCGCCAGGGCCAGGCCGCGCAGAAGGTGCGCCCGCTCCTCCGCCTTCTTCAGGTCGAACTGCGTGCGGCGGATGACGACCGTCTTCCGATGATCGATGAAATGCCGCAGCATGTCCGTCAGCGGGAGAACGCGGGGCTGGTTCTCGACGATCGCCAGGAAGATGATCCCGAACGTCGACTGCATCGGGGTCATCGAATAGAGCTGGTTCAAAATCACCTGGGCGTTCTCGCCGCGCTTCAATTCGACGACCACGCGGATGCCGTCGCGGTCGGACTCGTCCCGGAGGTCCGAGATTCCTTCGATTTTCTTGTCGTTGACGAGCTCCGCGATCCGTTCGACGAGCTTCGCCTTGTTGACCTGGTAGGGCAGCTCGGTCAGGACGATCGACTCTTTGTCGCCCCGCGCGGTCTTTTCGATGAGGGCCTTCGCGCGAACCTGCACGATGCCGCGGCCCGTCGTGTAGGCGTCGCGGATCCCAGTCGATCCGTGGATGAATGCGGCGGTGGGGAAGTCGGGGCCCTGAATCTTCTTCATCAGCTGCGCGACGGTCGCGTCGGGCTTGCGAATCAGCTCGATCGTCGCGTCGACCACCTCACCCAGATTGTGAGGCGGGATGTTCGTCGCCATCCCGACCGCGATTCCAGAGGAGCCGTTGACCAGGAGGTTCGGGAACCTGGCGGGAAAGACCGTGGGCTCGACCAGGGAGCCGTCGTAGTTCGGCGTCCAGTCCACGGTTTCCTTCTCGATGTCGTCGCCGATGAGCTCCGCCGCGAGCTTCGTCAGCCGCACCTCGGTGTATCGCATCGCCGCGGCGTTGTCTCCGTCCACCGAACCGAAGTTTCCCTGGCCATCGACGAGCGGGTAGCGCATGGAAAAGTCCTGCGCCATGCGGACGATCGAGTCGTAAACGGAGCCCTCGCCGTGCGGGTGGTACTTGCCGAGAACGTCTCCGACGATGCGCGCCGATTTCTTGTACGGACGATTGTGAAAGTTGCTCTGCTCCCACATGCCGAAGAGGCAGCGGCGGTGGACGGGTTTCAACCCGTCGCGGACATCGGGCAGGGCGCGCCCGATGATGACCGACATCGCATAGTCGAGGTAGGACCGGCGGACCTCGTCCTCGATCGTGACGGGAAACTTTTCTTCGGCGTTCAACAGGCTCATGGAACTTCGGTTCTCAGTTCTTGCTCGTCAAGATTCATTCATCAGTTCAGGCCGCGGAAACCGAGACACGGCTGCGACTAAATATCCAGATTTCTCACGTTCAGCGCGTTCTTCTCGATGAACTCGCGTCTCGGTTCGACGGCGTCTCCCATGAGGATCGAGAAAACCTCGTTGGCTTCGACGCCGTCCTCGATGGCCACCTGAAGCAGGCGGCGCGTCTCGGGGTTCATCGTGGTCTGCCAGAGCTGCTCCGGGTTCATCTCGCCCAGACCTTTGTACCGATTGATCGCGAGGCCCTTCTTCGCCGATTCGTAGATCGCGTCGACGACCGCGGGAAGCGTCTCGTGCCGCTCCGTTTCGTTGTTGCGGCTGACGACATAAGGGCCATCGAGAAAGGCTCCGATCGAGCGCGCCGCCTCCCGAATCCGCTTCATCTCGAAGCTGACGACGAACTCGCCATCCACGCGGGCGGACCGGGGGACCCCGTTGACGCGGCGAGTCAGGTGGAGGGACCACGACGAGTGCTCCTCGTCCTCGACAACCTCGGATTTTTCGAAGTCGAACACGCGCGCGGCCTTCGCGAGGTCGTCGACTTTCGCCCTGTCCGCGAAGTCTGCCTTCGAGAGCATGCCCCGGTCGAGGAGAGCGCGGACGAGGCCCTCGGGGATCCCGCGCCCGGCGAGCTTTGCGACGTGCCCGCGATACTCCTCCATTTTTTCGACGAGGGAGACGAGCCTGGCGCCCGCGGCGGACGCGCCCGACATCTCGGAAGTCAGAGAGCGGTCGTCTCCGATCCGCGCGAGCAGGAATTTCGACATCTCCTTCTCGTCCTTGAGATAGATCTCTTTCTTCCCCTCGGCGACCTTGAAGAGCGGCGGCTGCGCGATGTAGAGGTAACCCTTGTCGATTACCGCCTGCATGTGGCGGTAGAAGAACGTCAGCAGCAGGGTCCGGATGTGGGACCCGTCGACATCGGCGTCGGTCATGACGATGACCTTGTGGTACCGGACCTTTCCGGAATCGAAGTCCTGCGCGATGCCCGTGCCGAGCGCGGTGATCAGCGTCCGGATTTCAGCCGACGCGAGCATCTTGTCGAGTCGCGCCTTCTCGACGTTCAAGATCTTTCCGCGCAGCGGGAGGATCGCCTGGTACTTGCGATCCCGCCCCTGCTTGGCGCTGCCGCCGGCGCTGTCCCCCTCGACGATGAAGAGCTCGGAGAAGGCGGGGTCCTTTTCCTGGCAGTCGGCGAGCTTGCCGGGGAGCGAGGAAGAATCGAGCGCCCCCTTGCGGCGGACAAGCTCCCGCGCTTTCCGGGCGGCCTCCCTCGCGCGCGCGGATTCCACGATCTTCTCGACGATCTTCCGCGCGACCTTCGGGTTTTCCTCCAGATACGAGCCCAGCTTCTCGTAGACGATCTGCTGGACCCACGTCTTCACTTCCGACGAGACCAGCTTGTCCTTCGTCTGAGAGGAAAACTTGGGATCGCGTACCTTGACGGAAACGACCGCGGTCAAACCCTCCCGGCAGTCGTCTCCGGAGAGGCTCGTCTCCTTCAGGGCCTTCGTCAGTCCGTTCTGGTCCGCGTACTTCTGAAGGGCGCGAGTCAAGGCCGTCTTGAATCCCTCGAGATGCGTGCCCCCGTCCCGGTTGTTGATCGTGTTCGTGAAGGTGTAAAGGGTTTCCGAGTACGCGTCGTTCCACTGGAGCGCGATCTCGATGCGCTCCTTGTCTGCGTCTTTCTTGACGTCGCCGACGCCGCCCCGGATGTCCTGGAAGAAGATGACCTTGTCGTGGATCGGCTGCTTTGTCTTGTTCAGGTGCTCGACGAACGTGCGGATCCCGCCCGCGTACGCGAAGTCGTGCTTCTTGTCCGAGCGCTCGTCCTGGATCGAGATCGCAACACCCGGATTCAGGAACGACAGCTCTCTCAGCCGTTGCGAGAGGCTGTCGAAATGGAATTCGGTGATCGAGAAGATCTCCGGGTCCGGCCAGAACGTGACTTTCGTGCCGGTCTTCCTGGACGTGCCCGTCGTCCGGATCGCCGCCACGGGGATGCCGCGCTCGTAGGCCTGCTCCCAGACCTTTCCTTCGCGCCGCACCTCGACCTCGAGGCGCTTCGAAAGCGCATTGACGACGGAAACGCCGACGCCGTGCAGTCCCCCAGACACCTTGTACGAGTTGTCGTCGAACTTTCCGCCGGAGTGAAGGTCCGTCATGATGATCTCGAGCGTTTCCCGCTTGTGCTCCTTGTGCATCCCGACGGGGATCCCGCGCCCGTTGTCCTCCACGGTGACGGAGTTGTCGGCATGAATGAGGACCGAGACGTGGTCCGCGTGGCCGACCTGCGCCTCGTCGATCGCGTTGTCGACGAGCTCGAAAACCATGTGGTGCAGCCCCGATATGTCGTCCGTGTCCCCGATGTACATGCCGGGGCGCTTGCGGACGGCCTCGAGGCCCTTCAAGAGCTTGATGGAATCCGTGTTGTAGGCGGAGCTCATGATTTTCGTTTTCGTCCGTTAACTTTCGTTGACCGCACGCGGGCGGTCGATGACTCGGCCTCCCCGCATTTCCAGGACGTTGGATATGCGACGCCTCCACCGGTTCGGGTCGCCCGCGCTGGTCAAAAGAATCGTCGCCGCCTCCGGCAGGGACGCGAGAAACGCGTCGGCCCAGGCCGGGGACAGCCCCGCTTCGAACTCGTCCACGCCGAGAAGCGGCGCTTCGCCGGCCGCTTCCGCGACCGCCTTCCATTCCGCGAGCTTCACGAGCGAGACGGTCCGGTGCAGCTCTCCCGCGGACGCGTGGGTGGCCAGAGGTCGCCCGAGCCGGGAAAAGACGAGATCGTCGCGGTGCGGCCCGGCCAGGCTGTGGCCGCGCCGGCGTTCGGCGGAAGCGACCCGGGAGAGCTCTGCCCGCAGGACCTTTTCGCCTTCGCCATCGTGGGGATAACTCACTGATACCGCAGAGTATTCCGGCCCCGCCTCCCCGGCTAAGGGGCCGAAATGGAGCATCCACCGGGCGAGCGCCGAAGCCCGGTGACGCCGCACGGCCGTTCCGGTTCGGACGAGCTCTGCTGTCCACGCTTCGAGCTCCGCCGCGTCGGCCGAGGACGCCCGCAGGGGTCTCGCCAGGAGCGCGTTGCGCTCGGCGAGCGCCCGCTCGTACCGGACGAGGTCGTCCGCCGCGGCCGGACGGGAACCGAGCACCAGACGGTCTAAGAACCGCCGCCGCAAAGCGGGCCCGCCGGTGACCAGCTCGCGGTGTTCGGGGGCCAGAAATACGGCCGGCGCGAGCCGGGCGACCTGTGGAAAAGTGACGTTTTTCTCCCCCCGGAAGAAGGACCGGCCTCCTTCGAGCGACCAGGTCACCCGGAGCGATTCTTCCTCGTTGCCGCGCCGGATTTTTCCGCCGACGGCAAACGCCTCTCCCCCTGCCGCGATTTCCGTCGGACGGGCGCGGCGAAACGACCGCTGCCCGCAGAGAAGCGCCACCGCTTCCAGCAGGTTTGTCTTCCCCTGGGCGTTCTCCCCGGTGACGAGGGTGACGCCGGCGCCGAAGAAGACAGGTTCCGGAGAGAGGTTGCGGAAGGAGTGCGCGGTCAGTTCGAGGAGTCGCAAGGGTTCCTTGTCAAAGGCGCATCGGCATCACGACGTAGATGTACCGGGAAGCGCCCTCTATGCCTCCTTCGGGCTGGCAGAGACACTGCGTATTCTCGTCCTTCAACTCGAGTTTGACTTTTTCCGTCTCGGCTTCGTCTAAAAAATCGAGCAGGTACTGAGCGTTCAAGCCGATCGAGAGCGGCTCGGCGTCGTAGGCGATGTCGAGAGTCTCCGTCCCCTCGCCGAGCTCCTGGCTGGCGGAGGCGACGGTCAGCAGGTTCTTCTCGAACGAAAGCTTCACGCCGCGGGCGCGTTCGGAGGAGAAGAGCGCGACGCGGCGGATCGCGGACTGGGCCGCCAGCCGCGGAACGATCGCGACCTTGTCGTTGCCCTTGGAAAGGATCTTCTCGTAGTCCGGAAAATTCACGTCGAGAAGCCGCGCGATCAGCTGCCGCGATCCGACCGAGAAGAGCAGATGATTCTCGGAATGGCGGATCGAGAGGTCTCCCGGACCGTCCATCTTCAGGATCTCCGCGAGCGCCTTTTTCGGGATCAGGACGTTCGGAACACCGCTCTTCGCGCCGTCTTTCGGAAAGTCGATGAGCGCGAGCCGGTGGCCGTCGGTCGCGACGAGCTCGAACTCTTTGCCCTTGTCTTTCAAGAGCGCGCCCATGAGCTGAAAGCGCGTCTCTTCTGCGGAAACGGCGTACAGAACCTTGCGGCTGACCCGCTTCCAGAGATCCAGCGGAAAGGTGACTTCGCCCTTGCCTTCGACCTTGGGGACCGTCGGAAAATCTTCCGCGGGCTGCGCCACGAGACGGAAGCTCGACCGCTCGCACGTCACCCCGAGGTAGTGATTGTCCATCAGCTTCAGGACGACATCCGCATCCGGGAGATTGCGGATCAGGTCGAACAGCTTGCGCGCCGGAACCGTGACGCTGCCGGGACGGGAAACGTTCGCGAGCGCCGACGAAAGCAGAGTGAGATCGAGGTCCGTGGAGGTGAAATTCAGATGGCCGTCCGCCGCCTTCAGCAGAATGTTCGACAGGATCGGAATCGTGTTCTTTCTCTCCACGACCCCCTGCATGAGCGTGAGCTCATTCAAGAAATCGCCCCGTCGAAGCGTCAACTCCATGGGATTTTTCTACCTCCGGAAGAGATAAAAAGTCTATCACATGGGGTCGCATTCGTAGGGATGTGGAGAAGCGCGACGGAGGCGAGAAAAGGCCGGTGAAAAGGGCTCGAAATCGGTTTCGCGCCTGTTCTTCGCCAGCCGTCCCTTCGCGCGGGAGGCGGCGCGGCAGACGACGCGAAAGGGGTGTGGAAAAGGGCGCGGAGGAAAAGTCTCACCCGCGATCGAAATTCTCAGCGGTAGGGTTGCAGGAACCCCTCGACGACCTTGCGGAAATTCGCGTCATCTTCGATCAGCCGTTCGATCTTCTCGACCGAGTGCATCACCGTCGAATGGTGTTTGTCGTTGAAGAGGCGGCCGATCTCCGGATAGGAAAGACCCGTGAGTTTTCGGCACAGATACATCGCCACCTGGCGCGGAAAAGCGATCGGCTTGGCGTTGGATTTCGCTTTCATGTCGGAGACGCGCAGCCCGTAATGAGCGGCGACCGTCTTCAAGATGTCGGAGGGAATCGCGCGCTCTTCCGTGCCGACGATGTCCTTCAAGGTTTCGCGCGCGAGCTCGACGGAGAGGGGCTTTCCTGTGAGCGAGGAGAACGCCAGGACGCGATTCAGGCGCCCTTCGAGCTCCCGCACGTTGGATTTGACGGTGCCCGCGATGAACAGGGCGACGTCGTTCGGAATCTCCATCTTTTCCGCCGCCGCCTTCTTGCGGATGATCGCGACCTTCATTTCGAGATCCGGGGGCTGGATGTCGGCGATCAGTCCCCATTCGAAGCGCGACCGGAGCCGCTCCTCGAGCGTCGGGATCTCCTTGGGCAGCGCGTCGGAGGTCACGACGATCTGTTTCTGCGCGTCGTGAAGCGCGTTGAAGGTGTGAAAGAACTCCTCCTGGGTGGAGTCCTTCCCGGCGATGAACTGGATGTCGTCCATCAGGAGGACGTCGAGCTCGCGATAGCGCCTTTTGAAATCGTGCATCTTCTCGAACCGGAGCGCGTTGATCAGCTCGTTTAGAAACCGCTCCGCGGAGAGGTAGAGCACTTTCGTGTCCGGCGCGCGGCGCACCACCTCGTGCGCGATCGCGTGCATGAGGTGCGTTTTGCCGAGGCCGACCCCGCCGTAGAGGAAAAGGGGGTTGTAGGAGCGGGAAGGGCTTTCCGCCACCGCTCTCGCGGCGGCGTGAGCGAACTGATTGGAGTTTCCGACGACGAACGTGTCGAAGGTGTAGCGGGGGTTTAGAAGGAGGCCCCCGCGGCTGGCTGGCGCAGGGACGTGGATAACCTCCGGAACCGTCTCGACCGGGGGAGTCGCGGGCGCGGCGGACGGCTCGAAGCGGATCGCGAGAGAAGGGTAGCCGGCGTCCGAGGCCGCCGCGCCGAGGAGGGCAGCATGGCGGGCCTCGATCCAGTCGACGAACACGCGGCTGGGAACCTCGACGCGGAGCGTGGGCGAACCGCTCGCATTCTCGAAAGCAACCTGGCGCGTGGGGGCAAACCAGGTCTTCAACTCCTTCGAGTCAAGCTTCCCTTCGAGGTTCCGCAGGATCGAGTCCCAGACGTCATTCATCGCGCCCGCCGTGATTTCCGCAACGTTTTCCACACCTGTGGAAAGCTTTTCGCCAGAGGAGGGGGCCGGGAGTATATCGCCCGGGGGTCGGGCGCCTGGCGGGAGGCGAAGGGCGGGATGCGGGACGGCTAAGGGGCGAAGGGCAGAGGCGAGGCCGACGGGCTGAGCGAGGGATCCCGGCAGGAGCCTGCCCGGCGCCTCCGCCCCGCCCTCCCGCCGAGCGCCTTCCCCCTTGACTTCCCGGGGTTCAATCCCTAGAGTTCCGCGTTCCTTATGAAACGGACCTTTCAGCCGAACAATCGCCGCCGCAAGCGCACCCACGGTTTTCTGGTGCGGATGCGGACTCGTTCCGGGCGCGCCGTCCTCTCGGCCCGCCGCCGCAAAGGCCGTAAAAAGCTCGCGGCGTGAACTCGGGCAGGGTTGTCGGGGAGACTCTCTCCCGGGACGACCGCCTTCGCAAACGAACGGAATTCGAAGAGTGCTACTCCTCGGGGGTCCGGGTCTCCGGACGCCATCTCCTCGTTTTTCTGCTCGCCCGCCCGGGCGCGGCGAGGCCGCGCCTCGGAATCTCCGTTTCCAAACGCGTCGGGGACGCCGTGACGCGCAACCGGGTGAAACGCCGGATCCGGGAGCTTTTTCGCCGCAAGCGGCCCGCTCGGGCAATCGAGCTCGTCGTCAACGCGCGCCCGTCCGCGGGCTCGGCGGATTTCCAGGAGCTCGAGCGCGATTTTTCCGACTGCCTGCGCCGCGGCGCTTCCCGGCTCCCACGCCCGTGAGCCCCCTCGCCCGGGCGACCGTCGCGCTTCTCCGGTTCTACAAGGCGGCAATTTCGCCTTTCCTGCCGAGCGCGTGCCGTTACCAGCCCACCTGCTCCGTGTACGCACGCGAAGCCGTCGAGCGCCACGGATTCCTCCGGGGCGCGGGTCTCGCTCTCGGAAGATTGCTGCGCTGCCATCCCTTCCGGCCCGGCGGGTTCGACCCGGTCCCGTAAATCATTCATGGAAAAGCGCCTTCTCCTCGCTGCCGCGCTCTCTCTGGGTGTCCTCGTCCTCTGGGAGGCGGTCGCTGCCAAAAACGCCCCGCCTCCCGCCGCGACAAGGGCGGTTCCGACAGCCGCGCCGTCGTCCTCCGGCGCCGTCCCAGGCTCCCCGGCTCGAGTCGAGACGGCGGGCTCTTCGGCCGTGGCGCCCGCGGCCGCCCTCGCGCCCGTGTCCGCGGCCGCCGAACAGACGACGACCCTTCAAAACGACCTGGTCCGGGCCACCGTCTCCAATCGCGGCGGGATTCTCTCCTCGTACGTTCTTCTGCGGCACACCGACGAGCAGAAGCATGCGCTCGAGCTCGTCAAGCAGGTGCCCGCCCCGGCGCCCCGCCCGCTGGCGATCGACTTTCCGGGAAAGCCGGAACTGACCACGCGGGTCGCCCAGGCGCTCTTTTCCGTAGAGCCTCTCGCGGACCGCGGAGTTCGCCTGCGGTTCTCAGACGGGGCTGTCTCGGTCACGAAGGAGATCCGACTCGGAACCGGGTACCTGTTCGATGTCCACACCGAGGTCGCCGGCGCCGCCCCCTACACGGTTCTCGCGGGCACCGGCCTTCGCAACGACGCGGAAGAGCAGGTGTCCCGGTACTCGCCCCCCGCGGCGGCCATCGCGACCAGCGGCAACGGCTTTGAACGGGCGCGCGCCGAAAAGCTCGACAAGCCCCAGACGTGGCCGCTCGCGGACCACGGGTACGCCGGGCTCGAGGACAACTACTTCCTCGCGGTGATCCTGCCGCGCCAGCCGGCCACGGCGGTCGCCCTTCCCGTTCTCGGCGTCGGGCCCATCACGGGCAAGGACGCGGCGGCGAAGCCGGGAGGGGGGATCACGGCAGGCGTGACCGCCATCGGCGCGCTCGACGCGCGCGCGTATTTCGGGCCGAAAGACGTCGAGGTCCTCGAGAGCGCGCACCTCGGGCTCGAGCGCACCGTGGACTTCGGGTGGTACGGAATCCTCGCGAGGCCCCTGCTGTGGCTCCTGAAACGCACGTACGGACTCGTCGGGAACTTCGGGCTCGCGATCCTGCTCGTCACGCTGCTGATCCGGATCCTGCTTTTTCCGCTGATGCACAAGAGCTACTCGTCGATGAAGAAGATGCAGAAGCTGGCGCCGAAGATGAACGCGATCAAGGACAAGTACAAGAAGGCGAAGACGGACGCGGCGCAGCGCGCGAAGATGAACGAAGAGATCATGAAGCTGTACCAGACGGAGGGCTACAACCCGATGAGCGGGTGCTTTCCCGTCCTTCTGCAGCTCCCGATCCTGGTCGCCTTCTACAACGTGCTCTCCCGCTCGATCGAGCTCCGGCACGCCCCGTTCGTGCTCTGGATCCGGGACCTCTCCGCGGTAGATCACACGTACGTCCTGCTGATCCTGATGATCGTTTCGATGTACGTGCAGCAGGCGATGACACCGACGACGGCGGATCCGGCGCAGAAGAAGATCTTCATGGCGATGCCGCTGCTCTGGGGATTCTTCCTGAAGGACATGCCTTCGGGTCTCGTCCTGTACTGGCTCTTTTCCAACCTGCTGACGATTTTCCAGCAGATGATCATCAATAAAATGGCGAGCGGCGGGGAGCCGGCGCCCGAACCCAAAAAACTGCGGCAGGCGCGCGCTTAGCCCGAAGCGCGGGAGTTCCCATGCGATTTGAAGGAAAGTCCGAGCAGGAAGCGATCGAAACCGCCCTTCGCGAGTTGAAGCGTCCCGCCTCTTCGTTGCGGTACTCGATCGTTCGAGACGAGAAGTCTTTCTGGGGCGGACGGGTCGTCGAGATCGAAGTCGAGATCGGCGAGCACGCGGCGGCAGGATCGGCGCCGGCGGCGGCGAGTTCACCGGAGGCGGCGGCCGCGCGGCCGGCTCCCGCGGAGGCCCCGTTCCCTCCAGTCCGCGAAGCGCCCACCCGCCCGTCGGACTCTCCTTCGCCCGTTCCCGTCCACGCGCGAACGACCTCCGCCCCGACCCGCTCCGCCGACTTCGACGAACGGCCGCGCTCCGGATCCGCGGGGCCGGGCGCCATGGATGACGAAGCCTTCTCGACGGTCGAAGCAACGCTGACGGAGCTCCTGTCGGCCGCGGGCTTCCTGGTCGAGACGCGGCGGCGCGCGGGCGAGGAAATGCTGTTCGAGTTGATCGGAGACGACACCGAGCCCCTCCTGGCCAATCGCGGCGAGGGTTTGAACGGTCTCGAAGTCTTGACGGGCCGGATCGCCTCCAAGCGGTTGGGGCGGCCCGTGTACCCGCGCCTGGATGCCGAGGGATTTCGCGCCCACCAGCGCGAGTCTTTGGAAGAGCTTGCCCTGCGCTCGGCCAACGAGGCCAAGCGCACCCGGAGTCCGCAGTTGCTGCCGCCCCTCTCGCCAGGCGAGCGGCGGCTGATCCACCTCGCGCTGGCGGCGGATCCGGAAGTCGAAACGGAGAGCGAAGGCGACGGCTTTTTAAAGCGGGTCGCCGTGCGCCCCAAGGCGAGCTGAGCGGGGCTTTCCGCAGACCGGCCGTAAGCCGCGGGAGCGCCTGACAGACTCCGGAAACACACGATGCGTCCGGACCCCTTTTCTCTCGAGGACACAATCGTCGCTCCCGCGACGCCGCCGGGCCGATCCGCTCTCGCCCTCCTGCGGCTGTCGGGTCCTTCGGCCGCCGCGATCCTGCGGAAGGTCGCCCGCGATCTGCCGGACCCGCTTCCGTCGCGCCGCCCCATTCTCGCGCGGTTCTCCGCGGGGCCGGACAACCCGATCGATCGGGGCCTCGTGACGTTTTTCCCGGCGCCGCATTCCTCGACCGGAGAGGACGTGGCGGAGATTTCCGTCCACGGGGGACCCGCTCTCGTCCGGGCCCTGCTCTCCGCCCTCATCGACTCGGGCGCCCGTCCCGCGCGCCCCGGTGAGTTCACGCAGCGCTCATTTCTTCTGGGGAAAGTCGACCTCGTGGAGGCGGAAGCGGTCCGGGACCTGATCGAGGCGCGCACACCGGCCGCGATCGCCGCATCCGCCCGCCGGCTCGACGGGAGCCTCTCCCGGCGGCTCACCGGGATCCGGGCCGCGCTGGCGACCTCGGCCGCGGAGATCGGCGCGGCGCTCGATTTTTCGGAAGACGTGGGGGATGAGCTCCCGGCCGCGACCGCCATCCGCCTGTCGGAGACGCTGCGAGAGCTCGAGCGCCTTTGCGACGGCGCGCGCCGCGGGCGGCTTCTCGCCGACGGCGCGCGGGTCGTTCTCCTCGGGCGTCCGAACGCCGGGAAGTCGACCCTGTTCAACGCCCTCCTCGGCAGCGAAAGGGCAATCGTGACGCCGGTCCCGGGGACGACGCGGGACACCCTGGACGCGGCGCTCGACGTTTTTGGAATCCCGGTGCAGCTCGTCGACACCGCGGGGCTGCGCGAAACGGAGGACTCAGTCGAGCGCCTCGGCGTCGATCGCGCGCGCGCCGCGGGCGCGTCCGCGGACGCCGTCGTGTACGTGGTCGACGCCGCGGCCGGGTGGGACGAGGCCGATGCGCGGGCGATCGGGGCGCTCGAATCCGGTCGCCGCCTCGTCGTGGCCAACAAGATCGACGCGGTGCCGGAGGGAGAGCGGGCTCTCGATCGTGTGCTGCCAGGACCCCGTCCGGAGCCGGCGCTGGCCCTCTCCGGGCTCGCCTCCGACGCCGGGGAAGTCCTGCGCGGCGCGATCGCCCGCCTCCTCGAGGCCGGCCCGCCTCCCGACTCCGCCTCCGGGATGCTCGGGTCGCTCAGACAGCAGAACGCGGCCGAACGGGCCCGCTCCGCGACGGAGCAAGCCGTGGCCGCTCTCTCCCGCGGCGAGTCGCCGGAGTACCCTGCAGCGCACGTGCACGAGGCGCTCGACGCGCTTGCGGAGCTCGTGGGAGAGACAACCTCCGAAGACGTTCTGCGCCAGATTTTCGAAACCTTCTGCATCGGAAAATGAAAGAGTCGTCAGCGAGGACGCTTCCAGGTTGCCTGACACCCCGACCCAATTATTTGAGAAACCGGCGCGCCTTTTTCGTGTGACCTGAAAAATGCAAACGGACGGCGATAAACGCGGGCGCTTCGAGGTCCTCGTCATCGGGGGTGGCCACGCCGGGATCGAGGCGGCGCACGCGGCCTCGAAAATGGGACGAAGCGTCGCCCTCTTGACGGCGTCGCTCGACGCGATCGGGCGGATGTCGTGCAACCCCGCGATAGGCGGTCTCGCCAAGGGGCAGCTGGTGCGCGAGATCGACGCGCTCGGCGGATTGATGGGGCTGATCGCGGACGAGGCGGGCATCCAGTTCAAGATGCTGAACCGCTCGCGTGGGCCGGCGGTCTGGGGTCCGCGCGCCCAGTGCGACAAGGCGCTCTATTCCCGGCTCGCCCGCCAGGCGCTGGCGCGCGCGCCCGGACTGACCCTGATCGAGGGCGTGGCGGAGGATCTCGTGGAAGAGAAAGGCCGGGTGCGCGGCGCGATCACCGTCGCACACCCGGGCGCGTCCCCCGTGCGCATCGACGCCGACACGGTGGTGGTCACCGGGGGAACGTTTCTGCGCGGAGTGATGCACACGGGCCCCGTTCAGACGCCGGGAGGGCGCGTGGGAGAGCCCGCGGCCTCAGGCCTGTCCGGGGCGCTCTCCCGTGCGGGGATCTCTCTCGGACGCTTCAAGACGGGAACTCCGCCCCGCATCCACCGCGACAGCGTCGATTATTCCGCCTGCCTGCCGCAGACCGGAGACGAACCGCCGGCCCCCTTCTCTTTCCGGACGAGGACGCCCCCGCAAAACCGGGTGCTCTGCTGGACCACCGCAACGAACGAAGCCGTGCACCGGATCGTCCGGGAGAATCTTGACGCGAGCCCGATGTACTCGGGAGCGATCCGGGGGATCGGGCCTCGCTACTGCCCCTCGGTCGAAGACAAAGTCGTGCGGTTTTCGGGCAAGCCCTCGCATGCGCTCTATCTCGAACCGGAAGGCGTCCACGCGGACGAGATCTACATCAACGGTTTCTCGACGTCCCTTCCCGAGGAGATCCAACGGGCGATGCTGGCGGAAATCCCGGGATTGTCGAGAGCGCGGATGCTGCGGCCCGGGTATGCCGTCGAGTACGACTACGTCTTTCCGGAGCAGCTCTCGCTGTCTCTGGAGGTCCGCGGCGCTCCCGGCCTCTTTCTCGCCGGGCAGATCAACGGGACGTCCGGTTACGAGGAGGCCGCCGCGCAGGGATTGTGGGCGGGCGTCAACGCCGCGCTGGCGGCCCGTGGCGAGGAGCCGTTCGTCCTCGCGCGGTCGGAGGCCTATGCGGCCGTCATGGTGGATGACCTGACCTCCCGCGGGCTCGAGGAGCCTTACCGCCTCTTCACCTCCCGGGCGGAGCATCGTCTCCTCCTGGGGGTCGATACGGTGCTTCCCCGGCTCCTTCCGCACGGCCGGCGCCTCGGCCTGGTCGACGAGGCCGACTACGCGGACGGGATGCGGTCGGAGGAGCGCGTGGCGCGGGCGGACCGCGACCTCGCGCAACGCGTCGTGCACCCCAACCGAAAGACTCTCGAGAGTCTCGCCCGGACGACGGGAGCCCACCTCGACTCGCCAACGACACTACGTAAATTGCTGAAAAGACAAGACTTATCAGCAGAATCGTTGGCGCGATTCGATCCCGCTGCATTTGAAGGCCTGTCGACCGCTGAACTCTCCATCCTGGAAAGCCGCGTCCGGTACGAGGGATATATCCGTCGCGAGGTGGATCGGGTGCGACGGGCCGCCCCGCTCGAGGGCCGGAAAATTCCGGAGTCGCTCGATTACTCCGTCCTGCCGGGACTTTCTAGAGAGATGATTGAGAAATTCCTGCGCCGGCGGCCCCGGACGATCGGCGAGGCATCGCGGATTCCGGGGGTCACACCGGCAGCCGTCGCGATAATCTCGGTACATGTTACCCGCCGGAAAAGAAGCTCCACCGGAAGTCTTTGAGGAGCTGATCTCCGCCCGCTCAGGCGCTTTCGGGCTGGCCCTGTCGCCTCTCGAGCTGAGGCTCCTGGGGCGGTACCTGGGCCTCCTGGATTTCTGGCGCCGCCTGACGAATTTAACCGGCCCTTTTCCGGCGGAAACCCTGGTCGAACACGCGATGGAGTCCTGCTTGGGCGCCGATTTACTGCCCCCGGGGGCGCGGGTTGCGGACATCGGTTCAGGAGCGGGATTGCCTGGAATCCCCATCGCGATTCTCCGGACGGACATGACTCTCGTCCCCGTCGAGCCCCGGCGCAAGAGGCGGGAGTTCCTCGATCGCGTCCGGGAAGCCCTCCCGGCGGCCCTGCCTGCTCCGGCCGTCCCCCGTCTCTCGCCGGCCGTGGCCTCGATCTCCAGTCTGCCCGCGGGATCCTGCGAAGCGGCGCTCGCGCGGGCGGTCGGTTCGATCTCCGGTATCCTGGATGCCGCCGCTTTTTTGACTCCGGACGGTCAATTTCTCGCCTGGACGACGGATCCGGAGGCGCTGGCCCGAAGTCTTGACGAACGTTTTCACCTGGAGCGGGTTCGGGACGTGCCCGCCTCGGAAAAGAAGCAAATCGCCGTTTTCAGGCGACGCGCCGAATAATCCCTGCAGCGGCTGTTCCACGTGGAACATTCGCGACGGGGTGCTAAGTTTCACGCTCTCCGCAGTCAGGAGGAACATCCACGATGGTCCCGCGCTGATGTCGCGAACAATCGCGATCTCGAACCAGAAGGGCGGCGTCGGCAAGACGACCACCGCCATCAATCTGGCCGCTTCTCTGGCCGCGCTCGATCGGCGCGTGCTTCTTTTCGACCTGGATCCTCAGTCGAATGCGACCTCGGGTATGGGGTTCCCCCGCATTCGAGAGGGTCCAGACGCGTACGATGTGCTGTCGGGAACCCCGGCGTCCGATGCCATTTGCGAGACCGCGTTTCCAAACTTCTGGCTCCTCCCGTCCGGCCGGGACTTAGTCGGCGCGGAAATCGAGCTGGTCAACGAACCCGACCGCGAGCACAAGCTGCGTGAGGCCCTGCACCCGGTCCGCGATCGGTTCGATTTCGTGCTGATCGACTGTCCTCCGTCGCTCTCGCTCCTGACGGTGAACGCTCTCTCCGCGTCGAATTCGGTCCTCGTTCCGATGCAAACCGAATATTTCGCGCTCGAGGGAGTGAGCGAGCTCCTGGAAACGGTGGAACGGGTGCGGGCGTCCTTTAATCCGGATTTGACCGTCGAAGGGATCGTCTTGACGATGTACGACGAGCGCACTAACCTCGGACGACAGGTCACGGACGACATCCGCACACATCTGGGGGCGAAGGTGTACGACACGATCATTCCGCGCAACGTGCGCCTCGGCGAAGCGCCGTCTTTCGGAAAGCCGGTTCTCGCGTACGACATCAAGTCGCGGGGCGCCGAGGCCTACCTGGCGCTCGCGCGCGAGTTCCTGAAGCGTCGGAACGCGGCGTGAAAGGAAAACAGGCTCTGGGGCGCGGCCTCTCCGCGCTGCTGCCGGGGAGCCGGGAGGAGAGCGTTCCACGTGGAACAACGACCCGCGAGGTCGCGATCGACCGATTGGAGCCGGGCCGGTTCCAACCGCGGCGAGACTTCCACCCGGAAAGCCTGACGGAGCTGGCCGCGTCGATCCGCGAGCAGGGCATCGTGCAGCCAATCGTGGTCGTCGCGAGGGGGGATCGGTTCGAAATCGTGGCGGGGGAGCGCCGATGGCGTGCAGCGCGACAGGCCGGCCTGGGACAGGTGCCGGTCGTCGTCCGCCCGGCGGCGAGCGACCGCGACCTCCTCGAGATGGCGCTCGTCGAGAACCTGCAGCGCGAGGACCTGAACCCCATGGAAGCGGCCACCGCCTACGCGCGCCTCAAGGAGGAGTTCCAGCTCACGCAGGAGGACGTAGCGCGGCGGGTCGGAAAGGACCGCGCGACAATCGCTAATTCTATGAGGATGCTGAAGTTACCGGCCTCGGTCCGGGATCGGGTGCGGGCAGGCGAGATTTCCGCCGGCCACGCGCGGGCGCTTCTGGCTCTGGCGACCCCGGACGATCAGGAGGCCGTCGCTCTCGAGGTCATCCGGCGGGCGCTGTCCGTGCGGCAGACGGAAAAGCGCGTGGCGGCCCTCTCCTCGGGAGGACACCTCCGAAGAGAGATCCGGAAAGACCCTTTCACCCGGGACGCGGAAGAAAAGCTCTCGCGCCGCCTCGCCACGAGGGTCAGGATCGTGCGCCGCCGCCGAGGGGGACGCGTCGAGGTCGCTTTCGCCTCCGAAGAGGAACTGATCGGCCTGTTCGAGCGCCTCTCCGGGAAGGAATAGCCCATGAAGTCCAGGAACGACGGGACGACGTTAAACGGGTTCCTCGATCGGGGGAGCCATTTTCAGGGCGAGTTGAAGTTTGACGACACGTTTCGGATCGACGGGCGCTTCGAGGGAAAGATCCGGTCCGGAAGCGAGCTCATTCTGGGAGACTCGGCCGAGGTCAACGCCGACATCGAGGTCGGCCGCCTCTCCGTCAACGGAAAGTTATCGGGGAGTGTTCGGGCGTCCGAGCGCATCGAGCTTCTGGCGCGCTCACGGGTTTCTGCATCCCTTTCCTCTCCTTTGCTCAAGGTCGAAGAAGGCGCCTTTTTTCAGGGAACCTGTCAGATGTCAGAGAGCGCGCCCGCCGTGGTCGGGTTCCGGGCAGCGAAGGATTAAGTCTATTGTTTTAAAATAGTTGCGGCTTAGTTTCGCCGTATTGGCTTGGTGAAAGGGCGAAGGCGAAGTGACAGCGAACGGGCGAACGGCCGAACGGGGGAGTCGGCGGGACGTTCCGGGGTGACCACTCTGGAGCTCGTCGTCCCGGGATCCGAGGAAACGCGGTCAGGGAAAGCGAACCCGCGCGAGCGAGGCCGCGGATCGGGCCGGCGGCGGGGTCCGCCCCGCTCGACTGCACCCGTGCAATGTGTTATTCATCCGCGGCCTCGTCCGAAGTGACTTTTTCAGCCGGTCCGCCGATCGGCAACTCCGTGGAAGCATGATCAAAGCGCCCGACGTCACATTTCTCTACGTCGTCCTCGCCTTCATCGCGTCCTACGCGATCCTGAAGAGAACCCTCTTCGTCCCGCTTCTGGCGATCCTCGATCAGCGCGATCGGGAGGCCCGAAGCGCCGAGAAGGTCCACGCGGAGAGCCTGGCGGAGCTCGATAAAACGGTCACGCGGGCGGAGGCGGACCTCGCGCGCGCGCGCGGCGAGGCTCTGGCTGTCCGTGAAAAGCTCCGGGGCGAGGGCCGCGCGCACTGGGACCGGAAGATGGAAGAGGCGCGGACCGCCGCGGAGGGCGCCGTGAAGCGGGGATCGGAAGAGATCGGGGCCGCCGCTAAGAAGTCGGCCGCAGAGCTGCCGCGTTCCGCGCGGGATCTCGCCCGGGCGCTCGCCGAGAAAATTCTCGGCCGGAATCTCGCGGCGTGATCCTCTTCGCCTCGATCGCCCGCGCGCTCTCTTCCGCGGGCGCCGCCGAACATGCCGCCCACGGCCCGTTCGGGCTTCCCATGTGGATCTGGCAGCTCGCCAATTTAGTCGGCTTCTTCGGACTGCTCCTCTATTTCGTGGCGCGCCCGATCACCGAGATGTTCCGGAAGAAGCAGGTCGAGGTCGAGGAGCGGGCCCGGGAAGCCCGGGAGCGACGCGCGACCGCCGCCCGGCTGGAGACCGAGATTCACGAACGCATGGCACGCCTCGATCGCGATCTCGAAGAGGTACGGGCGCGGGGCGCTTCCGAGGGGGAGGCCGCCCGGGCGGAGCTGATGGCGCGCGCGGAGCAGGACGCCGAGCGGGTGCGCCGCGAAGCCGAGCGCGAAATCGAACGGCGCCTGGCCGAAGCCAAAGACGAGCTGCGGCGCACCGCGGCCGACCTGACGGCCTCGGCGGCGCGCGAAATCGTGGCGGGGCGCATTACGCCGGAAGATCGGCGGCGCCTGCTCGACGAGAGCATCGCGCAGATCGCCGCGGGGCAACGCCGTTGAGCGCCTTTGCCCGCAGCTACGCGCGAGCTGCTTTGGAGAGCGCTCCCGCCGGATACGACTTCGAACGTCTTCTCGGAAACGCGGGCGCGGTCAGGCGGGCGCTCGACTCGGATCCGCGCTTGAAGGAGTTTTTCGCGGCGCCCTCGATCCCGAAGCCCCCGAAGGAACGCGCGCTCGAAGCCCTGGCCGTCAAGGCGGGAGTGGACGATTTCGGCCGGAGGCTCCTGCGGGTCATTCTCGATCACGGCCGGCTCACGAAACTGTCGGAGATCCTGACGGCGATGTCAGTGGCGTTCGATCGGGCGCGCGGGGTCCACGAGGCGGACGTGACGGTGGCGGCCCCGATCACTCCCGAAGAAGAGAAGAAGATCGCGGAAGCGCTCGGCCGCTCCCTCGGCGGGACGGTGCGGCTCCACCTGTCCGTCGACGAAAGCATCCTGGGCGGATTCGTCGCCCGGGTGGGCAGCCGGGTCATCGACGCTTCGGTCGCGAGCGCGATCGGGCGTTTCCAGGAGAGAGGGAAGGAGAGCTCGAGAGCGTAACCATGGATATCAAAGCAGACGAAATCACCGAGATCCTGAAGCAGCAGCTGTCCGGCTATGAGAAGTCGATCGACGTGGCCGAGGTGGGAACGGTTCTTTCCGTCGGGGACGGCATCGCCCGCCTCCACGGCCTGGACAAGGTCATGGCGGGGGAGCTCGTCGACTTCGGGCACGACCTCCTGGGTCTCGCGTTGAACCTCGAAGAAGACAACGTCGGCGTCGTGCTGCTCGGCGAAACCGCCGACGTGCACGAAGGGCAGGAAGTCCGCCGGACGGGCCGCATCATGGAGGTCCCGGTCGGGCCCGCCCTGATCGGCCGCGTGGTCGACGGGATCGGCCGCCCCATCGACGGTAAGGGGCCGATCGCCACGAAGGAGTTCTATCCGCTCGAGCGCGTCGCGCCGGGCGTCATCGACCGCCAGCCGGTGCGCGAGCCCGTGCAGACCGGGCTGAAGGCAATCGACGCGATGATCCCGATCGGCCGCGGCCAGCGCGAGCTCATCATCGGCGACCGTCAGACGGGCAAGACCGCCGTCGCCCTCGACACCGTCATCAACCAGAAGGGCAAGGGAGTCATCTGCATCTATGTCGTGATCGGGCAGAAGAAGTCCACCGTCGCTCAGGTCGTGAAGACGCTCGAGGAATACGGCGCGATGGAGCACACGATCGTCGTCTCCGCGACCGCGTCGGACCCGGCCCCGATGCAGTTCGTCGCGCCGTACACCGGCTGCGCGATGGGCGAGTACTTCATGTTCAACAAGCAGCATGCGCTGACGATCTACGACGATCTTTCCAAGCACGCCGCGGCGTATCGCGAGATCTCTTTGCTGCTGCGCCGGCCTCCCGGCCGCGAGGCCTATCCCGGCGACGTCTTCTACCTCCACTCGCGGCTTTTGGAGCGCGCGTCGAAGCTGTCCGACAAAAATGGCGGCGGCTCGTTGACTTCGCTGCCGATCATCGAAACGCAGGCCGGCGACGTCTCGGCCTACATCCCGACCAACGTGATCTCGATCACCGACGGGCAGATCTATCTCGAAACGGACCTCTTCTATTCGGGCGTGCGCCCGGCGGTCAACGTCGGCATCTCGGTGTCCCGCGTGGGCGGAAATGCCCAGATCAAGGCGATGAAGCAGGTCGCCGGCACCCTGCGGCTCGATCTCGCGCAGTACCGCAACCTCGCGGCGTTCGCGCAGTTCGGGTCCGATCTCGACAAGGCCTCGCAGGCCCAGTTGAATAGAGGCCGCCGGCTGGTCGAACTCCTCAAGCAACCGCAATTCTCCCCGATGGACGTCGATCTGCAGGTCGTCTCGATCTATGCCGGAACGCGCGGCCACCTCGACTCTCTGCGCGTCGATTCGATCCTGGATTTCGAAGCGGGGCTGCACCAGTTCATGCGCGGCGAGCGTTCCGAGGTGCTCTCCGCGATTCTGGCGACCGGCAAGCTCGAAAAGGACACCGAAGAGGCGCTCGCCACCGCGATCAAGGAATTCAAGGACCGCTACGTGAAGGAAAACGCGGGAGCGCAGGCCGCGTAGAAATCCGGAATGGACCGATCACCGATCACCGATCACCGATCACCGAGAACTGAAAACCGAGAACCGATCTGGCTTCCTTAATCGACATCCGCCGCCGGCTGCGTTCCGTCAAGAACACGCAGCAGATCACCAAGGCCATGAAGATGATCTCGGCGGCGCGCCTGCGCCGGGCCCAGGAGAGGGCCGTGTCCGCCCGTCCGTATGCGCGGATCCTGCGGGAGGTCCTCGCCTCCGTGTCCTCGCGCGTCAAGGACATGCCGCATCCCCTTCTCGCCGAGCGCGAGGAAAAACGCGTCGCGGTCCTCGTCGTCTCGGGGGACCGGGGTCTCGCGGGCGGGTTCAACTCCAACATCAACCGCGCCGTCCTCCAGCTCCTCTCCGAAAAAGGCTGGGAGTCCGTCACGCTCCTTCCCATCGGCAAGAAAGCGGTCGAGTTCTCCCGGCGCCGGCGCGCGAAGCTCGCGGAGAAGTCGTACCCCGGCATCTTTTCCAAAGTCGAGTACTCGACCGCCCAGGAGATCGCCGCGAGCCTCTCGGTCGAGTTCGCCGAGGGGCGGATCGATGCCGCGTACGTCGTCTTCAACGAGTTCAAGTCCGTCATCGCGCAGACCGTTCGCGTCGAGCGCCTCCTCCCGATCTCGCGGGCGCAGGCCGCCCTCGCGGAGGCACCGGTCTCCGGAGTCGAGCCGATCTTCGAGCCCGATCCCGCCACGATCCTGGCGCGCCTGCTTCCGCGGTATCTCGAGTTCGCCATCTTTCGGATCCTGCTCGAGTCCGGCGCCGCGGA
>JBBSGZ010000051.1:0-23770 GCA_038253555.1 Thermoanaerobaculia bacterium
ACAGACGTGACCAGGGGAAAACTCTTCCCGGCATTGAAAGACAGCGTCTGGTCGGCCGTCCGGCCGCCCCAGCCGAGCTGCGTGCGAACGTCGGACCTCGAAGTCTGCCATTGCGCGACCTGATCGGAATGGGAAAAGAGCTGATAAGGGCGCGCTCCGCCGCTCTGATATTGCGTCTTCGTCAACGGCTGGACGAGCGGGCCGACGTTGCTGACGACCGCGAGTCTCGACTGGCTCCAGAGGGTCTGGAGCTCGGGCATCGCCGGATGGAGCCCGAACGGGGTCCCGATCGACGACGGAGTGATCGAAAGAAGCTGACCCTGGGCGAGCGCCAGCCCCGCCGCGCTGCGAGCCGCGGAATAGGAGGTGTAGCCCGTAGTGTCGAGCGGCACGACCATGTTGTTCGAATCGTTCCCGCCGCTCAAAAAGATGCACACGAGAGCGCGGTAGTCCGTCGGCGCGGCCGTCATGGCGCGCGCGCTGATCAATCCGAACTTCTCGAATCCCGCCGAAAACGCCGCGGCGCCCAGCGCGGCGCAGCCGGTCCGGACCAGAAAGTCGCGCCGCGTCTGTTCCCTTTTTTTCGTCATCGTTCCACCTGATATTGCGACGAGGTTGCCACGAGGTAGAGCGCCTGTTGGGCCCGCAGGCGTGGATTGGAGGCGGGGACGGCCGCGACGGCGTTGACGATGCTGGTCTGCATGCCCGAGGAGATCGTCCCGTGCAGCATCAACCGGTCGAGGTACGAGACCAATGCCGCGGGATCTCCCGCCAGCGCCTGCAGCCCCGAGAGATCGAGCGCGGTGCCGGCGGGAGAGTTCGCTCCCACCGCGATCGTCGAGAACACCATCGTGTTGACGAAGTTCGCCCGTTTCAACGCGCTCGTCGAATCCATGAGCCCGAACTGGGGGGCGAGGACCGTCGTGCTGCCCGGCAGGAGGTAATCCGCCGGGTAGTAGCTGAACACCGTCAGCGGCCTGAAAACATCCTGATTCATGGCGGACGTCTGGGGACTGATGTAACCGTCGCTCGGCGCGGCGAGGTTGGCGGATTTCGCGTTGAACGCGCGCAGGAGATTCAGCGCGTACTGGACGGGCTCCCGGAGGTGGCCATAAACCGGATCCGGCCGGACGCTGCCTCTCGCCTCGGGATCCATCAGAACGGCGCTGATGAGCGCGGCCAGATTGCCGCGGACCCCGCTCCCGTCGTCGTTGAAGGCGGCAGCCGCGCGGCTCACGTAAGCCGGCGTCGGATTGTTCGTGACCAACCGGTGAATGAAGTGCATCGCGAGAAACGGACCCATGTTCGGGTGGTTGAAGATGTTGTCGAGCGCGGCGTTCAAATCCTGCACGGCCGTCTGATTAGCCGGCAGGACCGTGCCGTTCAAGAGCGTCTTGGCTCCCGTGTCGTGGTTTGAAGCGACCAGCACCATCGGCGTGACGTAGTCGGGCACGCCCGCGGCGACCGGGGCCGAGAGCCTCCAGCCCGTGAACACCCGCGAAAAACTCGTCACTTGCGCCTGGCTGTAGCTCGGAATCGGGTCGCCGAAAGTATCGAGCTGCGGAGTGCCGTCCGCGTTCAAGAGGACCGTGCCGATGGAAAAAAGCTGAAGGATTTCGCGCGCGTAGTTCTCGTTCGGATTGGCTTTCGTGCTCGTCGCCATGTTGAGGTAGGTCCCCATGGCCGGATTTAACGTCAGTTCGTACAGAAGCTGGCGGTAATCGCCGAACGCATTGCGGTCGAGAATCTGGAGGTATGGGACCATCCAGCTCGGCTGAGTGATGTCGCGTCCGGAGACGACGAGCAGCTCATGCAGCGTCCAGATCGCCCGCTGCCGGACCTGGTCGGGGCCATAGAGGGCGTTTGTGAAGAACCGGATCTGGAGCGGATACATGCTGTAGTTGTCCCGCTGGCAGGTCGTGTCGCAAGTCGCCGGGACGGTAGTTGGCTGCAACGCCAGGTTCGGCCAGCCGGAGGAAGGCGTGCTCAGTTGCTGGCTCAGATAAGGACCGATCCCCATGTTCTGAACGGAAAGGGCGAGCGAGTCGGAGGGGCCAAACGTCGCCTGTTCCAGAAACCGCATCACCTCGCCGGTCGCCGGCAGCACGGTCACGACCATGTCGGCGGTGGATGTCAGTGCCCCGTCGGTGGCGGACAGACGCAGAACATAGGTCCCCGGCGCGCTGAAGTTCGCCGTCGTGCTGAGAGAACCAGGCGTTCCGAAGGCGACCGTGCCGGGTCCGCTCGCCTTGCTCCAGGACACCGTTAGCACGGACCCGCTCGGGAGGCCGTCGTCCGTCGCAGTTCCTGCCACGACCGTGCCCGACGGAAAAGTGATCGTCTGCGGAGGGCCGACCGCGACGGAGGGAGGCTGGTTGTCGGCGGGATTGTCGAAGTAGCCGTTGACATCGACGATCAAGTCCACCGTGCCGCCGCCTTGGCCGGGCACGACTGAGAAAGCGCCTCCCGCGAGCGGAATAATGGCGTTGTTCGCGCGCGTCTGTCCGGCCCTATAGTTCATGGTGGACGTGGGCGGCTGCGGCGAACCGGCAGGGAAGAGGACGACGAAGCCGTCATCCGTCGATTGCGTGACAGCGACGTTCAGAGAAGCCGCGCTCGCGGTGGGAGGAGCCCCGCAGGATGTTACGGAGATCGTACGGACCTGTCCCGCCAGCAGAGCAGGACCGTTTGAGGCCGTGCGGGAATCGAAGACTCGGCACGGGGCCACCGTGTAGAACTTCGTCGCCGCTATTACCGTGGCGGAGACCGGACCGGGCTTCGCGCCTCTTTTTGGTCGGGTTTTCGCCTGCGCCGGCGTCACGAGGAAAAGAATCGCGAGAACTGCGACCGCAGAAAGCGAAACGCCGTCTCGCGGAAAACGGGGGGACCTCTTCAAAATCGCCGCGTCATGACAATTCATGCAGGTCTCCCACTCTTCCGGACGAGGTTCCAAGAACTTGAGGGTGTGATGAGCGATCGCGCTGGGCGCGCCACCGCTCTTTTTTTGCAGCAGGCTCCCGACGTTCCGCGAACCGAGCAGGGACAGCGCAAAAAATAAAAGGGATGCAGCGTTCGATCAATAGAACTTTTCCCATTTCCCATATGCCGTCTGCGTCGGGAGGCTCTGACTGCGGTCCGCCCAATATAGTCCTTTCGCTGTCACGGAGCCATTGTCTTCCCGCCTGTTATCCGGCCTGTCCTCGAGGACAGTGCGATATCTCGCGCAGGCTGTCTTTCCCGATCAGAAAGGCTCTCACCCCTCCCGTCCCGGAAGCTCTGATCGCAGCACGATCCGGCCCCGAGGGCGAGAAGATGGGCCCCATGACCGCAGCGCGAGCCGGCGCAGCCGGAGGGACCGCATGATCGTCCATCTCGTCGACGGAACCTACGAGCTTTTCCGGCACTTCTATGGCGCGCGGCGGGCGCAGAAGGGGGAGGACCGGCCCTTCGCCGCCGTTTCCGGCGTCCTCCATACCGTCCTCGAAATGATCGAGACGGGCGGCCCCTGCCTCGGGGTGGCGACGGATCACGTCATCGAGTCGTTTCGCAACCGGCTCTGGCCCGGCTACAAGACGGGAGAGGGCATCGAGCCCGCGCTGCTGGCGCAGTTTCATCCGTTGGAAGACGCGCTCGCGGCCATGGGAGTCGCGGTGTGGCCCATGATCGAGCTCGAGGCCGATGACGCGCTCGCCTCGGGGGCCCGGATCGCCTCGGAAGATCCGGCGGTCGAAAAAATCTGCATCTGGACGCCCGACAAAGACCTGGCGCAGTGTGTGCGCGGCGACCGCGTCGTGCAGGTCGACCGGAAGAGTCAGAAGATTCGCAACGCGGAGGGCGTTTACGAGAAGTTCGGCGTCGAGCCCGCGTTGATTCCCGACTATCTCGCTCTCGTCGGCGACGCGGCGGACGGATATCCGGGGATTCCCGGAATCGGCGCGGTGACGGCGGCGCGGCTCCTGAACCGGTATGGAGTCATCGAAGCCTTCCCGCCGCCGGTGCTCGGAGATCGCCGCGACCTCGCGCTCCGGTTCAAGGATCTCGCGACGCTCCGCACCGATGCTCCGATTTTCGGAAAGGTCGAGGAGCTCCTCTGGATGGGGCCGACGCCCGCGTTTGCCGGCTGGACCGAGCGCCTCGGGGATCCACGTCTGGCGGAACGCTGCCGCAGGGCGGGGATCGCCGGAGCCCGCCAGCTTTGAGCGGAGTTTTGGAATACCGGGCATTTTTCGGGTCACGGAGCAGTTGCGAGTCCGCAAAACGGATGGAGAAAGCGCCGACGTTCGAGAGGAGGCCCCGGGCGCGCGCAATGGCGCTCGCACGCGCGATCGTCGACGCCCGGAGGGTCGTCTAGAGTGGAGAGTCGCGAATCGGTGGGCGAAACGAGCGTCCCTCTTCCGGCCGGTCCGGCGGTGGCGGCGGCGAAAGCTCCACAGCGGTTCGATCGCTCGATCGTCGAGGGACCCATCGGCCGCGCGGTCTGGAAAATCGCCTGGCCCACGATGCTGCAGAACGTGATCGCGGGACTTCAGGGGATCGTGGACCACGCGATGGTCGGGCACTACGTCGGTTACACCGCCAACGCCGCGATCGGCGTGAGCTGGCAGATCATCATCGTCGTCATCGTCTTCATCAACTCGCTGTTCACCGGGATGGCGGTTCTCGTGGCGCGCTTTGCGGGGGCCAACGACACCGACAAGGTGAACCGCGTCGTTTATCAGGCCTTCCTCACCGCGATCGGCATGTCCGCCGTGATGGCGGTGGTGGGCTACGTTGCCGCGCCGGCCCTGTTGAACGTCGTGCACGCCGCGCCCGAAGTCCAGCGGGAGGCTCTCCCTTTTCTGCGCGCCATGTTCCTCGGCATCATCGGAATGATGCTCTTCTTCATGGTGAGCGGTGCCTTCCGTGCGGCTGGCGACCCGCGCACACCGCTGCGGCTCGGCGTGACGATGACCGTTCTCACGGTCGTCTTCAACGTCATACTGATCCCGCGCTTCGGGACCCTCGGGGCCGCGCTCGGGACGATCGCGAGCAGCACGATCGCGGCGGGGTACTGCCTCTGGAAGACGTTCTCGCCCGGATCCGTCATCCAGTTTCATCGCGGCATGGACTTGAAGCCGGACTTCGCGGTCATCCGATCGCTCTTTCGGTTCGGCCTGCCCTCCGGCGTGCAGGGAATCGCGATGAACGTGGCGGGCGTTCTGCTGCTGCGCTTCATCGGATCGCTCGAGCACAGCGCCGCGGCGCAGGCGGCGTTCGCCGTCGGGTATACGGAGCTCTTCTCCCTGATCACGTGGACTTCCGTCGGCCTCCTCGGAGCGTCGGCCACGATCGCGGGCCAGAACCTCGGCGCGGGAAATCCCGAGCGCGCGAGCCGCGGAGTGGCGGTGGCTGCGCGGTTCGGTCTCGCGCTGGCCGCCGTGGTCGGCGTTCTGTTTCTCGCCGTTCCCCGCCTCCTGCTGGGCGTGTTCGGCATGACGGAACCGCTGGTCACTTCTCTCGGGGAGGAGTTGCTCCGCTACCTGAGCGTGTCCGGGCTCTTCGTGACGGTCGCGCTGGCATACACGGGCGGGCTTCAGGGCACCGGCGACACACGGAGCCCCCTGTTCATTTCGCTGATTTCGCAGATCGCGGTCCCGATCGGCCTCTGCTTCGCGATCCAGGCGAAGCGTCCGCTGCAGCCGAGCGACATCTGGCTCGCGATCGTGCTCGGCCACTCGACGCGCGCGATCCTGAGTGTTGCGAGATTCCGTCAGGGAAAATGGAGAAACATCGCCGTCGACCTGCACCCGGGGGCGCGCGGACCGTCCGTGACGTGATGGAAGCGAGAACGTTCGCGACTGCGGGGTCCCTGGTCTTTCTGTTCCTCGCCCCCGGCACTGTGGCGGGGCTGGTCCCGTTCTGCTCACCCGCTGGCGTTTCCGCCGGTATCCCGGATCGGAGTTCGGCCGGGCCGCCGCCATCCTCCTCCTGGTCGCGGGTCTCGCGGTTCTCCTCGAATCCTTCTGGAGGTTCGCCGCGAAGGGGCTCGGGACGCCGATGCCCCTGATGCCAACGCGCCATCTCGTGGTCTCGGGCCTGTACCGGCACATGCGCAATCCGATGTATGTCGCCGTCGCGTCTTTGATCGCCGGCCAGGCGCTCCTCTTCGGCGACCTGCGTCTGCTCACATACGCAGCCTGCGTGTGGGCCGCGTTCCACCTCTTCGTTCTGCTCTACGAAGAGCCCACCCTGATGAAGGCGTACCCCGAGGAGTATCCGGTCTTCCGGGAGAACGTCCCGCGCTGGATCCCGCGGATTCACCCGTGGAGGGGGGATCACGTTCCTAGCAGGCTGCTGAAAAAGGGTGTGGGATGGCGTTGCGAGCGCCGCGGGGTCGGATGCAAGGCGCTGCGACGAAGGCGATGCAGTTCGCATCGGGGAGGAGCGGCAATGATGCAGACGACCCCGCGCCGCCGCAACCCGCAGGGTGGACAGGCTTTTGCTCGCGCCATAAGAAAGCGATCCTGGAGTGCCGACATGGTGGGTCGATGCGAAAGAGAGCTCGAAGTCGAATGCAAAAGCCTGGACACGACACCCGCAGGCTTTTTTCAGCAGCCTGCTAGAGGTCTCAGCCCCCGCTATCCATCCCGGTGATGGGGAACTCGCATGAACACCCGACGATGGACGACCCGCAACGGCACATGACCCCTCCCGGCGTAGAAGAGATTCACCGGCGGCATGCCGAGATTCTCGAGCGCGTCGCCCGGGCCGCGAATCGCGCCGGCCGGGACCCCGGAGACGTCGCGATTCTCGCGGTCACGAAGACTCATCCTCCCGAGCTCGTCCGGTCGGCGGCCCTTGCCGGGCTCACCCGGCTCGGGGAGAACCGGGTGGCGGAGGGGGCCTCGAAGATCGAGGCTCTCCGGGCCGAATTTCCGGCCCTCGTCTGGAAGCTGATCGGCCCTTTGCAGACCAACAAGGCGAAGGCGGCGCTACAATGGTTCTCAATGGTGGAAACGCTGGACCGGGAACGACTTGCCATACGTCTGGTGGGGTTGATGCCGGCCGAGGCGCCTCCCTACCCGGTCCTGGTCGAGATCAATATCGCCTCCGAGGCGTCGAAATCCGGCGCCGTACCCTCCGAGGCGGAGGCGCTGGTCGCCGGCGTCCTCGAACGAGGGCGGCTCGATCTGCGAGGACTGATGGCCGTTCCGCCATTCGACGACGACCCCGCGGCGGCGCGCCCCCATTTCCGTCGGCTCCGAGAGGTGCGTGACCGGCTGGCCGACCGTTTCGGACGGGCCTTCCCGGAGCTTTCGATGGGAATGAGCCACGATTTCGAGGTCGCGATCGAAGAGGGATCGACGGAGATCCGTCTCGGGACGGCGCTGTTTGGCGACCGGAGCGCAACGTGAACATCGGGGGCGCGTTCGCGTGGGGGATTCTCGACATCATCATCAAAATCCTCGACCTCATCAAGTGGATCGTCATCATCGCGGCGGTGATCTCCTGGGTCAGCCCGGATCCCCGCAATCCCATCGTCCAGTTTCTCTACAAGTTCACGGAGCCTCTCCTCCGCCCCTTCCGGAAGCTTCTGCCGTCCTCGCGCACGGGCGGGATCGACTTCTCCCCCCTGCTGCTGATCCTCCTCATCCAGTTCCTGCAGGTCGTGCTGGCGCGCCTGTTCGTTCCGTCCCCGGCCCTTACTTAGGAGTCACTGCATGTCCCGATTGACGCCACTCGAAATTCAGAAACACGAGTTCTCCCGGAAGTGGAAGGGTCTCGACCCGGTGGAAGTGGAGTCGTTCCTGTCATCCGTGGCCGAGGAGATGGAAGAGCTGGCTCGCGTCAACTCGGAGCTCGAAAGCCGCGTGCGCTCGCTCCAGGACGAGAACGCCGAACACCGCGACCGCGAGCGGATCTTGAAAGAGACTCTCGTCGCGGCGCAGAGGGCCTCGGAGGACATCCGCGGCTCGGCGTCCCGGCAGGCCGAGTTGATCGTTCAGGAGGCGCAGGATTCGGGCGAGCGTCTGACCCACAGCGCCCTCCAGCGTGCAGCCGAGATCGAGAAAGCGATTCACGAGTTGAAGATGCACCGCTTCAACTTCCGCCTGCAGCTCCAGAAAATGGTCGAGCTTTTCGAGCAGGTCCTCGAGTTCGATAAGGATGAGGACGAGAAGGACCGCCCGGTCAAGTATCTGACCCGGAAATCGGAGAAGGGCGAGACCGCGGGGTAAAGAAAGGCCGAAGGCGTTCTCCGAGCCAACGAGCGCGACCGGGCGGACGGGACCACGCCCTTCGCCCTTCGCCCTTCGCCCCTCGCCCAGCGCCCCTCGCCCGCGAGCGAGCCCCCCTATACCATCCCCCCGTGCCCGTCATCCGGTCGCTCGAATTCCGAAACGCCGCCTGCCTCGCCACACCGACGGGAACGTCGGCGCGAGCCGGGAAAAAACAGGGGGAGATTCTCCGCATCCCGAAGGCGGCTCTGCGCGCCGAGAACGGTCGGATCTCCTGGGTCGGGTCCGAAGCCGACTACTCCAGGACGTTCGCGGACCTGTCGGCCGAAGTCTCGATCGACGCCACGGGGCAGACCCTGCTCCCCGGTCTGGTGGACGCTCACACGCATCCGCTATGGGCCGGCGATCGCGGTCTCGAGATCGGCCGCCGCCTCGCGGGGGAATCCTACGCGGAGATCGCCGCATCGGGAGGCGGCATCGGGGCCACCGTCGCCGCGACCCGCGCGGCGTCCGACGCGGACCTTCGTTCTCTCCTCGAGACTCGTCTCACGCGAATGCGTTCCTGCGGAACCACCACCGTCGAGGCGAAAACCGGTTACGGGCTCACGGTGTCAGACGAGCTGCGGGCGCTGCGGCTTCTGTCCTCGGAATTGAAAGAGGAACTGCCGCGGGTGATTCCGACTCTCCTCGCCGCGCACGAGTTTCCCCCGGAGTCGCGGGACCGCCCGGAGGAATGGATCGAGGCAATCGTGTCCGAAATCATCCCCGCCGCAACCGGCCGGGCGAAGTTCTGCGACGTGTTCTGCGAAGAAGGAGTCTTTTCGGTCGACCAATCCCGCCGCATTTTGCTCGCGGCGCGGGCAGCCGGCATGGGTCTCCGGGTCCACGCCGACGAGCTGGCCCGATCCGGCGGCGCTCTGCTCGCGGCGGAGCTCTCGGCGTCCTCGGCGGACCACCTCCTCTGCATCGGACAGGAAGAGGTTGCGGCGCTCGCCCGCTCCGGGACGGTCGCCGTACTGCTTCCGGGGACCGCCTGGTGGATGCGAGCCCGGCCCGCGCCCGCCCGCGCCCTGGTCGCGGCGGGAGTTCCCGTCGCGATCGGGTCGGACTCCAACCCGGGCACCTGTCATACCGAGTCGCTGGCCGCCGTGGCCGCCCATGCGTGCCTCGACTCCGGCCTCTCCGTCGAGGAGACCCTCACGGGCATGACGCTGAACGCCGCGGCGTCACTCGGGCTGGCGGCCGAGATCGGCTCGCTCGAAGTCGGCAAGAGCGCGGACGTCCTGCTGCTCGACGCGCCCGACGACCGGCACCTCGTCTATCATTGGGGCGTGAACCTGGTCGCCGGCGTTTCCCTCCGCGGCGTCTGGGTCCCGAACCCGACTTCATGACCGAATTCGCCAGGCTGACCGTCATCGAATTCATCGATGCGCTGGGATCGGACGCGCCGACTCCCGGCGGCGGCACCGCGGCGGCGATTGCGGGCGCCATGGGGGCGAGCCTCATGGAGATGGTCGCCGCGCTGACGCTCACGCGGGACAAGTATTCGGAGTCTCACGCCGCGGTCCGGCCAATCGCCCAGGCGGCCGCGTCGGCCAGGCTCGAGTTCCTGCGACTGGCCCGGGAGGATTCGGAGGCCTACGAGCTCGTCGTCGCGGCCCGGCGGCTTGCGAAGGACACGGACTCCCAGAAAGCCACCCGATCAGAGGCCCTGGCGATCGCCAGCCGGCGCGCAACAGAAGTCCCCATGCGGACCGCCCAGCTCGCCGCCCGGGTGCTCGCGGCGCTGCCCGAACTGGTCGAAAAGGGAAATCCGAGCGCCGCCTCCGACGCCGGCTCCGCCGCTCTGCTCCTCGAAGCCGCGGCCGAAAGCGCCCTGTTGAACGTCGGAGTCAACCTCGGCGGGATCTCCGATGTGGCGTTCGTGGCGAAAATGCAGAGAGAAACGGCCCAGATTCAGAACGACGCGCAGAGGCTGCGCGCGCAGATCCTGGCGACCGTTCGCAAGCGCTTTTAAAGTTCGCCCCGCCGGGCCCCCCCGTCCGGAGAGCGGCCAGAGGCCGGGGCGCGGGCGCCCGTCGGATTTTTCGGGCTTTTTATCGGATCGCGGGTCTCGAGCGAGCGGAGTGACCGGCCTCTCTCGTTGTGGTCCGGATCCGCCGGCCACTCCGACATTGGTCCATGGCGCAACAAAGCCGGCGACGAAGGCGGCGAACGGGACACTCAAAGCCCTTGTCTCAGAGCGCTTTGCTCGGTGCGACCCGCGAAAATGTACCCGGCGGATTTCCATTGACGAACTCCTGCCCGTTTGTTATAGTTTTGAAATTCGATCGCGCGACCCCGGCAACGGGTCGCGCGATTTGTGTTTTCGGCCGTTTTCTCCCAAGTTCCTCTCCCGAAAGTCGTTAGAGCGGGGCCTCCCGGTCTGCGCGGCGGGAGCGGATCTTTCAACCTCTGGCACGTCGCGAATTCAGGCCTTTTTCCCTCGCTTTGGCCTCCGGGATCCCGGTTCCGGAATTCTTTCGACCTCACCACAGGCGTTTGCCATGATTTGTTTTCGTCTTTGATCTCCGCCTCCGGCTACGGGGCGAGCGAGTCGCTTCGAGCGCCGTTGCCCCGATCCTTGTGCCCGCGGTCGCTTCGGGCGCGCTCCTCCGGGCCGGCCCGCATGGCGGGCTCTCGGCAAGCGTCGAGAGGTCCAATTCGGCCTTCCTGCGCGGGGTTCCGCGCGCCAGGCGGTCTCAACGAATTCTCTTGACACTCGCGAGCGCGCTTGTTATTCTGTGTATGTTGATCGCGCGACTCCGGAGACGGGTCGCGCGTTTTTTTTGGTCCGGCCCGTCGGTGCTCTCCAAGACTCTGTCAGGGCGGGAGTTCCCTGACGGTGTCGCACCTTTTCACCGCGTCGACGCTTCCTCCTTATCGGCGAACAGCCGGCCAAAGGGCCCTTTCGTCGCGGTCTCCCGGCCCGGATCCCGAACCTGGCGCCGGGCCTCCGATCAGGACGCATCAGGGAATCGGCCGTCGACAACTCGCGCCTGGCGGCCTCCGAGCGCCAGCGGCCGGCTCACCTACAATCGCCGGCGATGCCCCCGAAGACCGTCTACTTAGTCGACGCGATGTCGAACATCCATCGCGCGTACCACGCCATCCAGAGGCTTTCCACCTCGGCCGGCCGCCCGACCAACGCGATCTACGGTTTCGTGACCATGCTCCGGAAGATGCTCCGCGAGCACACGCCCGACCTCTGCGCGATTGCCTGGGACGGTCCCGAACGCACGATACGGCACGACGCCTACGCCGGGTACAAGGCAAACCGGCCGGCGATGGTCGACGATCTGGCTTCTCAACTGGACGACATCCGACTCCTCC
Organism: Thermoanaerobaculia bacterium; assembly: GCA_038253555.1. Classification (GTDB taxonomy): domain Bacteria; phylum Acidobacteriota; class Thermoanaerobaculia; order UBA5066; family Gp7-AA6; genus JALYUA01. The sequence continues at coordinate 11,589 of JBBSGZ010000051.1, forward strand.
TGGACGCGTACCGGATCCCGATCCTGGAACTTCCCGGATACGAGGCCGACGACGTGCTCGGGACGCTGTCGAACAAAGCGGCGGCGGCGGGCTACGACGTCGTCATCGTCACGGCGGACAAGGACATGCTGCAGCTCGTCGGCCCCCGTGTCCGCGTGTTTCACACCGGAAAGGAAGCGTTTTTGGACGAGGCGGGCGTCGAGACGTTCTTCGGGGTCAGGCCGGCGCAGGTTGCCGACGTCCTCGCCTTGATGGGGGACAGCGTCGACAACATCCCCGGCGTGCCCGGAGTCGGCCAGGTTACCGCGAAGAAGTGGATCCTCCAGTATGGAAGTCTGCCGGCGCTCCTGGAGCGGGCGGAGGAGGTCAAGGGAAAGGTGGGAGAGAGTCTGCGGCAGAACCGGGAGGCGGCGCTGCTCTCGCGGCGCCTCGTCGAGATTCCGACCGACCTGCCGATCCCCTTCGACCCGGAAGAGCTCCGCTGCGCGCCGCCCGACTTTCCGCGGCTGAAGGAGATCTTCGTCCGGCTCGAGTTTCATTCCTTAGCCGCGGAGATCCAGGGAGAATCCGCCGCGCCTCCGGAAGTCTCCTCCCGGCGCCTGTCGGGAGGCGAGACCTTCGCGCTCTCGGGCGGATGGACCGGCGTCGCGCTCCTGCAACGCGGCGCCGACGCGCTGCTCGCGTTGTCGGACGGGACCGCCGCGCAGATCGCCGAGGCAGATGCGGGCCGGGTCGCGGAGCTCTGGAGCGGCGCGGACCGGCCGGGGGCCTCCTTCGCCATGGCGGACGCCAAGCCGCTCGACACGCTCCTCGCGCGGGCGGGCCGCCGGGTCGTCGGAAATCTTTTCGACATCTGCCTCGCGCAGTACGTTCTTTCGTCCGGCGTGGCGAGCCCCGAGCTCGAGCCCATGGCCTTTCAGCGCCTGGGCCAGCGGCTGCTCTCGGACAAAGAAGCGGGAATCTCCTCCTGCGCTCTCCCCGACTCCTACGAGATCGCCAACGCGGACCGATGGCTCTCGGAACGATCCGCCGCCGCGTTCGCGCTCGCCGAGCCTCTTCGGGAGGAGCTGGCCGCCCGGCCCGCGCTGGACCGGATTTATCGCGAGATCGAACGCCCGCTGACTCCGGTCCTCGCGAGGATGGAGATCGCCGGCGTCGCCGTCGACGTCCCCTTCCTCCAGGAGATCTCGGCGCGCATGGAGAAGGACTTGAGAGCGATCGAACAGAAGATCTGGGCCGAGGCGGGCGAGGAGTTCAACGTCAACTCGCCGGTCAAGCTCGGGCAGATTCTCTTCGAGAAGCTCGGATACCCCGTTCTCAGGAAAACCGCCAAAACCAGGACCTCCTCCACCGGCGTGGAGGTCTTGAACGAGCTGGCCGAACGCGGATTCGCGCTTCCGAAGTTCGTGCTGGAGTTTCGGGAAATTTCCAAGCTCAAGGGAACCTACGTCGACGCATTGCCGGCGATCGCGGACATTTACGGGCGCGTGCACTCCTCCTTCCGGCAGACCGTCGCGTCGACGGGGCGTCTTTCTTCTTCCGATCCCAACCTGCAGAACATCCCGATCCGCACGCAAGCGGGCCGCGAAATCCGAAAGGCGTTCGTCGCGCCCCCCGGAGGAAAGCTCGTCGTCGCGGACTACTCCCAGATCGAGCTCCGGATCCTGGCCCACCTCTCCGCGGACGAGGCCCTCATACGCGCGTTCGAGGAGGGGCAGGACATTCACAGGGCGACGGCCGCGAAGATCTTCGGCGTCTCGCCGGACCTCGTCAGCCAGGAAATGCGTTTTGCGGCGAAAAGAATCAATTTCGCGCTCCTGTACGGCATGGCGCCCTTCACGCTCGGGAAGGAGCTCGGCGTTTCGACCTCGGAGGCGAAGAGTTACGTCGACTCCTACTTCGCGCAGTTCCCGAACGTGCGGGCATGTCTCGACGGGATTCTCGAAGAGGCGCGGCGAACGCGCGAGGTCACCACCATCTTCGGCAGGGTCCGGCCGATCCCGGACATCGCGGCGTCCAACCCGAACGTCCGCGGGAACGCCGAGAGGATGGCGCTCAATGCCCCGTTCCAGGGCGCGGCGGCGGACATCATCAAGATCGCCATGGTCCGGCTGGACGACGCCCTCGCAGAACGCGGCCTCGCCTCCCGTCTGGTCCTCCAGGTCCACGACGAGCTCGTGCTCGAGTCGCCGGACTCCGAGGTCGAGGCCCTGACATCCCTGCTGCGCGAAGTCATGGAAGGCGCGGCGAGCCTTCGCGTCCGGCTCGCCGTCGATATCGGAGCGGGACACGACTGGCTGTCGGCAAAATAGCCGACCGGCTATACTTCTTGCAACTCCATGAACCTTAGGGCGTTTTCCGGCCTGGCGCTCGCCGCCGGCCTCCTTCTGTCCCGGACTCCGGCCTTCGCGCAGGAGACCGCGTCTCCGGCGCGCAACCCGCCGGCCGTCGCCGCGACGCCCGTGGCCGCTCCGCCCGCGTCCCCGGCGCCCGCCGCCGCTCCGCCGGCCGCGCCCTCGTCGCCCCCTCCCTCGGGGCAAGCCCCGTTGCGCCTCACGGATCCTCCGTCCGTGCGGATCGAAACTCTCCCCGCCGAAAACCCGTTCGGGCTTGCGGCGGAGTCTCCGGCGGCTCTACCGGCCAAGCCCTCTCTCGTCGACCAGGTCGTCGAAGAACCGCTTTACGCTTCCATCCGCGTCGATCGCACCGGCAAGCCGGGCGGTTCCCGGCGCGCGCGCGACCCGATCCCCTCCCTCGCGGCGGACACGAAGAAGTCGTTCGAGCGTTGGGTGTTCGAGCCAGGCCGTCGGGGCGGCCAGCCGGTGGACACCTGGGCGAGCGTGCGGGTGGATCTTCGCGTCGAAGTGAAGGCGCCCAGGATCGAGCAGATGGCTCTGACGGCGGTCACGCCGGCCAGTCCCATTCCGGCTCCGCTCGAATGGCGTCCGGACACCGCATGGTACGAGGCGCTGCCGGGCGCTCCCGCTGTTTCCGACGGGACCGTGCCCGTCGAAGAGCTGGAGACTCTCGCCGTCCCGAAAAAAACGAAATGGGACGCCGATTCTTACAAGGGTCCCTTCTCGGTGCGGATGTGGCTTCGGATCACGGCGGCCGGGCGCGCCGACCGCGCCATCCCGCTCCAGGCGTCGGACCCGATTCTGCTCTCCGACTTTCGACGTCAGATCGGAGCGTGGCAGTTCCGGCCCGCGCGTTTGAACGGTCAGGCGGTGGATTCGTGGGCGGAGCTCGTCATCGCGGGGCAGATCGGCTATTCCGTCGACGTGAAGCAGATTGCCAACCTCCGCAAGAGTCTGCCCGACACCTCGTCAACGGACCGCTAACACTCGGCCATCGCCAGGTTCTTACTCCCACGCGCCTTTGTCGCGCTTTCCCCGCACGCGCGGAGGGTGAGGCTGCACACGCATTGGGTGGCGCGGCTTCTGACGGGCTGCGTCGGGGCGGATGCCCTCACAGTCGGCCGGGACATCTTCCTTTCCCGGACCGCGGTGCGATCGATCGCGGCCCGCACGGAATTCGGAGCCCGGCTGATCGCCCACGAAATCCAGCACGTGAGCCAGTTCGCCCGCGAGGGGTTTCTCAGTTTCGGGATGCGATATCTCGCCGCCTACGCGCGAGGCCGGTTCCGCGGCCTGCGCCACGACGCGGCGTACAGCCAGATTCCTTTCGAGATCGAGGCGAGAAACGCCGAAGACAGCGCGATGTGGAAAGCGGGCCTCTCCGTAAAGGAGGAGCCTGCCCCGGCGGTCGATCCCTGGGTCCGGCCGCGGCCGGCAAGAAAAGAGTCCACCGCGGCGGCCGTCCGGGCGGCGGACGTGCAGACCGACGAGCCGCACCCGGAAGCGTGAGCCTCAGCCCGGCTGGATCTCCCGCCGGTCGCCCACTCGCCTGGTGATCTTCGCTCCGTCCAGATATTCGAGAAGCGGAATCGCCAGCCGCCTCGTCAATCCGAACATTTCCTTGAATTCGCCGACGTCGAGGGAGGGACGTCCCGAACCTCGGAGCCGGAAGACAACGTCATCCACGGCATCCCGGGAAATCAGCCAGCCGCCCGGCAGACGCAGCAGCGTGCCTTTTTTTACGAGGTATCCGGCCAGGCCTTCCACCACTTTGGCCTTGTGCCCGATCTCGCGCGTGACGTCAGGGAGAGAAGGGGGATCGAGCCCTCTTCGCCGGTACGTCTCCGCGATTCGCGCCGAGAGCTCGCGGTCCGCGCCCCCGAGGTCGTCGCGGCCGGGGGGCCGCGCTTCCTCTCCCGCCAGGGTGTAGGCGCCGCGGGCCACGAGGGCGGCCTCGACCGCCTCCGCCCAGCGCGCATCGATCGATTCCGGGAGAATTCGGGCGAGCAGGGTCCTCCGCGAGACCCCGACCGCTCCGCCGGCGGCCAGAAGGCGCGCCATCTCGTCGAGCGCGCGGTCCGCGAGACGGGCGAGGGCGCCCTCCGAGATATAGCGGTCCGGCGACCGTCGGAGTGGGTGAATTTTTCCGGAGGCGATCCCGGTGACCGCCGCCGAGCGGATCGATTCCGCCGCGACGCCGGCGCGGCGTGCGAGAACGTCCTCGGAAACGCCCGACTCTTTCGACTGCTCGACCCAGAGCACGATGCGTTCCGGCAGGGCCGCCCTTTCGAAGCGCGCGAGGAGGGCGCCCCCTTCCTCCCGGGCGCGGCGAACGCCCGGCCAGAGCGGGTCGAGAACGACGCCTCCTCCGACGGTTTCCACCGGTGACAGGCGGCGGAGCACGAACCGGTCTCCGGGAGCGGCCGCCAGAGGCGCCGAGAGGCGCAGCTGCGCGACACCGCTCTCCCCCGGAGCCAGCGTCTCGCCTTCCAGAAGCCGCACGCCGGCGCGGATCTCGGAGGAAAAATGATGTAACGACAGCCGGTCGCCGCTCGCTAGCTCGGGAGCCGCCGGAAGCAGGTGGATGCGCGCGGTCAGTAGAGTGGTGGTGGCAAAGGCGCCGGGCGTCGCGAGGACGAGTCCGCGGCGCAGGGCGGGCAACTCGATGCCCGCGAGATTCACGCTGACGCGTTCGCCGGCGCGGGCCTCGGGCGTCTCCCGCCCGTGCACCTCGATGCGCCTGACCCGCACCGCCTGGGCGAGAGGGAGAAGATCGAGCTTCTGCTCCGTCGAAATCGTCCCGGAGACCAGGCTTCCCGTCACCACCGGACCGAAGCCCGCAATCGAGAAGGCACGGTCGATCGGCAGCCGCACGAGAAGGGCCTCCCGTGAGGAAGCGCTTTCGTTACCGGCGAGGGCGACGAGGGCCTTCTTCAACTCCGGGAGGCCTTCCCCGGTCCGTGCGGAGACCGGGACGACCGCCGCGCCTTCCAGGAACGAGCCGCGAGCGAGATCGCGCACGTCCGAGACGGTGACGCCCAGGAGGTCCTCGTCCACCCGATCGGTCTTCGTGACGGCAATGACGCCCCGTCCGATCCCGAGCATCCGCACGATGTCGAAGTGTTCGCGCGTCTGCGGCATGACGGACTCGTCGGCCGCGACGACGAGCAGCACGGCGTCGATTCCGCCCGCTCCCGCGAGCATGTTCCGAACGAACCGTTCATGTCCCGGCACATCGACGAACGAGACGCGGACGCCGTCCCACTCGGCGTGCGCGAATCCGAGGTCGATCGTGATGCCGCGCCGCTTCTCCTCGGGCAGCCGATCGGCGTCGATTCCGGTCAGGGCCTTCACGAGCGCGGTCTTGCCGTGGTCGATGTGGCCAGCGGTGCCGACGAGGAAACGCTTCACGGCGAGAGGGTATATGACACGTCGCCTTCGCTCACTGCGGGACCTGCGTACGCCTGCGGCGAACGCACCGCCCGGCGGCTCGCCTGTTGGGCTCGACCGCCGGGCTGGTCCCTTCGTTCGCTTCGGCTCCCGCAGCGGGAGGCTCCTCCTTCCCTTCGGTCAGGAGACTCCTCCCGCTGCGAGCTTTGTCAACATCGAGGTTGAAGCGCAGCTCTGCCCCCTCGCCCCGCGCTCGGGGAGAGGGTAGGGGTGAGGGGGCCCGCAGGTAGGCGTCCCGTGTTCGCCCGAGAGGGTTGGGGTGAGCGGCGCAGGAACAGATAGCCGGCGCGCGGTGATGGACAATTTCGAAGGCGAGCTCTCATTTTCTTCAGATCGCGCGGGAGCTTTCGGGGGGACGGCTCAACTCTCAACTCTCAACGCTCAACGCTGAACGCTCGACCATCCCTCCTCGCGATATCCTCCGGCAACATGCTCGCCCGGCTCGAGAATGACTTGAAGTTCGCGATGAAAGCGGGCGAAAAGCGGCGCGTTTCTACGTTGCGGCTCCTTCTTTCGGCTTTGAAGAACGAGCGCATTCACCTCCAGCGCGAGTTGACGGATGAAGAAGTCGAGGCGGCGATCCGGCGCGCCGTCAAGCAACGCCGGGAAGCCATCGAGCAGTACGTCCTGGGCGGGCGGGCGGACCTCGTCGCCGCGGAAACCGAAGAGCTCGCGATCCTGGAGGCTTACCTGCCCCAGGCGCTCTCCGAGGGTGATCTCGAATCGATCGTGCGCGGAATCATCCAGGAAAAGGGCTTCGCGTCGGCGAAGGACGTCGGAGCCCTGATGAAAGAGCTGATGGCGCAGCACAAGGGGCGCGTGGACGGAAAGCGGGCGCAGGAGATTGCCCGCCGGCTTCTGTCGTGACGTCCACCGGCCCTGATCTTCCGACGGAGCACGATGAGGTGGAGGTCAAGGTCCCCTGTCCCGACCTGGCCTCGGCCCGGCATAAGCTCGAAGCCGCCGGCGCCTTGCTCGCGGCCCCCCGGCATTTCGAGTCGAATGACCTTTACGACGACACGGAGAAGCGGCTCTCCTCGACCGGCCGCACGATCCGTCTGAGACGGGCCCGGGGCCGCGCCATCCTGACCTTCAAGGGGAAGGCTCGCTTCCAGGGCGGAATCAAGACGCGGGAGGAGCGCGAAACCGAAGTCTCGAATCCCTCCGAGACAGAAGCCATCCTGGCGGGCTTGGGGCTCGAGCGGCGATTCCGATACGAGAAGCACCGGGAGGAATGGCGCTTCCAGGAGTGCACGATCGCTCTCGACGAGACTCCGATTGGAAGCTTCGTCGAGGTCGAAGGGGCACCGCCTGCGATCCGCGGAGTCTTGAAGACCCTGGAACTCGAGTTCGCCTCCGCTCTTCCGTACTCGTACGCGCGGCTCTACGGGCAGAAGCGGCAGCAGGATCCCTCCCTTCCTGCCGATATGGTCTTTCCCGTCGGTCAGGAGAGCCCGAGCTGACAGCGGCGGGGTTCGCTTCAAAGCAGCCCTCTCCGCACCCGGCGGTCACGGCGACTCGCCCTCGGAATCGGGACTGAGGTCGCCGTGCGAGCCTTCCTCCTCGCGGCCGGACGCGGCCTCCGGTTCCGGCCGGTCACCGAGCGAATCCCGAAGCCCCTTTTCCCATTCCTGAACGTTCCCCTGGCTCGGGCGCACCTGGCGCGCCTGCACCGGTTCGGGATCACGGAGGCGGGCGTCAATCTCCACCATCTGGGAGAGCAGATCGAGAAGAACCTGGTCCACGGCGCGGCGGAACTCCCGCAGCTCCGCTTCTTCCGCGAGCCCGAGATCCTCGGCACCGCCGGCGGCCTCGCCAACGCCGCGGAGTGGCTCTCGGAGGGAGATTTTCTGGTCGTGAATTCCGACGCGGCGATCGAGCCCGACTACGAAGCTCTGCGCCGGGCTCACCGGGACAGCGGAAGGCTCGCCACTCTCCTCGTCGTCCCCAATCGGGAGCCCGATCGGTACACGCCTCTTCAATCCGAAGGGGACCGCATCACGGGATTCGGAGCTCATACCGGGCCGGTTGCGCAGGATCCCTCCCGCGCCTCCGGCGTCTCCCCCGCTGAAAGCGCGAGGAGCGGCGGGACCGAGTCCGCCCCGCCGCTCCTCTACACCGGGGTGTGCGTCCTCTCCCCGCGGCTTCTCTCGCGGATCGGTCCTGGAGAGCGCTCTCTGGTCGACGACCTGTGGAATCCGCTTCTCGCCGAAGGGAATGAAATCGGATGGTTCGCCCACGACGGCCCTTTCGCCGACCTCGGCAGACCTCGCGATTTCCTCCGCGCGTCGCTCGAAGCACTCGCTCGCGGTGGGCCTTTCCCGATAGGAGCCGGCGCGTTCGATCGGGATGTTCGTGTCCTTTCGTTCCGCCCTTTCGAAAACATCGCCGCCTTCAACTCGGTGCTCGGACACTGCGAGCTCGGGAAGGGCGCCCGTATCGAGAAAAGCGCGGTCTGGGACGGGGCCGTGCTCGGTTCCGGCTCTCGGATCACAGGCTGCCTGTTCGCAGGGGGAAGAACCGACCGCGGCGCGGAATTCCAGGACGCTCTCCTCTGGGGCGCGCCGGGAGAGCCGGCCCGTTTTTTCCCTCTCACCTGACAGGCTCATGGCTTCCAGATCCTTTCCCCCCGGCGGTAATAAAGGGTGCGCATCTTGGCGGTCCTTCCGAACACACGCACGACCGCCATCCGATCCCGGCCGTCCGAGAGATAGACGGATCCGGGCGTCGACTCCCCGATCGGCGAAAAAGAGCAGATGTCCGATCCGTTGAACCGGATGGGGTCATCGATCCGGTCGAGGAACCCGGAACCGCCGGGATCCGGTACCCGTGTGCCCTTGAGGATGGAGGGGTGCACATCCTGGTGGGTCCACGTAAATCGCGCGATCGGGCGATCGATTCCCCTTTCGATGTCCGCGGTGCGCACGCCGTTTCCATTCCCATCCCCGTAGATCGTCCATTCATAGCGAGCTCCATTGCGACGAAATTTGAGTCCCACGTTTCTGGATTGCGCAATAGCGAGGCCTCGGGCGCGGTAAAACGCTGTCCCGACTTCCCCGGCGGCGGACCGCACCGAGACGGACGACTGCAGGTTTGCGAGTCCGGGAGCGGCCAGTCCGAGCACCGTCGCCGCAACTGCCATGCTCAGCACCAGACCGACGATCGAGAATCCCTCGCCGCCAGCCGATTTCGAAAGGAAGGACCCGGAGCCGCTTGCGCGGCCCCGGGCGGGCGGAATGATCACCGTCCCTTGCCCACCGGGACGGAGTTGGAAGCGGTTTTCTTTCCGGAGCCCCCGTGGCTCGAGGCGCTCGAGCCGCGTGGGGCCCGGGACGATCCCTTACGCACCTTCGCCGCGAGCGTGGTGGGCCCGGACAGAGAGACATACGGCTTGAGCTCGCCGAAGAGCTTTTCTCCGACGCCTTTGACCTCCATCAGCTCCTCGGCCTGGCCGAACGAGCCGTGCGTCTTGCGGTACTCGACGATTCGCTCAGCGGCCTTCGCCCCGACGCGGGGAAGGAGAGCGATCTGCGCAGCGGAGGCCTGATTGATGTTGATCTTCTTTCCGGCGGCGCCCTCGGGAGCGTCGCCGGATGAGGCAGAGGCCACGGCTGCCAGCGCCAGGGCGGCGGCCGGGAAGAGAAGTCGAAACGCTGTTTTCATCGGGTTCCTTTCATGCTTTCTTTTCTGCGGTTGATTCGGGGCGTGTCCTCATCGGGTCCTTGACGCGTCAGGCGTTCTCCATCGGCCCTCCTTTTCTTTCCTGGCGACAGGGGCGAGAGCCGTGCCCGGGGGACGTTTTTATGGAAAGCGCTGTCGGAGCACGAGATGGAGGAGGACTGCTCCTGGCCCGGGTCTCCTTCGCTGACACACAGACTTGACGCCGGCTCCGTCGCACCCCCGCGGAGGCGCGCGGGCGCGGAGATGCGGTCCTGGAAAACGTTCTTGTCGGCGGACAGAAGGGTTGTCACGAAGTCCGGCAGGTAGACTCGCGTCGATGACCGGGTCCGAAATCATCGTCGGAGTTTCGGGAGCGTCGGGGGGTCTCCTCGCCCGCCGGTTCGTCGAGCTGGCTCTCCAGGCGGAGGGGCTCTCGCGGCTGCACCTCGTCCTTTCACCCTCGAGCCTTCGCGTCGCTCGATCCGAGCTCGATCCCAAGATCGGGAGCGCGGCCGACTGGGTCGCACAGCTGACCGCCTCGCCGGAAGCCGCGGCAAAGGTGGCCCTCCACTCTCACGAGGAAGTGGGCGCCTCGATCGCCTCGGGCTCCTACCAGACCTCGGGAATGATCGTCATCCCCTGCAGCGCCGGGACTCTCGGGGCGATCGCCAACGGAATCTCCCGCGGGCTGCTGCAGCGGGCCGCGGACGTCTGCCTGAAGGAACGGCGTCCTCTCGTTCTGGCGCTTCGCGAGTCCCCCTACTCCCTGGTGCACATCGAGAACATGCGGCGCGCCACGCAGGCCGGGGCGATCGTGGCCCCTCCGACGCCGGCCTTTTATCTCGAGGCGCCTTCGATGGATCGGTTCCTGGATGCGTATTGCGTCCGCGCGGCGCGGTGGCTCAACCTCGAGCTGCCCGGACCCGCCGACCGATGGGCCGGCCCGGAACTCGACCGCCGATGAGCCGCGCCGGCGAGATCGCCCGCTCCGCGCGGACGACCCTCGAGATGATCAAGTTCTCCCACACCCTGTTTGCGCTGCCCTTCGCGCTTCTGGCGGCCGTGCTCGCGGCGCGCGGCCTCCCCTCCGCTTCCACGATCGGGAAGATCCTCCTTGCGATGGTCGGCGCGCGAAGTGCGGCGATGGCGCACAACCGGCTCGCGGACCGGGAGCTCGACGCGGCGAACCCCCGAACCGCATCCCGGGCGCTGCCATCGGGCACGCTGTCCCCGACCTACGTCCGAATTTTTCTTTGCGGGTCCACGCTGTTGTTCCTCCTGGCCGCGGCGTCGCTGAACCGGCTGACGCTGCTCCTTTCCCCGGTGGCCCTCGGGCTTCTCTTTCTCTACTCGTATACGAAGCGCTTCACGTGGGCCTCTCACTTCGTTCTCGGCCTCTGTCTGGCGATTGCCCCGATCGGCGCATGGATCGCGGTGCGGGGCGCCTTTGCCCTCGAGCCTGTCCTGCTGGGGCTGGCCGTCCTCTTCTGGACGGCGGGATTCGACGTGATCTACGCGCTGCAGGACGAGGAGCATGATCGCCGTACCGGCCTTCGATCGATTCCAGCGCAGTGGGGCACCGCGAAGGCTCTCAGGATCTCGGCGCTTCTCCACTTTCTGATGCTTCCCCTTCTGGCGGCGGTGTGGCGGATGTCCGGGGGCGGCGGCCTCTTCGCGATCGGGATCGCGCTCACCGCCGCGGCACTGGCCTACCAGCACGCGATCGTGCGTCCGGGCGACCTGTCGCGAGTCGACAGCGCATTCTTCACCGCGAACGGGTTCGTTTCGGTGGCTCTGGCAGCGTTCGGAATCGCGGATGTTCTGATCGCAGGAGGCGGCGCACCCGTCTAGACGCCAAGTCCGGAACCGTCGCAACGAGAACGCGCTCGCCGGGGCCGAGAGTAAGATCGCGCCCGATATGGCGATTCCCTCGGAAGGTGACGTCAAGCTCCGACATGTGGCTATCGACGGCCCGATCGGTGTCGGGAAAACGTCGCTGGTCGAGCTCCTCTCGAAGCGCTTTCACGGAACTCAGATTCTGGAGGACGTCGACAACCCCTTTCTCGGAGAGTTCTACAAAAAGAAAAAGGGCTCCTCGTTTCAGACGCAGCTCTTCTTCCTCTTGTCGCGTTACCAGCAGCAGCGCGAGATCGCACAGATCGATCTGTTCACGACACTGGTGCTGGCCGACTACCACTTCCCGAAGGACAAGATCTTCGCCTGCCTCAACCTGGATGATTCGGAGTTGCTGATCTACGACCGGCTCTACACGCTGCTCGCCGAGAGCGTTCCCAAGCCCGACCTCGTCATCTACCTGCAGGGTTCGATCGAGACCTGCATGCGGCGCATCAAGAGGCGGTCGCGGTCGATCGAAAAGGGTATTACGCCGGAGTACCTCGCGCAGCTGATCGAGGCCTACAACTACTACTTCTACCACTACGAAGAGACGCCTCTTTTGGTGGTCGACTGCAACGAGATCGACTTCGTGAATCGGCCAGCGGACTTCGACGATCTGGTCGCGCAGATCCAGCGGGCGAGGCGAGGGGTGCAGTACTACGTCCCGGCGGCGCATCCGAGCTAGGAGTCTGTCCGAGTAATGCTAAAAACCGAGATCTCGGGGGTACTGAAACCCCTCGGCACGTGACGATCGGGCGTTAGGGGCCAACTGTGGCGAAAAAGAGTTTTCACTTTCTCTCGTTTTCGATTACCTGGACG
>JBBSGZ010000052.1:0-23074 GCA_038253555.1 Thermoanaerobaculia bacterium
AGAAGGTCGTTCGAGGTCTCCTGGCCCGAACTCGCCACCCAGCCGCCACGCACCTCAAACCCTCCGGAGGTATCGCCAAAGAAAACTTAACCTCAATCAACGAGAAGGCTTGACAGGCGACGCGTCATAGAAGGGGGCCCGAAGGTCGGTGTTGCGTTTTCATCACGGCGGTGATCGAGACCTCCCTCGCTCGCGCTCGGAGCGGCCCAGGTAAGGGGTTTTCCGGGCCGCCCTGTTACAATTCTTTCGACTCTCCCGAAAAAACAGCTCACCGGATGGCAAAAAAGGTCCTCCTGATCGACTACGAGCCGCGCTCGGTGGAGCGCGTGCGGACTCTTCTTTCCCCCCCGGAGTATTCGTTGACGGTGGCGACCGACGGGGAAGAGGGGTTGACCCTCGCCGGGGGTTCTCAATTCGACCTGGTCGTTCTTTCGGGGATGCTGCCGCGGCTGCCGAGCGCCGAGGTGATCCGCGAGATCCGGCGGAAGGGGGGCGCGACGGCCCCGCCCATCCTTCTCGTCGTTTCCGGGTACGGCGGCTCCAACCCCAAGGCCGACGCGCAGCGGGTGGGCGCGTTCGACATCGTCGTGAGGCCTTTCACGGACCAGGTTTTTCTGGCCGCCGTACAGTCGGCGCTCGGAACGGATGCGGGGGCCCGTACGATGCGGATCCCCACGATCCAGATGGCCGCGGCGCAGCCGACGCTGACCTCGGATGACATCTTTTCGGACGTTCTGGAGGAGGTGGGCCGCGACCGTTCCCCGCTCGAGGTGACGCCTCCTCGAGGGACCCCTCTGGCGCTGACGGGCGAGCAGCAGATCGAAAAGCGGCTCCGCGAGACGCTGTCCGGTATGGTGGACCGCGCCTCGACCCGGCGTCCCCCTTCGCCACCGCCCCCCCTTCCGATGCCCGCGTCCTCCGCCGCGCCCGCCTCCGGCCCCCGGTTCTCGACGGACGCCGACATCGACCGCATGATTTCCGACACGCTGTCGGGCCTCAAGGTCCCGTCGAGGCCGAGGCCGAGCCCCGGCCCGGACGCCACTCCGGAGTTCGGCGTTCGGCTCGAAACTCCGCCCCCGGCCCCGTCTGAGCCCTTTTCTCCCGCGCCCGTCCCGGCTGTCGTCGCGCCGCCGCGCGTTTCCGAGCCCCATCGCGTGAGCTCGTCGGGCCCGGACCAGTTCGGGCAGTACGAAATCTTAGAGCGCATCGCGGCAGGCGGCATGGCCGAGCTCTCCAAGGCGCGGCGCTCGGGGGTCGAAGGTTTTCAGAAGATCGTCGCGATCAAGAAGATTCTTCCACACCTGGCGGACAACGACGAATTCATCACGATGTTCGCCGACGAGGCGAAGCTCGCTGCGCAGTTGAATCACCCGAACATCGTTCACATCTTCGATCTCGGGAAGATCGAGGCGGGCGGCTACTTCATCGCGATGGAGTACGTGGATGGGCGCGACCTCCGCTCCCTTCTCCAGTCCGCTCGCGAGTTCGACACTCCGCTTCCCGTGCCGCTGGCCGTGTACGTCGCCTCGAAAATTGCCGCGGCTCTCGACTATGCGCATCGTCGGCGCGACGGCGAAGGCCGCGAGTTGAATGTCGTCCACCGCGACGTCTCTCCGCCGAACATCCTGATTTCCTACGAGGGCGACATCAAGCTGTGCGACTTCGGGATCGCAAAGGCGGCCTCCAAGGCGTCGCAGACGCAGTCGGGGGCCCTCAAGGGAAAAGTTCAGTACATGTCGCCCGAACAGGCCTGGGGCCGGCCAATCGACCGGCGCAGCGACATCTTCTCGCTCGGATGCGTGCTCTTCGAAATGCTCACCGGCGAAAAGCTTTTCCGGGGAGACACCGACCTTTCGGTGCTCGAGAAGGTACGCGCCGCGCAGGTGCTCGTGCCCTCGACGGTGAACCCCGAGGTCCCGAGGGGGCTCGACGCGATCGTCGCGAAGGCGCTCGCGCGCGAGCCGGAGGAGCGGTACGGCATCGCGTCCGACATGCTCCGGGACCTCGAAGGCGTCCTCTACTCTTACACCCCGGCGCCGGGAAGCGCCGACCTCGCCATTTATCTTCACCGGCTGCAGGCCGAGGAGTCGGCGCGGCAGGAAACGAAGGACCGCGAGGCGTCTCGCGGCGGCCCCGCGCCGGAGCCTGCGCCGCCGCGAAAATCGAAAGGCGCTCCCGTCGCCCGCCGCACGGGATCGACTCCGCGCCTCGTTGTGCCGCCCGACACGCTGGGGACACGCGACCTCCCGCCCGCGGCGAAGAAGGAGCCGACCGATTCCGGAGTATTCGGGTCTTTTTCCGCCACGAAAACCGAAGCCGAGCGCAAGAGCCGCATGCCGCTGTACTCGATGATCGCGGCGTCGGCCCTTCTTTTGACCGGCCTCGCCGTCTGGCTCACGCGCCGCGCCCCGGCCGTGGCGCCCGCGCGGGCGCTCCCGACGGCGGTTCCCGCCGCCGCCCCCACCGCCGCGCCGCCCGCGGCGGCCGTCACCCCTGTGGCGGGGGTCGACCCGAAGGCGATCGAGGACGAAGTCCAGCGGCAGATCGCCAGCCGCCGCAAAGAGCTGCAGAAGGCGCTGGAATCTTCGAAGCCCTCAAGAGTCACCCCGCCGGCGGCCGCCGTGAAAAGAGCCGAAGAGCCCGCCGTCGCCCCTCCGCTCGTGACTGTTCGCGAGGCGGCGCCGGAACCGGCGCGCCCGGAGCCGACGGTTCGGGAGATCGTCCCCGAGCCCACGGCGGTCCCCGCTCCGCCGACCCGCCCTCCGCCGGCGCGTGCCGAGCCGCGGGACGAGGTCACGCGTGGCGACCTCGTCGGCCCCGGGGCGGGCGTCGTCGAGCCCGCGTTGCTGTCGACGCCACGGGTGACCTATCCCGCAATCGCCCGGCAGCAGCGGCTGACTGGAAGAGTCATCGTGCTCGCGCTCGTCACCGAGGACGGCGTGGTGTCCGAGGCGCGCGTCCAGCAGGGGCTCCCTTCGCGAACGGGAGTCAACGAGGCCGTCCTGGAGGCGGTCCGCGCTTCGAAGTTCCGCCCCGCGACGAAGGGCGGCGTTCCCGTCCGGATGTGGCGGACGGTGGTGGTCGATGTCAGACCGTAGTTGCGGGTGCCCGTCGGATGCGGCCGAAGAAATTTCCAGCGGGATGTGTCAAGCTCCCGGCACAGGATCTTGCACGATGCGGGCGAGGGCCGGGCGATTTGAGGAGGTCAACGGAGCATGAGTCTTTCTCCGGATCAGAAGAAGTTTTACGAGAACACCCTCTCGGTCACCAAGGGGGAGATCAACGACCTGGAAGGCCTCATCCAGGAAGAGCTCGCCAAAGTCAAGGACCGGCTGGCCGAGCTTCAGAACGCCCAGAAGGCGGCGCGGCAGATGTACGACGCCGCGTGCATGCGCCTCGGCATTCCGAACGATCTCGAAGAAGCCGAAGCCCAGGGCTGATCCCTCGCCGGGTCGGGGGGATGCCTGCATGGCGCTCGCGGCCGGACTTTTCCGCCTCGCCACACGCGGGGTGCGAGTCGTGCTCCTCACCACTGCGGCGCTCGGCGCGGCGCGCTGCGAAAGACACCCCTCCCTTTCGTCCGGCCGGGCTCCCGCACGGGCCGCAACCCGCGTGGTCGCTCTCGCGCCGAACCTGACCGAGATCGTTTTCGCTCTCGGCGCCGGCGCATCCCTCATCGGTGTCTCCGACTTCTCCGACTTTCCGGCGGCCGCTCGTTCCGTCCCTCGAGTCGGAGGCCTGGAGGTCAGCGCGGAACGCGTCGCGTCGCTGACCCCCGACCTCGTCCTCGCGACAGCCGAGGGAGGCAATCGCAAAGGCGCGGTCTCCGCGCTGGAGGCGTCGGGAATCCCCGTGCTGGTCGTTCCGGGAGGCTCTCTCAACGAGGTGCTGAGTGGCATCGAGCTCGTCGGCGGGAGGCTCGGCCGCGAAGCGGAGGCCCGCCGCTTGACGCGGTCCCTGCGCGACCGGCGGGAGGCCGTCCGGCGGTCGCTTTCTTCCCGACCGCGTCCGCGCGCCGTCCTTCTCGTGTGGCCCGATCCCCCCTCCGCCGCCGGAGGTGGCACCTTTTTAGACGACGTGCTCAGGGAAGCGGGCGCCGAGAACCTGGTTTCGGGACGTCCCGGCTGGCCCGTGCTCTCGGCCGAATGGCTCGCGACGGCCGCGATCGAAGTGGCCGTCGTCCCGGACTCGCCCGGCAATCGTCCCGTCTTCGACCGCGCGTTCTCCGCCGGGGCTCTCTCCCGCGGCTCGATCCGGGCCGCGCGGCTCATCCGCCTGGATGAGTCCTCGCTGACGCGGCCCGGCCCGCGCGTCTTCGATGCTCTCGAGCAGCTCGCGCGGGGGCTTTCCCGTTGAAGGCGCGGGGACCCGCCCTCTGGCTGATGACGGGAGCGATTCTCGCCGGCTGCCTCATTCTTGGCGTGTCGGTAGGCGGAGTGCGTCTCTCGCCCCTGGCCGTCTGGTCCGGGGCGGGGGCGGAGGGCGAGACGGCACGCCTCGTCGCCTCGATCCGGATTCCGCGCGTCGCCCTGGCGGCGCTCGTCGGCGCCTGCCTCGCCCTGGCGGGCGCGGCGCTCCAGGCGCTGCTGAAAAACCCCCTCGCGGACCCGTTTCTGCTCGGCACCTCGGGGGGGGCGGCGACCGGCGCCGCGCTCGCGAGCCTTCTCGGCGTCTCGCCCCTTTTTTCGCCCGGAGCGGCGTTCGCCGGGGCGGTGGTCTCCTCCGTCGGGGTGGCCGCTCTGGCCCGGCGCGGCGGACGTCTCGACCTGCAGCGGCTCCTCCTCGGAGGACTCATCGCGAATGCGTTTTTTTCCGCGATTCTGCTGGGCGTCTTTTCCCTCGCGTCCTCGGAGACCGCGAGGACGATGCTGTTCTGGATGATGGGAAGCCTCGCCGACGCGTCGCCGCATAAAACTCTCGCCCTCCTCCCATACGCGGTGGTCGGCGCCGCCGCGCTCCTCGGCTCTGCGTCGCGCCTGAACCTTTTCTCGGTCGGGGAGGAGAACGCGGCGGCGCTCGGCGTGGATACCGAGCGTTCGAAGGCCGTCGTGTTTCTCGCCTCGTCGCTCCTCACAGGCGCGGCCGTCGCATTCGCCGGCATCATCGGATTCGTCGGGCTCCTGGTCCCGCACGCCGCGCGCGCGGTCGCCGGCAACGACCAGCGCACGCTGCTGCCGCTGTCGGCGCTTTCGGGTGCCGCGCTCCTCATCGCGGCGGACGCCGTTTCGCGCGCGGTGGCGGCGCCCTCCGAGCTTCCGATCGGCGCCGTCACGGCCGCTATCGGAGCACCCGTGTTCGTGTATCTCCTCCTGCGAACGCCGTGACGGCTCTCGCGGAACAGGCGCCTTTGATCCGTCTCGAGGTCCGCGGCCTGACCGCCGCTTACGGGCCGAACCCGGCGCTCCGCGGGCTGGATGCCCGGATTTTTGCCGGGGAGATCGTCGCGATCCTGGGCGAAAACGGATCCGGAAAATCCACGCTGCTCAAGGTGATTGCGCGCATCCTCCCGCCCGCCGCCGGCGAAGTGCTCCTGGACGGCCGCCCCCTCCCTGCGATCGCGCGCCGCGAGACCGCCCGCCGCATCGCGTACGTGGCGCAGAGCGCGGACCTCGTGTTTCCGATCCGCAGCCTCGACCTGGTGCTGCAGGGCCGCGCTCCGCACGGCCGGGGCTTTTCCGCGGACTCCGCCGAGGACCGCGAGCGGGCGCTCGCCGCCATGCGCGCCTGCGACGTGGCGGGGCTCGCCGACCGCGACGCGTCGGCTCTTTCCGGCGGGGAGCGGCGTCGCGTGTTTCTCGCCCGGGCGCTGGCGCAGGAGGCCGAGGTCTGGCTGCTGGACGAGCCGACGTCGGGCCTCGACCCGCGCCACCGGATCGATTTCTTGGACGTGCTCGTGCGAGAGCACCGCGCGCGCGCCACCACCGTCCTGCTCGTCACGCACGAGGTGGATCTCGCCCTGTCACTGGCCGACCGCGTCCTTCTCCTCCGGGAAGGCCGGGCGCTCGCGTCAGGCACTCCCGAAGAGGCGTTGACGCCGGCGGCCCTCCGCGACGTCTTCGGCGTCGACGCACGGGTGGACCGGGACGCGGGCGGCCGGCGGCGCGTCGTCTGGGTGGGCAGGGCCGCATCCGGTGACGGCCGCCCGGCGGGGTAGGATCGGACTTCCCCATGTGGTTCAAGAAGGAGAAGCCGCCCAAGGAGCCCCGCGACGGCCGCCCCAGCAAGGTCCCCGAGGGACTCTGGGTCAAGTGCGACAGCTGCCGCGAGATCCTGTACAACAGGGAGCTCGCCCGCAACTTCAAGATCTGTCCCAAGTGCGGGTTCCACTTCCGTCTCTCGGCGCCGGAGCGGCTGAGGATGCTGTTCGACGGCGAGCAGTACGTCGAGCTCGAAGGGAACCTGCGGTCCCAGGACCCCCTGAAATTCCGGGACACGAAGCGGTACCGCGACCGGCTCAAGCAGTACCAGGAGACGGTCGGCACCTCGGACGCGATCGTGATCGGGTCCGGCACGATGGGCGGCATTCCCGTCATCATCGGGGCGATGGAGTTTTTCTTCCTCGGCGGATCCATGGGATCCGTCGTCGGAGAAAAGGTCACGCGGGCCGCGGAGCGCGCTCTGGCGGAGCGCAGGCCCCTCCTGATCGTCTCCACCTCCGGCGGCGCACGGATGCAGGAGGGAATTCTCTCCCTCATGCAGATGGCGAAGATCGCCGGGGCGCTCGCGCGACTCGCGGACGCCGGCATCCCCTACATCTCGATCATGTCCGACCCGACGACCGGAGGCGTCACCGCCTCTTACGCCATGCTCGGCGATCTGAACGTAGCGGAGCCCAACGCGCTCATCGGGTTCGCCGGGCCGCGGGTGATCGAACAGACGATCCGGCAGACCCTCCCGGAGGGATTTCAGCGTTCGGAGTTTCTCCTCGAGCACGGGATGCTGGATTTTTTAGTCGACCGGTCGGAGATGAAAGACACGCTCGTGAGGTGCCTGAACCTCCTGTGGGACGCAAGAAAGGCGGAAGAGGGCGGCATCCCGGCGTAGGGGGCGGGAGGCGCGGGACTCTGCCGGCGGCCTCAGCGTTCCCCGCTTCTGCCGCTCCTGGCCGATCGCATGGCGTTTTCCTCCCTCACCCGTCTCGAGTCGCTCGGCCTCCGCGGGATGCGGCTCGGGCTCGAAGCCATCGGTGCGGCCTGCGGGCGGCTCGGTCATCCGGAGCGGGGCTTTCCCTCCGTGCTCGTCGGAGGGACGAACGGGAAAGGCTCGACGGCCGCAGCGCTCTCGTCCCTCGCCTTGGAAGCCGGACGTCGGCCCGGCCTCTACACGTCGCCCCACCTCGTGTCGGTCACGGAGCGCATTCGCGTCGGTCCGGAAGACGTCGCGGCCGGGGCCCTCGACCAGGCGCTCGAGAGAGTTTTCGCAGCCGCGGATGCGGCACCGGCGATCCCGTTGACCTACTTCGAAGCCGTGACGGCTGCCGCCTTTCTCCTCTTCCGCGAGGAGGCGGTCGACGTGGGGATCCTCGAAGTCGGACTCGGCGGCCGCTTCGACGCCACGAACGTGGCCCCGGCGGGGCTGTCCGTCGTCACGTCGATCGCGTTGGACCACACGGCCGAGCTCGGAGAGACGCTGCCGCTGATCGCGCGGGAAAAGGCGGGCATCTTCCGGGCGGGCCGCCCGGCGCTGGCGCGCGCCGAGGATGCCTCGGCCCTGGGCGTTCTTCGGAAAGCCGCGGCCGGGGCCGGATCCCTCTTTCACGACGCGGCATCGGAGCTCGCCGTGGACGTGCGCTCGGTTTCCGCCGCCGGAACGTCCTTCGATCTCGAAACGCCGGAGCGTCGCCTCCGGCTGCGAACCCCGCTGCCCGGATCGCACCAGGCGTGGAACGCGGCGCTCGCGGTGCGCGCCGTGGAGCTTTTCCCGGAGGGGTTCGGGCGCTTAGAACCGGAGATGCTGGTGCGCGGCGTCGAAAACGTGCGGTGGCCCGGGCGGCTTGAGCTTCTGCCGGGACCGGGGGGGCGGCCCGTCCTTCTCGACGGCTGCCACAACCCCGAGGGCGCCCGGTCGCTGGCCGCGTTTCTCCGCGATGCCGGGCTCTCGGGAGCCTGTCCCCTCGTGTTCGGCGGCATGGCGGACAAGGACCTGGAGGGGATCGCGCGCGAGATTTTCCCGGGTGTTTCCCAGGTCGTCCTCGTTCGAGCGGCGCCGCCCCGCGGGGCGTCCCCGGACGAGCTTCTCTCTCGCGTCGGCTCCCTGGCGCTCCGCGCGCGGACCGCGGCGGATGCCGGCGCCGGCATCGCGGCGCTTGCCGGAGGCGCCGCGGACTCCCCCCCTATAATCGTGGCCGGTTCCCTCTACCTCGTCGGAGAGGCCCGCGCTCACCTTCTCTCAGACGGCAGGGGCGGCGCGGATCCGGCCGGGCGGGGAGAAAGACGCCCTTGACGACGACCACCGCCCCGTTCACGAAGGAAGCGTTCGAGCGGCTCGAAGAGGAGCGCCTGCCGATCTATGCGTCGCGCAGCGGCCGCGCCGAGAGGCCTCGCGGGCCAGCCGTCGCCATGCCCGGCGACCACCGGACGGAGTATGCGCGCGACCGCGACCGAATCGTGCATTCCCGCGCCTTCCGCCGCCTGAAGCACAAGACGCAGGTCTTCATCCCCTACGAAGGCGACCACTTCCGCACCCGACTGACGCACACCATCGAGGTCTCGCAGATCGCCCGGAGCGCCGCGCGGTCGCTCGGCTTGAACGAGGACCTCACCGAAGCGATCTCTCTCGGGCACGACCTCGGGCACACGCCCTTCGGCCATTCGGGCGAGCGGATCCTGGATCGCCTGCTGCGCGACAGCCATCCCCGGGCGGGAGGCTTCAAGCACAACTACCAGGGAGTGCGGGTGGTCGACCGGCTCGAGAAGCGGTACGACGAGCCCGGCCTGAACCTCACACACGACGTCCGCGAGGGGATCCTGAAGCACACGGTCTGGAAGGTGGATTTCCCGTTCCCTCTCGAATTTCGCGAAGGCCTGCGATTTGCTTCCGGTGGGACGCTCGAAGCGCAGCTCGTCAACTGGAGCGACGAGATCGCCCAGCAGACGCACGACCTCGAGGACGGGCTTCCCCTTGCCGAAGACGATCAGATCGAGGCGCTCGAGATTTCCCGCGCCGTGCGGGGGCAACGGCCCCGCGCGGAGGACGCCGCCGCCAGCCGCGCGGGCCTCATCCGCGGGATGATCGCGATCCTGACATCCGACCTGGTG
Organism: Thermoanaerobaculia bacterium; assembly: GCA_038253555.1. Classification (GTDB taxonomy): domain Bacteria; phylum Acidobacteriota; class Thermoanaerobaculia; order UBA5066; family Gp7-AA6; genus JALYUA01. The sequence goes on from JBBSGZ010000052.1 coordinate 9,258, forward strand.
GAGGCTTCCCGCGAGCGGATCGAGCGGTGGACGGAGGCGGAGGCAATCGCGACGCCGGAAGACTTCCTGGCGCGCCGCGAGCGCCTCCCGGGGGATCTCGTCTCCTTCAGCGAGAAGGGCCGCAGGCTCTACCGGGAACTCAAGGACTTCGTCTACCGCCACGTGATCCACTCCTTTCCCGTCTCGCGCCACGACGGCCACGCGCGGCGCGTCGTCGCGGGCGTCTTTCTCGCTTACCGCGACAACCCGAGGCTGCTGCCGGATTCCGTGCTTCTCTCCCTGCGCGAGGAGATCGGGGTCCGTTTCCTGCGCGAGGTCTCGCTGAGGGACGTGGACGCGGAGATCGAGGAGCGCTATCGGCCCCGGCCCGAGTTTTTCCGCGCGCTCGCGGACCACATCGCCGGAATGACGGACAGCTACTGCAACGCCGAGTACAAAGAGCTCGCGACGGGCTCCTGACCGAGTCTGTTTTCGAAAGGGCCGACCATGAGCAAGACGATGTCCCCCTCGCCGGCGTTTTTGACGCGCGACCTCGCGGAGGCCGACCCGGAGGTCGCCCGCTGGATCGGGGAAGAGGAGCGGCGCCAGAACGAGGGACTCGAGCTGATCGCCTCGGAGAACTGGGTGTCCCGCGCGGTCCGGGAGGCGCAGGGCTCCGTGCTCACCAACAAGTACGCGGAGGGGTACCCGGGCAGGCGCTACTACGGCGGATGCGAATTCGTCGATCGCATCGAAACACTCGCGATCGACCGCGCGAAGGCGCTCTTCCAGGCGGAGCACGCCAACGTGCAGCCGCATTCCGGATCGCAGGCGAACATGGCCGTGTATCTGACGGCGTTGAAACATGGCGACACGATCCTCGGGATGGACCTGTCGCACGGCGGGCACCTGACCCACGGCCATCCGCTCTCCTTTTCGGGCCGCGAGTACAAGGTCGTGGCGTACGGCGTCCGGCGGGAGGATGAGCGGATCGACTACGAGGCGCTGGCGGCTCTCGCGCGCGAGCACCGGCCGCGGATGATCGTCGCCGGCGCTTCCGCCTACGCCCGCGAGATCGACTTCCGGCGGTTCGGCGAGATCGCCGACGAGATTGGCGCGGACCTCATGGCGGACATCGCCCACATCGCCGGGCTGGTGCTCGCCGGAATTCATCCTTCCCCCGTCCCGCACGCCGCCTTCGTGACGAGCACGACCCACAAAACGCTCCGCGGCCCCCGGGGCGGGCTGATCCTCTGCCGCGCCGCGCGCGCGAAGGACCTCGACCGGAACGTGTTCCCCGGCGTGCAGGGGGGCCCGCTCGAGCACGTGATCGCCGCGAAGGCCGTCGCGTTCTCCGAGGCGGCGGCTCCCGAGTTCGCGGAGTACCAGCGCGCGATCGTCGAAAACGCGAAGGCGCTGGCCGGCGCGATTTCCCGCCGCGGCTTCCGGCTCGTTTCCGGCGGCACCGACAACCACCTCGTGCTCGTCGACGTCGGCTCCCGAGGCCTCTCCGGAAAAGAGGCCGAGAAGGTGCTCGAGAAGGTGCGGCTGACCGTCAACAAGAACACGATCCCGTTCGACACGCGGCCCCCGGCGGTCGCCTCGGGAATCCGGATCGGCACGCCGGCGGTGACGACGCGGGGTATGGGAACGGCGGAGATGGAGATCATCGGAGAATCGATCGCGCGCATCCTCGAGGCGCCCGCGGACGAAGCGGTCGCCGCGTCCGTCCGCGTCGCGGTCTCGGAGCTTTGCGCCGCTTTCCCCCTGAGATAAGGCCGAACTCCATTCCGAGCCGTCCGCGCGTTCTGCGCCATCCGCGCCGGGTTCTCGCCGCGGTCGCGGCCGCGTGCCTGGCGGCGCGGCTTCTGGCGCGGGCGGTCCCGCCCGGTTTCGCCGACCAGGCGCGGTCGCTCGCCGCCGCGGCGCAGCTCGACCCGGCGGCGCGGCGGGTGGCCACCGCCCCCCGGCGCTTCAACCGGGACTATTTCGTGTTCCTGGAGTCCGCGCGGCGCGCCCTGCCGCCGGGCGTGAGAGGTGTCGCGCTGTACCTCCCCGGCGTGGACGAATCCGCTTTCTACCTTGCCGTGTACGAATTCGCGCCCCTCCCGGTCCGATGGAATCCGGCCAGGCCCGATCCGGGATGGATCGCCGCGATCTACGGACCCGCGCGTCCCGCGGGGGGAACGGTCGTCCGCGAGCTCCCCGGCGGCGTCCTTCTGGCTCCACCCGCGCCCGGCCCCGGAGACTCGTCCCATTGAGCCCCCTCGCGGTCTCGTTCGCCGAGACGGGCGCGCTCCTGCTCGCCGCCGGGGCCTTTGGCACTCTCGCCGCGCGGAGGGTGCATCCGGGCGGCTGCCGCGGTCCCGAGCGGACGGGTTGGGGCATCTGCCTGGGGCTCTCCGCGGTCGGGCTCTCGGCGCTGCTCGCGTCTCTCGGCGGGCCCGAGCCTCGGTGGGGATTCGCGATGCTCGTCGTGGCGCTTCTGTCGATCGGCTGGTTTTCGGCTCGTCGCAAAGCGGCCGATGCGCCCGCGGTCCCTTCCGCGCAACCCTTAACTCTCCGGCCGGCGCACATCATCCTTCAGGTCTCGATCGCCGCCGGCACGGTTCTCTATGCCGCCCGCGCGCTCATCCGACCGATGGGGTCGATCGATTTCCTGGCGATCTGGGGGCTGAAGGGGAGATCGATCTTTTCGGCCGGGGCGATCCCCGCGTGGCTCTCGAACTCCGAGCTCGCCGGTTTCTCCCATCCCGAATACCCATTGGGCCTGCCTCTCCTTTACGCGGGGATCGCGGGCGTCGTCGGCACGTGGGACGACCACGCGATGGCGCTCCTGTTTCCGGTCTTCCAGATTGCAACCCTCTCGGTGCTCTACGGCTGGCTCCGAAGGCGCGGCACGGAACGCGGCGTCGCCCTGACGGCGACGGCCCTCCTCGCCCTCTTCGAGCCCCTTTACTCGGGGTTTCTGACGGGCATGGCGGATGTCCCGCTGTCGCTGGCGATGCTTCTGCTCGGCACCGCCCTGTCGGACGCGATCGACGGGACCGACAGCCGCGCGCTCGTCCGGCTGGCGCTGGCGTCTCTTCTGGCGAGCGCCCTCAAGAACGAGGGACTTTTTCTATCGGGGGTCGCCGCGGTCGTGGCGATTTTGAGCGGCGGAAACGCGGACCGTGCGCGGCGTTTTCGGGTCGCCCTTGCGGCCGCGATTCCCGCGATCGCGCTGACGGCGGCCGTGCGCGCGGTGCGCGGCGCCCCGCCGCTGCGCGATTTCGACTTCGGCCTGATCTCGCCCTCCCGTTTCGGCGAGCTCCTCGGCCGCGTCGGCGAGACGATCTCCATAGACTTCCACATCGCGGCGCGCGCCTGGATCATCCTGCCCGCGATCGCGCTCCTGCTGGCGACGGGAGCGGCGGCGCCGTGGGCGACCCGCCTGCTCGGGCTCGCGGCGGCGGCTCTCGCCGTCTACCTGGCGCTGCCGGCCTTTGCGGTGCTCGGACCCGTCTGGCTGGCGGAGACGACCCTCTTTCGGACGGCGGCGGCTCTTGCGCCTCTTGCGGCCGCGGGCATCGCGGGACGGTTCGCCCCCGGCGGGCCCGCGCGGGACCCGTCCTCGTAATCTCCTGCGGACCGAAGCGGATCTCTTTTTTCCGCGAGCGGAGTTCCGGCGGACTCCAGAACGGGAACCTTCGCAGTTCCGGAGGGAGAATCCGGTTGCGGCCCGCATCGGCAGGCGCCTAAGGAAAGAGCCGGCGCGCCTCCGCGAGGTCTTCCGCGGTGTCGACCTCGATCGTGCGGAGATCTCCGACGTCGACGCCGACGACGGGTTCGCCGGCGCGGATGAGCTCGAGAAAGGCCGACTCGTACCATTCGTTCACCCGCCGCTCGGCGACGAGCCGCCGTTCCAGCACCGGGACGAGCCGCCGGACGAACGCGGCGGAAAATACGGCGAGGCCGACGGACTCTCCGGCAGTTTTTCCGGAGAGGTCTTTCCCGATGTCTTCGACGCGGCCCTCGCCGTCCAGCGTCACCTTCATCTCCTCTTCTCCGAGCTCGCCCCGGGTGCGGACCGCCATCCGATTCGCATGCGGCGCGTCGAGGAGGAGACGCACCACTGCGGGATCGAAGAGAACGTCGGCGTCGAGCAGCAGGATCGGCTCATCGGCGTCCTGCAGCGCGATTCGGAGCGACCACGCGTTGTTCGTGGCGGCGTACTCCGCGTTGCGACGGAAATCGAACCAGGCGGAGGAGAACTCGGCCGTCAGCGCTGCGCGGAGCCTGTCTCCCTCGAAGCCGTCGACGACGGTGATCCGGGTGATCCCCTGCGCCGCCAAGGTGGAAATGGCGCGCGACACGATCGAGCGGCCTCCCACCTCGAGCAGGCACTTGGGGAGAGCGTCCGTGAGCGGGCGCAGGCGCTGCGCGGAACCGGCCGCCAGGAGGATGGCGCGCGCGGGCGTCATTCCGCCGCGCATCGGGCCGCGCGCCGCTCGGCGGCGAGAACCGCGAGCATCCAGAGGTTCCCGGGAACCAGAGCGGCCCAGAAATAGAGATCCGGCCGCCGGAGCGCGCCCGCCAGCACGATCATCGCGGTGACGTGCATCGTGGGTCCCACCCACACGCTCCGGCGGAGAACGGGCCGGTGACACTGCGCCCAGCGGCCGCTCTCGGCCTCCTGCCACTCTTCATCCGGGCGGGTCACCGGATTCCACGCCGTCCGATACAGGCGGTAACCCGCGATCAGCGCGCGACCGGCGGAATGCGTTTGCTCCGCGCGCCAGATTTCCGCCTGCTGGACCATCGCGCGCAGTTCCTCCGCGCGGTTGCGGCGCCGCCGATAGACCCGGTCGAGCCACGCGCCGCGCTTTTCGTCCAGAAAAGCGCACTGCCACGCCATCGACGCGCCCGCGGCCACGACGAGCCACCACCAGGAGAAGCGGGCGGGACGGCCGATCTGGAGCGCGTGGGCCATTCCGATGAAAACGGCGGTCGTGCCCACGTAGTCCGCCGCCCCGTCGACCAGGTATCCGATCGGCGAAGAGGACCCCTGAAGCCGCGCCAGCTGGCCGTCCGCGCAATCGAGGACGTTTGCCGCGAGGCAGGCGAGCGCCGCGAGGAGCGCGGAGGCCGGCGTGGCGCGCCAGAAGAGGGCTCCCGCGGCCAGTCCGAAGAGCATGCTCGCGGCGCTGACGTGGTTGGGGCGCACGCGGGTGCGCCGCAGCGGCCACGCGAGCTGGAAGGCCAGGGGACGGTAGAGAAGGATGTCGAGCCGCTCCTCGAGCTCCGGCGCCTTCAGAGAGGCGCGATAAGCGGCGGACCGGTCCGGCGCCGCCGGGAATTCCCCGCTCGCCAGGGCCATGGCTCTCGAGCGCTCAGCGGTACGCGAGGGCGGCCGCGAGGACTTCCTGGAACGCGGCCACCAGGAGGGAGGTCTCTTCGGGAGTCCCGAGGGTGATCCGGGCGCAGTCGCGGAAAGCCTCCTCGGTGAAGAACTTCAGCACGAGTCCGCGCCGGTCGAGCTCGGCGCGTATGTCCGCGACCGCTGCGGACGGAAAACGCGCCAGGACGAAGTTCGCTTCGGAGTCGTACGCGCGAACGCCGGGAAAACCGCGAAGGGCCGCGATGACCCGGCGCCGGTCCGCGATCACGCTGCTGCGGACGCGCGCGTAGTAGTCCGGATTGGAAAGGGCGGCGAGGGCCAGCCGCTCCGAGATACGGCTGTATCCGAGGTTCCGCGAGGAGAATTTGAGAAAGCTCCCGAGTCCCTTGCCCGCGATCCCGTATCCGATGCGGGCGCCCGCGAGGCCGTAGAGCTTCGAGAACGTGCGCAGCACGAGCAGGTTCGGGTAGCGTTCCGTCATCGGCGCCGCGTCTTCGGCGGGCTCGGCGGAGAACCCGAAATAGGCCTCGTCGAACACCACGACGGAGTCTCGAAAGGCATCGAGAATCTCAGGCAGCCGCGAGGTCGGGAACCGGTTGCCGGTCGGGTTGTTGGGCGAAGAGATGAGCAGGACTCGGGCCGGGCTGTCCTTCTGGATGGTGATCAGCGCGTCGAGGTCGTACGCGTAACCCGCCGGTCCTTCGACGATCGGGTATTCGACCGTGAGGCCGCCGACTTCGTCCGCGATGGACCGGTAGTACCACCAGGACGCGCTCGGAATCAGGCACCGCTCGCCCGGGCGCACCCAGTGATGAACGGCCTGCTTGAGCAGATCCTCGCACCCGTATCCGAGAAGAATCCGTTTTTCGGGAAGGCCGTGCATCGCGGCGAGGCGCTCCGAGAGCGCGCTGTAGACGCCACGCTGGAAGTCTCGCGTGTAGTTGAAGAGGAGGTCGGGAGAGGCCTCTCTCAGCGCCGCGAGGCATTCCGGCGCGGGGCCATACCGGTTCTCGTTTCGGTCGAGGAGGATCGGCGTCATAAGGGTGGGAAATTCTAATACGGGTGCGGGGGGAGGGACGACACCCCTGGATGGGGGAAAAGTATTGAAATCGCCAGCCAGACAGCGCCCTGGACATGTCCGTGAGCCGTCGGGCGGCGCGTGCCCGGACAGGTTGCGCGCGGCAAAGGGCGAAGTCGCGCTCAGCGCCCGCGCGTACGGTGCATCCAGCGGATCTTCAGCAGGTCCCGCAGGGTCGGGAGCGTGTCGCGGAGGACCGAGACGCGGGAGTCCGGTGAGTTGAACCAGAGCACGGGAACTTCGGCGATCGGGAGCCCGCGCTTCTGCGCGAGATGCAGGATTTCCATGTCGTACGCGAATCCCGCGACCCGGGCGTCCCGAAAAAGGCTTCGCGCGACGTCGCCGCGGAACAGCTTGAACCCGCACTGGGTGTCGGCGATCCCGCGCACCGCGAACATCCGTACCAGCAGGTTGCCGGCGCGGCCGAGAAGCCTTCGATAGTAGGGCTGCGGCCGGCGCACCAGCGCGAGATCCATTGCGCGCGATCCGATCGCGATCGGGTGCGTGGGCAGCCGTTCGGCCAGCTTCACCCATTCGGTCAGCGGGGTCGAGAGGTCCGTATCGCTGACGAGGACCGGGTTTCCGCGGGAACCGAGAACGCCGGTCCGGAGGGCCGCACCTTTGCCGCGGTTCCGCGGGTGCACGAGGATGGCGAGCGGAAGCCCGCTCGCGTCGGCGGCGCGTTTTGCCACGTCCGCCGTTCCGTCGGTCGACCCGTCGTCGACGAGAATGACCTCCCAGTCCCAACCGCCGGGCTTTGTCGCGACCCATTGCGCGGCCACGTGCAGCGAGGCCGCGACCCGCTGGCTTTCGTTGTAGGCGGGGATGACGAGCGAAGCCATCTCCGCCCCCTCGGAACGGGCGGGAGCGCTCAGGATTTCCCTCCCTCGAACACGAACTGGTAGCCGAACAGCGTGGGCAGCGCCCGGGCGGTGAACTGCGCCAATCCTCGCGTCGCACCGCTCCACGGAGGTCCGCCGAGCGCCGGCAGGGCGAGCTCGTATGGCATCGCGGTCGGCTCCGCCGACCTCACCCGGAAACCGGATGTCTCGAGAAGATGGCGCGCACTGGCGAGCGTGTAGAAGGACAGATGGGTGCGGTCGAGGATCCCCCGGTCCGTGTACCGGAAATGGCCGAGCAGCAACCCCGCGCGGACGGAGATGTTCGCGATGTTGGGAAGCGAGACGAGGAGCGTTCCTCCGTCCCGGAGCCAGCCCCGGATCCTCCCGAGGAGCGCTTCCGGGCGGGCCATATGCTCGAGCACGTCGGCGCAGACCACGACGTTGAAAGGCGCGTCCCAGTCGCCCGCGTCCATGGCATCCACGGCGCGCCATTCGTCGTAGCCTTCGCGCGCGCTGGCCGGCAGGTCGGGGTCGGGCTCCACGCCCGCGAGAAAGGAACACCGGTCGCGCACGGCGCGTCCCAGATGGCCGCCGGCGGCGCCGAGGTCGAGCAGCCTCAGTCCCGGCGGCAGAGCCCGGATCCGGCGCCGGAGGAGATCGTGAGAGGAGCCTGGAATCTCCTTCCAGACGTATTTTTCGGAAGAGTGGGACAAGCGGTTTTCAGTTTTCAGTTTTCGGTTTTCGGTTCCAGAGTCCGGCGGGCGGCATTCTCTCCCGTTTCCCTGGAACGGGACGCTCGCCCGCCTACTCGAGGTGGAACTTCTGCGCGATCGGAAAGCGGCGTCCCTCTCCAAACGCGCGGCCCGTGACCTTCGGACCGGGAGGCGCCTGGCGGCGCTTGTACTCGTTGCCGTCGATCCGGCGCGCGATGTCGAGAGCCAGCGACAGCGGGACCCCCGCACGGCGGGCGGCGGCCGCCGGGGCGAGCGCGTCGTCGACCAGCGCGTCGATCAAAGGGTCGAGGACGTCGTAGGGCGGGAGGGAGTCCGTATCTTTCTGGTCCGGCCGCAGCTCGGCGGAGGGCTCCTTGTTGATCGATTCCTGCGGGATCCGGACGCCGTCGCGGTTGAAATCGCGAGCGAGTTCATAGACGAGCGTTTTAGGAACGTCCGAAAGCAGGGCATACCCACCGGCCATGTCCCCGTACAGGGTGCAGTAGCCGAGCGCGAGCTCCGACTTGTTCCCGGTCGAGAGCACGAGGTGCCCCGAACGGTTCGAGAGCGCCATCAGGAGAGCGCCTCGAATGCGCGCCTGGAGATTCTCTTCCGCCGCGCCTCCGCTTTTTTTCCCGAACACGGGGACGAGAGTTTCGCGATACGTGTCGAACACCGGGCCGATCGGGAGCTCGAGGAGCTCGATCCCCAGAGTTTCCGCGAGCGACCGCGCGTCGCGCAGACTGCCGGCCGACGAGTACGGGCCGGGCATCGCCACGCCCTTCACGTTGGCCGCGCCGAGGGCCTCGACGGCGAGAGCGGCGGTCACGGCGGAGTCGATGCCGCCCGAGAGGCCGAGGACCGCCGTGGCGAACCCGCACTTCGATGCGTAGTCCGACAGCGCGAGCACGAGCGCCCGACGGAGCATCGGCACCGGTTTCTGCGGGCGGGCGAGAGGCCCCCTCCCCTCCGGCAGGTCCACGGTCCAGAAATCCTCGACGAACGCTCGGCTCCGGGCGGCCAGGCGGCCGGCGCCGTCGAACGCGAGGGAGTTTCCGTCGAAGACGAGCCCATCATTGCCGCCGACGAGGTTGCAGGAGACCAGGGGAACGCGTGTCCCGCGAGCGATCTGGCGCATCATGCGCTCCCGCAGGCGATCCTTCCCGAGGATCCAGGGGGACGCTGAGACGTTCACGTGCAGGTCCGGCGCGGCGCGCTTGACGTCCGCGACGGGGTCGCCCTCGTAGAGCCGCCGCCGTTTCCAGAAGGTCTTGTCGTTCCAGATGTCCTCGCAGATCGTGATGGCGATGCGCCGTCCGCCGGCGCGCACCACGAGGGGCCCGTCTCCCGGCTGGAAGTAGCGCCCCTCGTCGAAGACGTCGTAGTTGGGGAGCAGCCGCTTCCGGTATTCGCCGACGATGCGGCCGCCGCGCGCCGCGACCGCGACGTTGAAGACGCTCCGCCCGGAGGCGGACGTGTTGGGGGCGATCGAGCCGAAGACCCAGAGGGCCGCGCCTGTCGCCCGACCGATGCGGGAGGACGCCGCTGACGCCTCGCGCACGAACGCACGCCGCTCGACGAGGTCCTTCGGGGGGTACCCGGCCACCGCGAGCTCCGGGAAAAGGACGACCGCCGCCCCCTCCGCCTCGGCCCGGCGCCCGAGGTCCAGGATCTTCGCCGCATTGCCGCCGAAGTCTCCGACGGTCGTGTCGATCTGCGCGACGGCGACGCGCAGCGGCCGCGAGGTCATGGCGCCTCGGGCGGAAGCTCGGCCAGAAGTGGTCGCCCCGAAAGCGCGTCCGCCAGGGTGGGCGCTTCGAGGTCCCTGGCGGTCAAGAGCAGCGAAACACCGAGGGAAAGCGCCGTCAGCAACGTGCCGGCCCAGCGGAGGATCGATTCTCGAGGGTCGAGCCGGCGCGATCCTCCGCGGGGCCGCGCGCCGAGATTGCTGAGAGCCATCCCGATCGTCTTGCCGAAGAGCAGCAGCGGCACGACGATGACGAAAAATGAGAGATACAGCCCGAACGCGGCGGCCCAGAGGAGACCGGAGGGGCTCGGCCACCGTTCGCGCGCGTGAACGGCGATCAGCAGGTCGAGCGCGACGATGAGGACCACTGTGGCGCCGTCCGCACCCGTGGAGAGAACCCGTTCCCGGAGGGGAGCGGGCCGCCGGATCGCCGGCTCGAGAGTCGGCCCCTCGGAAGGAAGAGGAAGGGAAAACGGCTCGCCGCGGTCTTCCCGCAGCGGAAGGTCGAGGAGCTCCTCCGGAGGACCCGGCCCGTCCTGCCCGTTCAAGGGCGGTGATTCAGATGCCGGACGTAGATGCGTCCCATCAGGTCGAGGTCGCTCTTCAAGTACCGCTCGCCGAATTTGCGGTGGCGGATCGCCTCGGCGTCGCCCGGATCGATCGAGAGGGCTTCGCCGAACGACTGAATCGCTTTGGGATAGAGCCCGTTCTGGAGCTGCGTCACACCCTGATTGTAGTAAGCGCGGAGCAGGTAGGTGCGCGCGTCCTGATTTTCGCGGTCTTCCTGATAAATCCTCCAGAGCACCGGGATCGCCGTCTCGTACTCCCCTTCGTTGTAGAGCTTCACCGCGGGAGTCAGCGCGGTCACTTTTTCCGCGGCGACACCCATCGACTGCCCGAAGGTCGGGTCGTTCTTGAAAGCGGGCGCGGCCTGGCTGAACGTCTTGAGAGCTTCGATGTACCGCTTCTCCTTCAGCGCGCGCTCGGCGGCCAGACGCATCCGCGCCGGCTCCGCGTCGACCGGAGCGGCGGGTGCGCCGGCAGCCGCTTCCCCCGAAGGCGCGGCCTCGATCGCCACGACGCCGGGCCCCGGAGAGCTCCCCGACTTTCCGAGCTCCGCCTGCATGCGTGCCGCTTCTTCGTGGTCGGGGCTCGACGGGGGGATACGGCGGAGCTCGAGTCTCGCTTCTCCGATTTTCCCGGCGCCGAGGAGCTGTCGCGCGCGCGCCAGGGAGCCCGACGCTCCCGCGGGCGCGGGTCCCGCCGCCGCCGCCGGAGCAGCTGCTTTCGCCGGAGGACGGGGCACGCGCCAGACGAGGAAATACACGAGCCCGAGGACGAGCGCCCCGAAGAGGCCCACCATGGCGAGGATCCGCCGGGAGACGGGAAAGCGCAGGGAACGCCCGGGCGCCGAGGCAGCAGCCGTCTTGACCGGGGCCGCGCTCGCCGGCGCGGCAGGAACGGCTCCGGCTTCGGGAGCCCATGGCTCGGCGGCCTCGCCGCCCTCTCCGGCGACCGGGCTCGCCATTTCGGCCTGAATGCGATCGAGGTAGAAGCGGGCGGTCGGCTCGCTCTCGTCCACCGCGAGGACCTCGAGGAAAAGCTCCCGCGCGCCGGAGAGGTCGCCGGCCTCGTACGCCTCGCGGCCGGTCTTCAATCCATCGGAAATCCGTCGATTGCCCTCTGCCATCTCCTGCCGCGCCTTCTCGATCCGAGTCACGGCGTCGGAGTTGTTGATGTCGATCAGGAAGATCCGCGACCAGACCTCGATAGCCTGCTGTCTCTCGCCGCGCCGGGCGGCGTCGTCGCCCTGCTTCAAAAGGGCGGCGATGTCCCGGTCGCCCGCGGCGGAATCTTCCTCCTGGGGCTCCAGCGCGCCGAACCCTTCCGGCTCGGAGGACATGGGCGTCGACGAGAAGGGCTCGATGTGCGCGGAAGTCCCGCCCCCGTCCAGGCTCAGCCCGTCCCCGCCGTCCGCCCACATGTCCGCGGGAGAGCCGGGCGCCGCGCCGGTCTCCTGCGACAACAGCGAGGGGACCTCATGTTGCAGCGGTCCCCGGAGAGAGGTCCGGGAATCGGACGGGGGAGGCTCGACGGGTTCCACACCGGGGGGAAGGTCGAGGGAGAGGGAGTCGAGGCTGAGCGCGTCGAGCCCGTCCGGGACCGCGGGAACGGCCCGGCCCGGCGAGGGAGGCGCTCCGAGGGGCGCGGCCTTGAGGGACGCCGTGTGTCCGTCGTCGAAATGAATGTCCGGCTGCTCGAGCGCATTGCCAAATCCACTCCCGCCTCCGGGCGGCTCGGAAAAATCGAGGTCGAGTCCGCCGAAGTCCGGAGGCGGAGGGGGCGTAGGCGCCACGGCGGCCGGCACCCGGGCCGAAGCCGGGCCGATACGCCGCTCGAGCAGTGGCACCGCCGGGTGATCGGGGTCGAGGCTCCGCATCTTTTCGAGCTCCCCCCGGGCGTCCTCGCGACGATTCTCCTCGAGGGCCGTGAGCGCTCTCTGGCGGCACGCGTCGAACACCGGTTGATTGCCCTTCTTCGATCTGGCCTTCTCGAGGATCTCGCCGGCATCCTGGTTTCCCGGGAGCACGGCGAGCACCTGCTCGGCCGCGGAGATTGCCGCGTCGAAATCCCGAGCGTTGAAGCTTTCGACCGCCCGGACCAGCAGCCGATTCGGGTCCGCGGCGACCACCCGCTCCTGCCGGGTCGGCGTGGTCGCGACCAGCGCTTCGAGCTGCGACACATCGACTTCGGCGCTCGGATTCCGCGCCTTTTCGAGCAGCTGTCGGGCGGGCGCAAAGCGGGCGTCCATTTTCAGGATGAAGTCGCAGCCGATCACGCAATCGTCGAGCTTCCCGTCCTTGAAGAGGTTCAGGGTGTGCCGGAAGGTGGAGAGGATCTTCTCCTTGACCTCGCGGGGCAGGGAGGGGTTGCCCGGGTACGTTCCGGGGTTGGTGTGGGCTTCCATCAGGCGCGCTCCGCTCCGTCTGAGGCCGGAAGACCGTTTTCAGGGATCACTACCCTCGAATTATAGACTGCGGGCGGAGAAATTCCGATGCGCAGCGTCATTGAATGCGTCCCCAACTTCTCGGAAGGGGTGGACGCCTCCCGCGTGGAAGAGATCGCGTCGGCCGTCCGCGCGGTCCCCGGCGTGCGGGTGCTGAATCTTTCTTCGGACCCGGCCCATAACCGCAGTGTGCTCACGTTTCTGGGAGACGCTGAGGGGATCCGCGGCGGAGTGCTGGCCCTTTTCGAAGCCGCGGTGTCCCGGATCGACCTGACCCGCCACCGCGGGGGGCACCCCCGCATGGGCGCCGTGGACGTCGTCCCGCTCATCCCGATCCGCGGCGCGACGGTTCAGGACTGCGTGGCCCTTTCGCGGGCGATCGCCGAAGAGGTCGCCTCCCGCTTCGCGATTCCCGTCTACCTCTACGAAGACTCGGCGAGTTCGGAGGCGCGGCGCAATCTCGCGGAGATCCGCAAGGGCGAGTTCGAGGGCTTCGCGGCCAAAATGGAGAAACCGGAATGGAAGCCGGACTTCGGGCCGGCCCGGCCGCATGCCACCGCCGGCGCCGTGGCCATCGGCGCGCGTGCGCCGTTGATTGCCTACAACATCAATCTGGGCACCCGGGACCTCGCGGTCGCCGATCGGATCGCGAAGGCGATCCGCCACATCGGCGGCGGGTTCCGTTACGTGAAGGCGATGGGAGTCGACCTTGCGGACCGAGGCATGGTGCAGGTCTCGATCAACATGACCAACTATAAAAAGACACCGCTCCACCGCGTGTTCGAGTGCGTCCGCAGCGAAGCGGCGCGCCATGGAGTCGCGATCGTCAGCTCGGAGATCGTGGGACTGACGCCCGCCGACGCCCTCTTCATGGCGGCGGAGCACTACCTGCGGCTCGAAGGCTTTTCCCCGGATCAGGTGCTCGAGACGAAGCTGCTGGAGGAGTCACCGGGCCGTGAGGGGTGAGGCGTCAGGGGTGAGGGGCGGGGGGCGGGGAATTCGGGAAGACGGTGAGCTGGTCCTCGGTTTCACGCCTGACGCCTGACGCCTGACGCCTGACGCCTGACGCCT
>JBBSGZ010000053.1:0-23061 GCA_038253555.1 Thermoanaerobaculia bacterium
AGGCTCCTCCTTCCCTTCGGTCAGGAGACTCCTCCCGCTGCGAGCGTAGCCACCATCGTTGTGATGGCGCAGCCTCTGCCCCCTCGCCCCGCGCTCGGTGGCTCCCGCAGCGGGAGGCTCCTCCTTCCCTTCGGTCAGGAGACTCCTCCCGCTGCGAGCGTAGCCACCATCGTTGTGATGGCGCAGCCTCTGCCCCCTCGCCCCGCGCTCGGGGAGAGGGTTGGGGTGAGGGAACCCGCAGGTAGGCGCAGCGTTTGCGCGACTCTCGTGGTCAAGGAACCCCCCTCTTCCCGTGCGGAGGCGATCGGGTGAGGGCGACGGGTCCGTCTGGTCCTGTCAGGCGCCCGCTTTCGTCAACCACTGTTTCATCTGGCCGCTCGGAACGACGCCGGCCTGCTGGGAGATCAGGACTCCGCCTTTGAGGACCGCGAAGTTGGGGATGCTCTGAACGCCGAACTGTGCCGCGAGCTCCGGATACTTTTCGGTATCCACCTTGAGGACGAGGGCCCGGCCCGCCATCTCCGCGGCCGTCCGCTCGACTTCCGGTGCGGACGTCCCGCACGGACCGCACCAGGCGGCCCAGAAGTCGATCAGGACGGGGACGTTGGCGCCGCGCGTGATTTCGCGAAAGCTTTCCGGGTCCGCGTCGATGGGCCGGGCGATGGGAGAGATCTCCCTCTTGCAGGCGCCGCAGCGGCCGGCGTCCGTCAGGCGGTCGGCGCGCGATCGGTTCTTCTTTCCGCAGGAGGGGCAGGTGAGGATCATGAGAGGACTCCTGCAACCCGTCTGCCGACCGAACCGCCGGCGGGATCGCGCCGATCGCTAGCGGACCACGACGTGCGGCGGTCGGGAACGGCGCACGGGGATGATTTCCGCGCCATACGCGGTTCCTTCGAAGAACTCTTTCGCCCGGGCCCACGCGAGGGTCCCGACGGCCCGTCCCACGGCGCGACCCGTGAGATCACCCGTCCGAAAATGAATTCCTCCGTATCGACGCGACATCCCGGCGGCGTCCGCCACCTCCGAAAACGTGTTCCAGGAAAGTCTCAGCTCGGACGCGGGGACTCTTCCGGGCTCGCCGGCGGAGCTGCCTGCCGGGATTCGGACGGAATAGGCGAACGCGTCGCTCCCCGTATAGGAAGCCAGGATCTGTGCGCCCGCGGCGCTGAAGATGGAGTGACCTGAGAAGAATTCGGGGAAGGGCGGAGTCACGACGCTCGGTACCTGATAGGGACGCCAGGTCTCTCCCGGCATCGTCACCGTCCCGACACCCGGTCCCCCCCAGCCCTGCACGAGCTGACCGCGATAAAGAAAGTGAATCGCGGTGTAAGGGCGCACGAAGTCGTACGCGCGCTTGGCGTCCCACGCGCTGATGCTCGCGTCGAGGAGAGCGTTGCCTAGCGCGAAAAACATCTTGGCGTCGTCGTCGATCGAGTGCGCGTCCCGGCGCGACACGAACTGCGCGAAGAGCGCCCAGTGTCCCGGGGGAAATTCCGAATCGGGGCCATCGGCGAAATACTCCGTGATGACCTTCTGCTCGTCGGTGAGCGCGGCGCTCAGTGCCAGCACTTCGTCGGCCTCGATCCTGTACTCGGGATCGGGATATTGCGGAGGCCCGTTCGCGGGGCGGAGAGCCGAGCCGCTCGGCAGCGCAAACGGTGTCACGAGGCCCCACTGCGGCGTCGTGAAGGTCTGCGTCACGATCGTTCCGTTCACGACCAGTGCCAGAGGCTGCCAGCGGTTCGGGTCGTTCACCGTGACGGAGGTATTGACGGGCGTGTAGCCCGTGTAATCGGCATACGCGCCCGGAGCCCTGTCGCCGAGCTGGTTCGAACCGTCGCGATGGCGAAACTCGAGCACGGCCGCCGCGGCGGAGTTGCCGACGCCTCGCGCGGTGGACGGATCGGTCGTCTGGTCCCCGGGGGAATAACCCTGCTGAAGCATCAACGCCTGGTAGTACGGGGCCTCGGACGGAAACAGATCGACCACCGCGCGGTATCCCGCGTAGCTGATCGCCTCGGATTTGCTGGCGTCGGTTCGTTCCGCCGGAGGCCGGCGCCACGCGGAGTGTTGGACGGTCGGAACCGCGCGGGCGTCGTAGGCGGCCCACGCGTCGAACATCGCCGTGTGCGACACCGCGACCGCGCGCGCGCAGATCGTCGGTCCGGGCTTCACCACACGGATTCCGTGAAGGACCGCGTCGTCCCACACCAGTACAGCGTTGTCGGAGGCCTGAACCGCAGCCAGCGCCGGCCTTTCCCATTCTGCCCCTGAGCCGGGAGCGCCGCCGGCGGACACCAGGAAGCCAAGCAGCAGGACCGGCGTTTTAAATCGCATGGGCCCCGGAGTGGAAGGCAAGACTCGAGCCGGACGAGGAAAGAGGTGTCTTCACGGCCTGAAGCATCCTGTAAAATAGTCCCTTCTCGTGAAGAAAAGCTCGTCGATCACGCTCACCCTGATGGCGTCGATGGCGCTCGTCTCCTGCGGCCAGAGCCGCCGCTGTGCCGACCCCACCGGCCGAATTGTGCCCGACTCCATGTGCCGCGGCCCGGTCATCATCCCTGGATACCACTGGACCGGCGGCGGACGCTCCGGATGGACCTCCCGGTCGAGCAGCGGAATTCATAGTGGGAGCTCGTCTTCCGGCGGAGTGTCTCGCGGCGGGTTCGGGGCGCACGGAGAGGGTTCGTCGGGCGGCCACGCCTCCGCCTCCTCGGGGCACGCCTCTTCGGGCGGCGCGCACGGCGGCGGCAGCGCGGGCTCCTAGACTTGCGGCGCGTCGCCTCGGAGCCCCGCCGGAGCTGGCAGTCGAAGGTCGAAGAGCTGGGGCTCTCGTTTCACACCCCCGGCGATTCGTACTGGTACGAGTCCGCGCACTACGTCCTTTCGGCGGCCGAGGTGGACACCCTGGAGAAGGCGACCAACCGCCTCCACCAGATGTGCATCGCGGCGGCAGAACACGTGATCGAGAAGCGCCGGTACTCGGAGCTCGGAATCCCGAAAGACGTCCGCGAGCTGATCGAGCGGTCCTGGGAGGAGGACACTCCTTCCATCTACGGCCGCTTCGACCTGTCCTACGACGGAGTCACGCCCCCGAAGCTGCTCGAATACAACGCCGACACGCCTACGGCGCTGTACGAGGCCGCCGTCGTTCAATGGAAGTGGCTCGAGGACCTCTTCCCGCACGGCGACCAGTTCAACAGCATCCATGAGCGGCTGATCGCGACGTGGAAGGAATTGAAGTCGTCTCTCCGCGGGGAGCCGCTGTATTTCGCCTCGCTCGACGACGTCGAAGACATCGTGACGGTGAGTTATCTGCGCGACACAGCGTCGCAGGCAGGAATCACGACGGATCAGATCCTCGTGCCGAAGATCGGGTGGGACAACCGTCAAAAGCTGTTCGTCGACGAAGCCACGAAACCGATGCCCTCCGTGTTCAAGCTCTACCCGTGGGAGTGGATGCTCGAGGAGGATTTCGGCGACATGCTTCTCGGAGACCGGGCAACCCAGTGGATCGAGCCCGCGTGGAAAGTCATTCTCTCGAGCAAGGGAATCCTCCCGATCCTCTGGGAGTTAAACCCCGGCGACCCCAATCTCCTCGAGTCCTCGTTTTCGAAGGGCAACCTCACGCGGTATGTGCAGAAGCCGCTTTTTTCGCGAGAGGGATCGAATGTGACCCTCTATGACGAGCGCGGCATCTTCGCCGAGACGGGCGGCGAGTACGGAAGAGGGGAATCCGTCTTCCAGGCGCTGGCACCGCTGCCTGAGTTCGACGGCCAGCATCCGGTCATCGGCAGCTGGATCATCGGACAGGAGGCCGGCGGAATCGGCATCCGCGAGTCCGAGGGCCCGATCACCGACAACCGGAGCCGCTTCGTCCCGCACCGGATGGAGTGAGGCCGGTCGATCGGTCTTCGCTCGCGCCGGTTCTCAACGCCCCTCTGGAGCCCTTGCGTCAGCCGACGGAACCTCGTTTTCCCGGACCGGCGCCCAGGCGAGCGCGACGAGCTTCACCGTGATGTCCGACTTCTTCGGGCGGAGGGCAAGCGGCTCGAGTTTCTCCGTCAAGGGGTCTGTTGCCGCCGCCCTCTGATCCAGCTGCGCCTGCAGCTCGCTCTCGAGAGCGGCGATCTGCGCGTCGATCGCTGCCACGTTTTCCTTCGCTCGCCCGATGTCGCCCGCCTGCTTCATGGTGCGCCCGGCGCCCCGGGCGGCGGTGGTCGCGCGCCCGATGCTGGTCGCACTGACCGCCTTGCGGCCGAGGAGAGCGCCGAGGACGGTCGCACCGACGGAAATTGCCGTCTGGATCCCCGAGGTTGTCGCCTCTTCCTTTTCCCGGGCGACGGCCTGTTCCGCGCGGCGCTTTCTTTCCTCGAGGGCGGCGACGCGCGCGGCGTACCGGCCCCGCAGTGTTTCCGCCACCGCGTCGCGTTCCTCGCGCGCCTTCTGCTGGAGACGTGCCCGGAAGTCGCGCTCGGTCTCGCCCCCCGTAGAGACTTCTCCCGTCGAGGGGCTGCGAAACAAATCCAGCCGGCGGGTCCGGAAGAGGGACGCGGCGAACGCGCGCGACCAGTCATCCCAGCTCTTCGGCGCGGCCGCGGGCCCCGGCGGCGGCTCGAACTGCGCGCCCGAGACGGGTTCGCGTTCGAGGTCTCCGAGCGCGCACGGCGCGGGCTCGGCATCGTCCCAGCGGACCGGCTCCGGTCCGTCCGAGATCGGCGCGAGCATCAGGACGTCTTCCCTCGATTCTGCGCGCGATTTCACATCCGAGTACCGCACCTCCGCGGCGCCGAGCGCCTTCGGTCGGTAAACCAGCCCGGAGTCGCCCGCGCCGCGGACGGGCACGAAGTACTGAGAGATCGAAGGCGGGAGGAGCGGCCGGGTGAAGGCGGCATCGCCCGCCGCGTTCCCGGCGCGCCGACCCGCGTTCTTCGAACCGGTGGAACCGGTCTCGGCCTCGGCGGGCGCAGAGGGAGCCGCGGCTTTCCGGGGATCCATCAGCGTCTTGATCTGGCCGCGCGTCAGCGGCCCGCGCAGGTAGGACATCGCCCAGCGCGACTCGAAGACGACCGGCCCGTCCTCGTGGACGTCGTTCATCAGAAAGACGCGTGTCTTCAGGCCCGCGAGGGTCCGTTCCATTGCGGCCCGGTCGAACTTCGGACCTCCGCCCGCCGCCACGCCCTCCAGCCCCTCGAGCACCCGCGCCTTGTCCCGCTCGGTCTGGAGCCGTCCCAGGAACCAGGTCCCGGCATTCGAGAGGCCCTTGTAGTCGAGGTCGACCGGATTCTGCGTCGCGAGGACGACGCCGAGACCGAACGCCCGCCCCTGCTTCAAGAGTGTCAGCAGGGGCGCCTTGGAGGGCGGCATGGCGACCGGAGGGAAGTAGCCGGCGATCTCGTCCATGTACACGATCGCGCGCAGGCTCGTGGTGCCCGACTGACCGCGCATCCAACCGACGGTCTCGTTCAAGAGCATGGTGACGAAGAACATGCGTTCGGCATCGGACAGGTGCGCGATGGAGAAGATGGAGATCCGGGGCTTTCCCCCGGGCGTGCGGAGAATCGCCGAGATGTCGAGCGGCTCTCCTTCGAGCCACGCCGCGAACGCGGGCGCGGCCAGCAGGTTGTTCAGCTTCATCGCGAGCGCGAAGCGGTCCTTCCCGGGGAAGAAGGACTCGATGTCGAGTACGCCCACGCGCGCGACTGGCGGATTCTGGATCCGGCCGATCAGGGCCGCGAGATCCAGGTTTTCTCCCTTTCGCCAGGCGTTCTCCAGGATCGTCGAGAGGAGGATGTGCTCGCGGCTCTGAATCGGGTCCGCGTCGATCCCGAGAAGGGCGAGAAGCCCCGTGGCGGTGGTCCCGACGCGCTCGCCGAGAAGCTCGGTGTCCGAGCGCGTCGCTTCGTTGGGCGAGTCGAATGACTTCAAGATGGAGACCGGCAGGCCGGCGGTCGACCCGGGGGTGTAAATCGCGAAATCGGCGGCGGCCTTGAGCTTCGCGATGCGCGCGCCGTCCTCACCCCAGGCCGCCAGACCGGACTTCCACAACTCCGCCTGCTGTTTCGCGAGGTCGTCGGCGGAGATGCCCTTGCGGGCGGCGTCCTCCTCGTTCACCCACGGCCGGAAGTCTCCCGGCGACAGCTCCGGGAACGTGAGCAGAAGATTGCCGAGATCGCCCTTGGGGTCGATCACGATGGCTGGGATTCCATCGAGGGCCGCTTCTTCGATCAGCGAGATGCAGAGCCCGGTCTTGCCGCTGCCCGTCATCCCGACGCAGACGGCGTGCGTCACGAGATCGCGCGAGTCGTAGAGGACGAGCTGTTCCGCCTCTTTCTTCGAAGCGCCGGTCGTCCGGCCGAGGTAGAACACGCCGAGCTTCTCGAAGTTCTGCATCGCCGCGATCATATCGGTCCGTCCGCGGGCCGGCGGTGGCGGCGAGGGCTATTTCATCGCCTCGTCCCACTCCGCGCCTCCACGCGCGAGGACGTCGGCGAGATCCTCCGGCAGAAGGAAGCGTTCGTGGACAGATCGGACGGCGGCGAGCGCGTAAAGTCCCAGGTAGCGCTCCCGGGAACCGTACCGTTCCTCGAGGGAGGGCCGCGGGTCCTTCGCGCGCTCGCGGTCGGAACGCGTCTTCGGAAACGCGACGTGGGAACCGACGAAGCTCACGCGCTCGCCCGCAAATCCGGTCGTCGGATCGCGCAGGTTCCAGCCGGTGTCCGTGGCGACCGGGACCTCCATCTCGGGGATGCGGACGCCGCCGACGTCGTTGCCGTCGGAATCGACCCGCGGCACGAGAGACGGGAACGCTCTCCCCCGACGGGGCGGCTCGAGCGAGACGATGCCGTCCTTCCAGCGGGGACCGAAATCGAGGCGGACGGCCTCGTGCACGCGGGACGGCGGGCGGAGCGAGGGAATGAGAGGAAAACGGAACGCGGCCAGGGAGACGAGGGTCCCGTCCGCGATTCGAGGGTACCGGCTGTCGGGGGGCGCGACACCGTCTTTGACCCACCCATCCATCCCGTCGAAGAGCGCGCGCCAGAGCCAGGCAACCGGATTCGGGTTCTGGGGATGCGTGCCGCGAAGGCCGCGCGAAGGCGCCGCCGCCGGCGGGAAAGGCCCCGAGAAATGCTGCAGACCGGCGAAGAAGTAGATTCGCGCGTCCTCCGAAATCACGGCGTCCGCCGACGCGTCGGGGGAGGTCGAAATCAGGGACGCCGCGCGGGACCAGTATTCGTAGGACGTGTTCGTGAAGAAGATCTTCGGGGAAACCTTCTCCGCGCGCGCCCGGTCGAGCAGCCCTCCCGCAGACGCCGTGGCCGGGTCTTTCTGCGGCAGGTCGGTGAAGGGGAAGAGGTCCGTGGGATAGAAGAGCGCCGTCACGGGCTGCGCGTCGCGGGAGGGCTGCGCGAACCGGTGGTTGAAGCTCCCGACGCCCGCGCCTCCCACGTGGACGAACAGCCCGTCGAACACCTGGCGGCCGTCCTCGTCCGCATTGAAACCCTGCTGGACGAAAAGGCGAAGAAAGCGCCCGGACTGGGAGATCCCGAGCCCGTAGACGCGGCGGGCGTGGACGACGGCGTCCGGGGCGTTCTTGAACCAGGAGGCGGCGTCGCGGACCGCGGCCAGACCGAGGCCGGCCACGACCGGGTCGTGCGCCACGTAGACGACTTCATAGATCTTTCCCGGCTGGAATCCGCCTTCGAGCCAGAGAAAGCGGTCGTCGGCCACAGGGCCTCCGCTCTCTTCCCTCGCGAACCGCCAGCGGGAACGCGCGATCACTCGGGGAGGCGCGGTTGGGCCGTCGCGTTCCGTCAGGACGTTCTTCGCGCTGTCCTGTTCCGCCGCCGCATAGCTCGTTCCGCCGATCGATCCGGTGATCATGTGGCCGAGAGGGTGCGAGGGCGTCGGTTCGTCCACGACGAAATCCGCGCGGACGAGGCCGGCGATCGTTCTGCCCCGGTCCCGCGCGACGGGAGCATCGAGCCGGAGTCGCCCCGGGTAATCCCGAACGTCCCATTGCCAGCCGACCCAGGCCACGCTCGCGCCGCGCCGCATCAGAAAGCCGTCGCCGATCTCCTCGGCCGTTGCGGGATCCGTCGAGGATCTGCCGCGGTTCATCAGCGCGAGAATCGCCTTCCCGCCGCGGTTGGGCACTTCGAGAAGGAGCGAGCCGCTCGCGCGCGCGGGGTCCTTCGGGGTGATCACGAAGAAGTCGGCAGAAAACTCGACTTCGCCGCGGGTGTTCCTGGGCGCGAGCGCCAGGTCCACGATCATTCTGTCGTGCGGGTCTTCCGGGGAGACGGCGAAGTGAAGAGTTCCGGAGATCTTCTCGTACGCTCCCGCGAGGCCGAAGTTCTTGCCGCCGAGAAGATCGGCGCGCGACTGGACCTCGACCCGCACGACCCGCGCGGACAAAGACCGCGAGAGGAGGAGCGCCGCCAGAATCGCGAGGACGTTTTTCATGGGCGAAGGCTAATGCAAGGTCGGCGACGGGCGAAGGGCGAAGGGCGGAGGAGCGGAAGGCGGCGGCGACTTATCGTTTTGCGGGGGCCTCGTACGAAACCCGCCAGACGAGATTTCCGCCGTCGTCCGAGACGAGAAGCGAACCGTCTTTCGCCACGGTGACTCCGACCGGGCGCCCCCAGACCTGACCGTCCGCAGTGACGAACCCGGTCAGGAAGTCTTCGTACTCGCCCGTCGGGGCCGCGTTGCGGAGGGGCACGCGGATGACCTTGTATCCGGTCCGGAGCGCGCGGTTCCAGGAGCCGTGTTCGGCCGCGAAGGCGTCGCCCGCGTAGTCGCGCGGGAACTGGCCGCCCGTGTAGAACGTCATCTGAAGGGACGCCGAGTGAGACTGCAGGAGCACGTCGGGCACGAGCACTTTTTCCCGGAGCTCCGGATGCGCGTTCGGGTGTCTCGGATCCGGGTGGCCGCCGATGTAGTACCAGGGCCAGCCGTAGAAGCCGCCTTCCCGGATGCGGCTGATGTAGTCGGGGACGAGATCGTCGCCCAGTCCGTCGCGCTCGTTCACGGACGCCCAGAGCTCTCCCCTCCCGGGATGTATGGCGATTCCGACCGCATTTCGGATCCCGGACGCGTAGATCCGGCCGCCCGTCCCGTCCGGGTTGTATTCGAGGATGTCCGCGCGACGCTCCTCGCTCGAGCTCGGATTTTCGAAGACGTTCGATTGCGATCCGACCGAGACGTACATCTTTCGTCCGTCATTTCGGAACTGGATGTCCCGGGTCCAGTGTCCGCCTCCGCGCAGGAGACCTCCGCCGGGAAGGTCCGGCACGATGACTTCCGGCTGACTCCGCGCCTTGAGATCGCCGGAGCGGTAGGCGAAACGGAGAACGCGTCCCGTCTCCGCGACGTAGACCCACTGCGGATCGGGCCCAGGGGGGTAGAAAGCAATGCCAAACGGCTTCGACAGGCCGCTCGCAAAGATCTCGTTTTGCTCGGCGCGGCCGGCTCCCTCTCGTGCTCGCAGGACGCGCACACGCCCGGGAGAGCTCTCCGCCAGAAAGACGTCTCCGTTGGGAGCGGTGCGGAGAAGGCGCGGATTGTCGAGCTTCGTCTGGAATTCCTCGACGCGGAATCCGCGAGGGACGCGCGGCCACGCGTTCGCGGGTCGGTCGATGACGTGAGACCCGGAGTCGGCGGACTTCGTCGCGAACGGCCGCGGCAGGTCGGCGACCGTAATCCTCCGGCGCACGCCGGGCGCGTCCGTCGTCCAGTCGCCGAGCGCTCCCTGGCCGGTCAGAGTTCCGGAAGGCTGTGCCCCGGCGACGGGTGTCGCCTTTTGCGCGTCGGAGGGCGCGCCCGTCAGGAGGCTTCCCAGAGCGGCGAGGACCATCGCGGTCGCGAGGTGCTGGCGGGTGTGCATGTGGCGTTCGGATGCACAATCTACTCCCTCCCGGCGAGAGGGTGGGTGTTCGCCGGTCGCCGTCCGGAGCGCGCGGTCCCGGGGCGCCCCTCACGATCGGCCGGGGCGAGGAATGCGGTTCCGAATCGTTACGTCATGACTTTCGCTGACACCTCGGGCAGAAGAACATGCGCCGCCCCGACAGGGGAACCTCCCGGATGCGGCTGCCGCACCGCCGGCAGGTCTCGTGCCGGTAGACGTAAAAGGGATCGTGAGGTCCCCGCCCGGCCGCGGGGTGCGGGGTCTCGCGGGAATCCACCGTCGAGATGCGCCGCAACGTGACGCCCCGGCGCATCACGCGGCGAATCCGTGTCCAGAGCGCGAGCCATTCGTCCTGGGAGATCCTGCCGGAGCGCCGGAACGGGTGAATGCCCTCGAGGAACAGAGCCTCGATCCGGTAGATGTTTCCGACCCCCGAAATGACCCGCTGGTCGAGCAGCGCGTCGCCGATGGCGCGGTCCGGACGTTTTCGCAGGGCCTGGAAAACCTTCCCGGGATCGCCGTCCCGGCGGAGCGGATCGGGCCCGAGCCGCCCATGGATCGCCGCGCGGGCGTCCTCGTCAATGAGCTCACAGGTCGGCGGGCCGATCAGATCTGAGGTCACACGTTGGGTCGAAAGCCGCATACGGACGACCGGCCGCGGCTCGGGCGGCGTCCCGGCGAACCGGGTGAACCCGCCGGCCATGCCGAGATGAACGTGCACGACAAGCCCTCCTTCCCACAGGTGAAAGAGATGCTTTCCGTGCGCGTCCGTTCCGCGGAAGCGCCGGCCATCCAGCCGGCGCGCCTCTTTCGCAAAGCGGACCTGGGGAGACGACACGCGAACGAGGTGCCCGGCGAAATCTCGCGCGTGTTCCCGCGCCAGGCGGTGGATCGTATTGCCTTCGGGCATGGGCTCCCGACCATACAGCGGTGAACTAAGATTTCGGGAGACCGTCGATGCGCTCTCTTGCCCCTGCTCTGCCACGCTCGCCGAACGCGCTCTCGAAGCGTGGGCTTGTTTTCGGTCTTTCTCTCGCGCTGACCGGCGCGGTCGCGTGCGCCACGCGGCCGCCACCGGTCGATTCCGCAGCACCTCCTGCGCACGCCAGCCGAGCCGTGCTGATCTCGATCGACGGGATGTCGGGTCAGCGTCTGGAACGCCTGCTCGAGACGCCGGGCGCGCTGCCGGCACGAGGGTTGAACGACCTCGCCGCCCGCGGATTCTTCGCGGTGCGCTCGGTGCCGTCGACCCCGTCGCTCACTCCGGCGGCGCACGCCACGCACGTCACCGGCGCGCTGCCCCGGGACACCGGGATCGTCGGGAACTCGATTCTCGACCGCAGCAAGCCGTTCGGTTCCCCACTCAACGGGTTCGACACGCCCCTCCGCGCCGAGACCCTCTGCGAGGCGGCACACCGGCAGGGCCGGAGAGTCGGCGTCATGGCTTACCCGCACGGCGCCGGGACGCCGCCGACGGAGTGCGCCGGTTTCGGGATGAACTGGGTCGCAAGCGCGATGTCTCGCGCGCGCGTCGTCAGGATTCCTCCATCCGCCTGGCAGGCTACTGATGTGCCAATCGGCAAAGCCCACGGCTTCTCGCCACCTGTCCGGATGACGATCGATTTTCCTCCGACCGCGCACCGGCTCGTCGTGCGGGTCTTCGACAGCACGGACGACGGGGTCGTGAACTACGACCGGCTTCGCGTGGAGCCGGAAGTCGGCCCGACGAGCCTGGTGTCGTCCGGAGAATGGTTCGCCGCAGAAGTCCGCGGGGATAAGGGGCGGGCCGGGGCGTGGTGCAAGATCCTTTCACTCGCCCCGGATCTCTCGAGGGTCGAGATCTACGTGGGCGGTATTTCGGAGACCGACGCCTACCCCGCGGAGTTCCGGCGCGACATCGACGCGCGGGCGGGTTTCTGGCCGGGGCGCGCGGACTACGCCGCGTTCGGCCCGAGCTCGGAGAGAGCCGAGACCTACAGAGAACAATCCGACAGGCTGACGGCATTTCTGGCGGCGGCGGCGACCGTCGCGGAAGAGCGCCCGACTGGGACCTCCTGTTTCTCTACTTTTCGGAGGTCGATGCGATCGAGCACCACTTCCTGCTGGTCGATCCGCGTCAGGCAGGTTTCTCAGCGGAGCGCGCCGAGCGCTTCGGCCGGTGGATCGATCAGGCCTATGCCGACGCGGACGCGGCCATCGCGGGGCTCGCGCGCGTGCTGACACCCCGCGATGCGATTTTCGTGACTTCCGATCACGGCATGACGCCGCTCTGGACCGAGCTGTATCCCGACGAGATCCTGCGGGAGGGCGGACTCGTGACGCCGGGACCCGGCGGCATCGACCCCTCGTCCCGGACGGCCGCGATGGCGACCTCGGGCGTCGCGCACGTGTACGTCAATCCGACCGCGGCCGCCGGGACCCTGGAGGAAGCCGAACGCCTCCTGTCGCAATTTCGCGTCGGAGGCGAGACTCCCTGGGACCGCGTCGTGCGGCGCGAACAGGCGGGATCAATCGCGCTCGACGCTCCGGAGTCCGGCGATCTGATCCTTCTCGCGAAGCCCGGTTACCACCTCTCGATGCGCATGGTTCCCGGCCGCACCTCCGGCCCTTCCGAGGAATACGGCGGGCACGGGTACCGGGCCGCCTTTCCCGAGCTCGACGCGACCTTCGTCGCGGCTGGCCCGGGTGTCCCTCAAGGCCGGGTGGAGGAGATGTCCTCGACGACGATCGCCGCGCGTATCGCCTCGGCGCTCGGAATCGCTCCGCCGCGTCACGCGAAATAGCCCCGGCTCCCGTCGCCTTCGCTCACTGCGGGAGCTGCCTTCGCCGTGCGCGACGAAGGCACCGGCGAGCGGCTCGCCTGTCGGCTCGACCGCTCGCCTGCTCCCTTCGTTCGCTTCGGCTCCCGCATCGAGAGGCTCCTCCTTCCCTTCGGTCAGGAGACTCCTCTCGATGCGAGCGTCGTCACCAGCGTGGCTGAGGCGCAGCTCTGCCCCCTCGCCCCGCGCTCGGGGAGAGGGTTGGGGTGAGGGGGAGTCCGTCGCCTTCGCTCACTGCGGCAGCGGCGAACGGCTCGGCCGAATGCGGCCTCGACCGTTCGCCTCGTCCCTGCGTTCGCTTACCGCACCGGCAGCGGGAGCCTCCTCCCTTCGGTCAGGAGACTCCTCCCGCTGCGAGCTTAGCCACCATCGTGGCTGGAGCGCAGCTCTGCCCCCTCGCCCCGCGCTCGGGGAGAGGGTTGGGGTGAGGGGGGCCCGCAGGCAACAGTGCGCACTTGCCAGTGTGGGGCTCGACGTCTCCCACCGGCGAGCCGTGCGCGAGTCCTGCGGTACTGTTTCGCGCTCATGTCCGCTTCCTCCCTTCCCGCGCCTCGATTCGATCCGGCGCGCCGGCGCGCCGTGACGTTGGCCCTCCTGCTCGTCTCCGCGCTTGCGTCTTTCGAGTCCACGGTTGTTTCGACGGCGATGCCGACGATCATCGGCGACCTCGGCGGGCTGCCCCTTTACGCCTGGGTCTTCTCGGTCTACCTGCTCACGTCCACGATCGGGATGCCGGTGTACGGGCGGCTGGCCGACGTCTACGGCCGCCGGCGGGTGCTGCTGACCGCAATCGGAATCTTTCTGGCGGGCGCGCTCGCTTGCGCGTTCGCGCATACGATGCCGGCGCTCATCGCGGCGCGCGCCCTGCAGGGACTCGGAGCGGGAGGGATGATTCCGATCGCGCTGACGGTGGCCGCCGACATCTACTCGCTGGAACAGCGCGCACGCGTTCAGGGACTGTTCTCCGGGGTGTGGGGGTTTGCGAGTCTCGCGGGCCCGCTCGCCGGCGGATTCCTGACCGACCATTTCGGATGGCGGTCTATCTTCACGATCAACGTGCCGCTCGGCCTGATCGCCCTCGCGATCGTGGCTCTGCGCATGATCGAATCGCGGGCGCCCCTCGCGGATCCGATCGACATCGCCGGCGCCGCGACGCTGGCGATCGGGTTTGCCCTCCTTCTCTTCGGGGTCCTGCGCGCGCCGGGCGGCGTCGGGGAAACGCCGGTGGTCCGCGCCGCCTTGATCGCCGCGGGTGTCGCGACTCTCGCGGGATTCATATGGCTGCAGGCGCGCCGCGAGCATCCGCTCGTACCACCCGAGCTTTTCGCCCGGTGGGAGACGGCGTCCCCATACGCCGCGGCGATTCTGATGGGGACGACGGTCTACGGTGTCGATGCCTACGTTCCTCTCTTCGTGCAGGGCGCGCGGGGCGGGACCGCGACCGTGGCGGGCGCGGTGGTGACCCCGTTCATCCTGATGTGGGCGGTCTCCGCGGCGGCGGGCGCCCGCATGGTCGTGCGCCTCGGATTTCGATTCACGGCTCGACTCGGCGCGATCCTCGCGCTCGCGGGCATCGCCCTGGTGCTGGCGGGCGCGATCTTCAACAAGAGCGTCACTTGGATGAGCGTGGCCTGCGGCGTGATCGGGTCCGGTCTCGGCCCCTCGTCGATCGCGCAGGTGCTCGCGATCCAGCAGGTGGCCGCGGAGCGGCAGCGGGGGATCGCCACGAGCCTCGTGCCTTTCTTCCGGACCGTGGGAGGTTCTCTCGGCGTCGGAGCCCTCGGGGGGATCTTTGCCGCGGGTCTGTCCGTCCGGCTCGGGAGCCAGATGGAGGCGGCGAGCCGATTTCTCGCCGGGACGCAACGGGGAGAGGTCGGAGCGGCGCCGGTCGCTCCGCCCCTCTTCCGCCAGGCAATCGAGCGATCCCTCGTCCCTGTTTTCGCCGTTCTGCTCGCGCTCGCGGCGGTCAACGTCTTTCCGACATCCGGGTTCCCCGGAAAACCGCTCTCGCCAACGGAGATGCCAGGTCCCGCCGAAGGGATCGTTTAGGCCGGACGGCTCTCTCCCGGGCGGCGGCGCCTTCAGAAATGCCATCGCCGCGCCACGTCCGAGGCCGCCTTCAGGTGGGGTCCGTTGCGGTCCTGCTGCGCGCGCAGGAACCCGTGCCCGGCGCCGTCGGACACGTGGGGCCCGCAGGACTCTCGTTCTTCTTCAGCCGGCTCCCGTGGGGAGAAAAGTTCTCGGTTACCGCGGTGGCGAACACGCAATACCTTCTCCATGAGTCCCGCCCCACACCCCAGCCCTCTCCCCGAGCCCCAAGCGAGGGGGGCAGTGCGCCTCAGCCTCGACGGCGGCGAACGCAGATTCCGCCGTGAGCGAAGGCGACGTTTCCATGGCACGACCCATGCTCCCCGACCTGCCAGGAGGAACCTCATGAAACCCATCCGCCCGTCGCTCCTGGCCGCCGCGCTCCTCTTTCCCACAATCGCCTGCAATCGTCCCGAGACCCCGAAGGTGGAATCGAAGACCGAGACGAAGAGCACCAATGCCGACGGAAGCCGCTCCACAACGACCACGGAGACCAAACAGATCGGCTCGACGGTCGCCGTCACCACGGAGACCCGAGGGGGCGGCGCGAAGGGCGGCAAGACGGAGAGTGAGACGGTCGTCGGCACCGTCACCGAGCTCGGCGCGGGCAAGTCGATCGTGGTCCTGACCGGGGACGGGGTGAAGCACAGCTACGACCTCGACAAGAAAACCGTGGCTTCGATCGACCCGCGCGTGGCGGTCGGGACCAAGGTTCGCCTCGACACGACGAAGGACAACGACGGCCGGCGTTCTCTGACCGTTGTTCCGGTCGGCGATCGCTGACTGCGCCCGCGCATTCGTCCCGCGTTTCGCTTCTGATTTCCGTGCCGCCGCGACCCGGCACTCCTGGAGTGTCGGGACCTGCCGGCTGATTCAAGCGGCCGCACGCGAGGAGTGTTGCCGCGCTGCGGGAGGCGGCCAAGCTCGCCGAGGTCAGGGCGTCCGCGGCGGCCGGGGCTTCAGGCCGAGCTTTCCGAGAAAGGACTCCTGCCCCTCGCCGTGCAGCTTCCAGTACTCGAGACGGTCGCTCGCGAGCAGGGTCGCCTTCTCGCCCTCGCTCGTCTCCCACGCGATGATGCGGTGCGGTTCGGCCGCCTCCACGTCGATTTTCCAGGTCGGCCCTCCGGCGATTTCGGCCACCCGTCGCTCGACCTGAAAAGTTCCCGCCGGAACCGTGATCCGTGTAGCGGCCGCGTCGCGGGACAACGCAACGCGCTGCAACTCGACCCCCCGGTGAGAGAGTCGCGCGGCTTCGATCGATTTCACGAGCGGCACCTCCCTGCGCTCACCCGCCTGGATCGCCGGAGCCGCGAACCCTCGGGCCCAGAGAAGGATCGCATCGCCGGAGAGGGCGTCCGCCGGAGCCGGCACGGACCGGGCCTGGTCCGCCTCCCCGTCGAAATAGCTGTGGGACGTCAGGCGAGCGGTCGCCGCATCGAAGAGCAGCTGCCCGTAAACCCCCCCGCACCATTCCTGCGAGGAGAAGGACACCTTGGTCGCCGAGCCCGCGGGCCGCCCGTTGACGGGGACGAGCGCGACGAATGCGCTCGTCAGCAGGTTGTAGTCGTAGATGCCGGTCTGGAAATCTTCGACGAGATTCATTTTCATGACCGCAAACTCGTCCGCCGCCGGGTGCTTTCCCGGATCGGACTTCACGCGCAGCGAGTTGGAAAAGGTCTCCGTCACAAAAATGGTGACGGCGACCCCTTTTCGCGGCTGGCCGTAGCGGGGGAAGACGAAGTCGTAGCCGGCGAGCTCTCCCTTGCCGTCGCCCCAGCGCTTCCAGAAATCGTCGCCGAAGGCAGGCGCGCCGACGCCGCCGGGAGTGGCCGGCACGGCATTCACGCGATGGCTCGTCGTCGCGAAAATCCCCAGCGCGACACAGCCCGCCAGGGCAACGGTGAGCGGCAGGGCTCGAGAACTTTTCATGGTGGTCCCCCGCCCGCATCTTAGAGCCGGAAGCAGCTGTGGGCCCTCGGGAGCGTCCCGGGAAGGCGGCCTGCCGGTCGTTGCCGCCCAGAAACACGGCTGTGTCGCCGCCGACGCGTGACGGATCGGCCATCACGCTCGCGTTGATCGTGTTGAGCGCTTGACCACCCGGGTCTCGGGAAACTTGTTCTGGATCCGCTCTGCGAGTCGCCGTCGCCGCGGTGAGGGCTTCGGCGGCATTCCGCCGAAGAGGTCGAGCGGGTTCGAAAACGTCCACGAGGACTTTCCGCTGAGGTGATGACTTCCCGCTGCGCGCAAGGGCGAGAACAGCGATGTTCATGCGATTCCTCCCGGCGTGATCAAGCCAGCCGTCGAGCTGCGGGCTCTGGCCCGATGGCGCCGGTGTCATCATTTGAGGAATGGCGGGGCCCCGCCGGCTCGTTAGCCATTTCGGCAGGAGGTTTCGAATGAAGAAGTTTCTGATGATCGCCCTGTGGTGCCTCGTCCCCGCGGCGGGAGCGTTTGCGTCGGAGGTCTTTGGCACCGTCAGCGAAAACGGAAAGCCGCTGCCGGCGGGAGTCGCGATGAAGCTCGCGTGCGAGGGCGGAGCCGCGTCCGGGGTCACCGACGAGTTCGGCTCCTACAGCCTCAAGACCCCGACGACGGGAGACTGCCGGCTCTCGGTCACTCACAAGGGCTCCAGCCCCTCGCTGAAAGTCACCCTGTACGAGAAGCCGAGCCGCTACGACCTCGTCGTGAAAGACGAGGCGGGCAAGCTGAGCCTCGTCAGAAAATGACCGTTGGCGGCGAAGATTCCGAGAATCCGCGCCCACGGCGAGACGCATGGGACAAGGCCGAGATCGTCCTGCAGCCGATCGGCGGGCTGCTGACCGCTCTGGCGGTGGCGGTGCTGGGTTTCTGGACCTCGAGCTATCTGCGCGAGCGGGAGGGGCGCGAGACGGCGTTTCGCGAACGGATGCAGACCGCCGACACGAATGCGCGCCTCTACTCGGAGCTGACCAGCAAGCGGGAAGAGTCCGAGAGCGCGTTGCGCAAGGACATGTTCACCTCGATCATCAGCTCCTTCCTGCGCGCCGGCCCGGCGACCCCGGAGCAGAAGATGTTGAACCTCGAGCTCCTCGTCTACAACTTTCACGAGTCTCTGAATTTGAAGCCGCTGTTTCTTCACATCGAGCGGGAGGTGAAGACGACCGCGAACCGGGCCGACTACGTGAGGAGGCTCGACCAGGTCGCCGACACCGTCATCAAGAAGCAGATGCTGATCATCGAGGATGGCGGAGAGAAATTTGACGCCACGATCGACACGAAGAGCCTGAACTTTCCAGGTGGCGAGTCTCCTGCGTCGTCTGTCGCCAAAGAGCTCGTCGTGGACGGCGTTCATCGCAATGTGAAGCTGGAAGTCCTTTCGGCCGACGCGGACACTCAGGAAGTCCAGCTTCGCATGACGATTCGCACCGCGGAGAGCGGACGCGTCGACACCAGCGCGACCGAATTCTGGGTCGGGCACTTCGATTTTCCGATGATTGACAACACGCGGCTGCCGCACGACCAGCGTCTCGCGGTGGTTCTCAACAATTACGACGTGAAGCGCGGCATCGCCGACATCACCGCCGCCCTCTTCCCGGGGAAATACGCCGCCCTGCGGGAAAAGCCGTATTACGACGAGGTGCTCGCCAAACTCCTCGCCGCCAACCGCACGGCGGCGGGAGCGCCGGCAAAACCCGCGGCGACCCCGCGTTAGACTCGGCCGGGTCGAGTCAGAAGCCCTGGTTTTCGGGAGTCATTCGGGTAGCGGGCGCCTCCACTACTGGCCGCGCACCCCGGATGAACGAAGTCCTGTGAACGCCCGGCCGTACTGCACGGGCACCTGCACGCGTTCCGACTGCCCGAGAGCTTTCGCAGCACTGAGCGGCCAGTAAGGGTCGCGCAGCTCTTCTCGCGCGAGAAGCACCATGTCCGCCTGACCATTGCGAATGATCTGGTCCGCCTGCATCGGATCGGTGATCATCCCGACCGCGATCGTCGCGAGTCCGGAGCCTCGTTTCACGGCCTCCGCGATCGGCACCTGGTAACCGGCGCCTGCCGGGATCGTCGCCGCGGAAACGTTTCCCCCCGAGCTGCAGTCCACGATGTCCGCGCCCTCTTCGGCGAGCCGCCGCGCCAGCGCGACGCTGTCTTCGACCGTCCAGCCTCCCTCGACCCAATCCGTCCCCGAAATGCGGACCGCGACCGGCAGATCGTCGGGCCACTCCCTCCGGATCGCGCGCAAAGCCTCGAGCGTGAGCCGGATTCGGTTCTCGAACGCGCCGCCGTACTCATCCACGCGGCGATTGAAAAGCGGCGAATAGAAGGAGTGCAGGAGATAACCGTGCGCGGCGTGGAGCTCAACCCATCGAAATTCCGCCGCCTGCGCGCGTCGGGTCGCGGCCTGAACGTCCGCGAGAAACTCCGCGATGTCGTCCCGGGTCATGGCGACAGGCTCGCGCCAGCCTTCCTTGAAAGGGATCGGGCTCGGGCCGACTATTGACCAGCCGCCCTCGTCGTCCGCGAGGGGTCGATCTCCCTCCCAGGGCCGCGCGACGCTCGCCTTCCGGCCGGCATGAGCCAGCTGAATGCCGGGGGCGGCGCCCTGCGCGAAGACGAACCGCGCAATCCGCGCGAGCGGCTCGACGTGCGCGTCGGACCAGATTCCCATGTCCTGCGGCGAGATGCGTCCCCGAGGAGCG
Source organism: Thermoanaerobaculia bacterium (assembly GCA_038253555.1). Lineage (GTDB taxonomy): Bacteria > Acidobacteriota > Thermoanaerobaculia > UBA5066 > Gp7-AA6 > JALYUA01. The sequence goes on from JBBSGZ010000053.1 coordinate 19,494, forward strand.
ACGGCGGTCGCTTCCACCATCACGAGCCCGGCGCCCCCAACCGCCCGGGACCCGAGATGAACGAAATGCCAGTCATTGGCAAGGCCGTCCTCGGAGCTGTACTGGCACATGGGAGAGACCCCGATGCGGTTGCGCAGTGAGAGTCCGCGAAGTGTGAGGGGATCGAAGAGGGACGGCATGGCGAGGGATAGTACCGTCGCCTTCACGTCGCTTCCGCTCACTGCGTTCGCTCCCGCTCCCGCCCCGAGAGGCTCCTCCCTCCCTCTGGTCGGGAGACTCCTCTCGGGGCGAGCTTAGTCACCGTCGTCGTGGAGGCGCAGCTCTGCCCCCTCGCCCCGCGCTCGGGGAGAGGGTTGGGGTGAGGGGGCCCGCCCGCAGGCAGGCCGAGCGCACTCGCCCTTGAGGTAACCGTGCGCGTTTGCGGAGAGCGTCGGGGAGGAGATCCGGGACCCCTGCGGACTGCATCAGCGCCGCGACAGAAGGGGAAACTCCGTCTGAAGAAACGCCTTGACGTTGTCTCCGCCGGTCAGCCGCAGAGAGGCGCGTTCGCCCTGCCCGGAGATGCGGATCTCGAAGTCGAGGAACGGGCAGCACCTCGACTCGAGGTCGACCCAGTCGGCGAGCTGGACCACCGGTCGAGAGCGCGCGGCGCCTCCCGGAATTCTCGTCAGATCGAGGGTGATGTCGTATCCCGCCGGTAATTCTGTCGTTGCGACCGCCGCCCTCTGGAGCGTGTCCGAGAGGAGGCGATGCCGCTCCCGCTCGGACGCGGTAAGCGCGTCGAGCCGGCAGACCAGCGGTACGGCGGACGAAGAGGCGGTGGCCGCGGCCAGAAGAAGCCAGGGGAGGATCGCGTGAGTGAAGATCATTTCAGTTCCTTTCAAGCCTCACGGTAGGAGTTAAAGTGCACTCGAGGTCAAGCGATTTATGACGATCGGCGAGCTATCCAGAAAGACGGGGCTCTCCGCCTCGGCCATCCGCTACTACGAGAAGGAGCGCCTGATCCCGATCGCGGCCAGGCGGTCGGGACGGAGGGTCTTCGACGGTCGCGCGCTCGAGCAGATCGCCGTCGTGAGGCTCGCCCGGGACGCCGGCTTCACGCTCGCCGAGATCCGGCAGCTCGTCAACGAGTTCGGAAAGAACCGGTGGCGGCCCCTCGCCGAGCGCAAGCTGGCCGAGGTGCGCGGCGCCGCACTCCGCCTGCGCCAGATGGCTCGGATCCTGGAGAGGCTCCTCGAATGCCAGTGCGCCGACGTCGAATTCTGCGGCCGCGCGATCCGGCACAGCTGCCGGGAGCGGATCCGAAAAGTCGACAAGGCAGGGGAAACGCTCCGCCCGTAGACGCGGCGGGTCGCCCCCGACACCGCCCGCCGGCCACAGTCCACGCCCTGTCGAATCCGGGTGAAACGGTGAAACAATTACCTCGCCCGAGGCCTGCCCCCGAAGACCTGCAGGAGAACCCATGAACCGCTTCGTACACGCGCTTTACATCGCAGTTGCGCTTTCGTGCGCCGCCGCCTACGGTCGGGGCGAACACGACGACCTCGACCGCGCCGTTTCTCTGATGGCGAAGGTCGGCAGCGCGACCTCGCCGTCGCTTTCCCCGGACGGCAGGCGGATCGCCTTCGTTTCGAACCTCGGCGGCTTGCCGGCTGTCTGGACCGTCGAAACCGCCGGAGGCTATCCGCAGCTCGTCACCGCATTCGACGATCCCGTCGGTTTCGTCGAGTGGTCTCCCGGCGGGGAATGGCTCGCGTTCACCCTCGCCCCCGGGGGCGGAATGAACGAGCAGGTCTATCTCGTTCGGCCGGACGGCTCCGGGCTCCGCCGACTCACCGAGGGCGGCAAAGAGACGAACCGCCTGGGGGGCTTTTCTCACGACGGAAAACTGCTGCGCCTCGGGTCCAACCGGAGGAGCGGCGGCGCGATCGATGCGTACCTGTTCGACATCGACGCAGGCACGACCCGCCTGGTATCGGAAAACCGCGGGATCGGCGGTTTCTCGGACATGACCCGCGACGGGAAACGCGCTCTCCTCGACCGGCTCGTGAGCCGGGGGGACAACAACCTCTATCTCGTCGATCTGAAGACCGGCCGCGAGAACCTCCTGACGCCGCACGACGGTCCGGGCAGTTTCGCCGGAAAATTTGCGCCCGACGGGACCGCCGTTTATCTCTCGACGGACAAGGGCCGGGATCGCCGCGCGTTCGCCCGGATGAAGCTTGGGGCGGGCGGCGCGCCCGGGACTGTCGAGCAGCTCGCCGCGCGCGAGGATGCGGAGCTCGCCACGTTCCAGATCGACGAGACGGGCAGATGGGCGGCCCTCCTCTGGAACGTTGCCGGGCGGAGCGAGCTCGAGCTGTACGACCTGCGCGCGGGAAGGGTGGCGCTGCGTCCGAAGCTTCCCGCGGAGATCGCGGGCGATCTCGATTTCTCGAAGGACGGGGGGACGCTGGCTCTCGTGTGTTCGGGGTCCTCGACCCCGGCGGACGTGTGGGTGCTCGACATCGCGGCCGGGGCGATCCGGCAAGTCACACGCAGCCCGCACGCGGGCGTCGACCTTTCGAAGCTCGTCCGCCCCGAGTTGCTCCGGTTTCCGGCGCACGACGGGCTCGAGCTCTCCGGCTGGCTCTACCGACCCTCAGCGAAGGGCGCATCTTTCCCGGTGGTCCTGTCCTTCCACGGGGGCCCGGAGGGGCAGGAGCGGCCGAGCTTCAACGGCCAGTACCAGGCCCTTCTCGCACGCGGGATCGGGGTTTTCGCGCCGAACGTCCGCGGCTCCTCCGGCTTCGGAAAAAAGTATGTGAACCTCGACAACGGGGCGCTCCGGTTCGACGGCGTGCGGGACATCGACGCCTGCGTCGCCGCCGCGGTCAAGGCGGGGGCCAATCCGAAGCGGGTCGGCATCATGGGCGGCTCCTACGGGGGCTACATGGTCATGGCGGGTCTCACCGAGTACCCGCAGCTCTTCGCCGCGGGCGCGGATCTTTTTGGCATCGTCAACTTCGAGACGTTTTTCCAGCACACGGAGCCGTGGATGGCGGCGATCTCGAAGATCGAGTACGGCGACCCGGAGAAGGAGGCCGATCTCCTCCGTCGACTTTCGCCGATTCACAAGTTAGATCGCGTCGCGGCTCCCACGATCGTGCTCCACGGCGCCAACGACACGAACGTGCCGGTCGTCGAGGCCGAGCAGGTCGTGGAAAGTCTCAAGAAGCGGGGGATCCCGGTCGAGTACGTTCTCTTTCCCGACGAGGGCCACGGCTGGAGGAAGACCGCCAACCGCGTCCGCTCCGCCGTCGCGGTGACCCGCTGGTTCGAGAAATATCTGAACGCGTCCTGACGCTGGCCGACTCGGGCATCGACGTGATCCAGTAGTGCGGCTCGCCGTCGCGCAACCGGGCCACCGAGGCCTCCTGCCGCAGCGCGGCCGCCGGTCCGGCTCTCTCGGCGCGCCGGCGGCGGAAGGCGACCTGCGTGCGCGAAACCCCGCCGCTTCTTTCCGACCTACCCTTGAAAAGCGTAGGAGATCTTCAGGAACAGCTGGCGCGATACGGGAAGCAGGTTG
>JBBSGZ010000054.1:0-23060 GCA_038253555.1 Thermoanaerobaculia bacterium
GAGAAAGTGAAAACTCTTTTTCGCCACAGTTGGCCCCTAACGCCCGATCGTCACGTGCCGAGGGGTTTCAGTACCCCCGAGATCTCGGTTTTTAGCATTACTCGGACAGACTCCTAGGGTTCGAAAGGGATCGGAATGGTCGTCCAGGCGCGGACCGGCATTCCCTCGCGCCTGGCGGGCTCGAACCGCCAGCCCCGGAGCGCAGAGACGGCGCTTTCCGTGAGACCGCCCGCGGCACCCTTCAGCACTTGAATTTCGAGGGGTTGGCCGGTCTCCGAGACGAGGACGCGCAGGAGGACGATGCCTCCGATATGAGCGCGGAGAGCGATCTGGGGATACAAGGGTTTGACGACATGCGCCATCTTCGGCGGGCTCTCCTGCAGGACGGCGGCGTCTGGAATCGCGGCCGGCGCGGGCGCGGCGGTGGGCGGCGGGGGTTCCCTTTCGGGCACCGGAGTCGGCTCGGCAGGCGGTGCCGCGGCGACACGGACGGGAGAAGGACGGGGCGATTCGCCGGCCGCGGCCACGGCGGACTCAGCCGGCGTGAGAACGGCAGGCGCGGGCTTCATCTTGAGGACCGCTGGCGCGTTGGCGAGCTCCGCCGGCGTGTTTTTGCGCATCTCCTGTTCCATTTTGCGCAGCTCCTGGGAGACACGCCGCGCCACTTCGTCCTTGAATTCCACGTCGGTCATCCGCATCGTCGGGCCCGTGGTGACGGCGGGAACGGCCGTGGGAGTCTCGGGGACCCGGGTCGCCGCCACCGCCACGGCCACCGCCACGGCGGGACGGAGGGCCGGCGGCTCGCGGCGGCGGATGATCACGAACAGGGAAGCGCCGACGGCGACGGAGACGAGTAAAGCCCCTCCGAGGACGAACGGCGGCCGTCGCGGCGCGGCTGCGGCCGGCGCGAACGGAGCCCGCATCGGGACCGCAGGCGTTCGATCGGCCGGCGCGGGCCGGGGCGGGGGCAGCGGTCGCGCGGTCAGCTGGGAAATCGGGAGCCGCAGGGGCGCGGCCGCGGTTTCCGCCGGGCGCGGCTCGAGCGAGGATTCCGCCAGACGCGCCGCTCCCTCCGCGTCGATCTGCGCCGCGAAGAGACCGTTCAAAAAAAAGGCGAGGTTGAACGTCGATGGCGCGTACGCGCCCGAGAACAGGAGCTTGCCCAGCTCGCGCCGCAACTCGCCGCTCGACTGGAAGCGCGCCCCGGTCGGACCGAGGCAGAGCCGAAGCACCGCCGAGACTTCGGGGGCGATCGGCGCGCCATCGCGCAGCGCGGACCGAAGGTCGCCCGCCGGGTCCGCGGCGCTCGGAACCCTGCCGACCAGCATTTCGAAGAGAAGCGCGCCGAGCGAGTACACGTCCGAGTTCTTTTCGATCCGTCCTCCCGCGCACACCTCCGGCGCGAGATACGGCGCGATCTCCCGGGAAAACCGCGGCCGCCGGAGAGATGTAAGAAATCCCGTCGCCAGACCGAATCCCGTCAGGCGGATCTCGCCGTCGTCGGAAAGAGAGACGAAGCCGGGCCATACGAGACCGTGCAGAGTGCGTTCGCCTTCGATCGTCGTGTTGTAGGCGTGGTCAAGAGCTGCGGCGACCTTCTCGACGATCAGGAGGGCGTGCTCGTAGGGGATCGTCTGGTGTTCGGCGCGCGCCTTTTCAATCACCGCGTCCAGGGTTCGGCCGCTCTCTTCTCCCCAGGCGAGGTACGGAATTCCGTCGACGGAGTCGAGCTGCACGGTACGCGCGATCGCCGTGTTCTTGAGAAAGGCATGGATCTCACCGTTCGCCTCGATCGCATCGATGACGGCGTCCTCTGAAATCTCCGGACCCTCGAGCATCCGGACCCGCGCAAAACCCCGCTCGCCCGCGACTCGAAGGGCGCGATAGACGCGGCCGAGCGCGTCCTCATGGAGGAAAGCGGTCAGGAGGTAAGGCCCGAACCGCCGCGGCAGAGCTTCATCCGTCATCGGCACGCGCAGCCGTGCCGGCGGGAAAGAGGGCAGTTCATGATGTGTGGATCGCTTCGTATTGTAAACCGCCTCCGTTCCCTTGACTCACTGCGAGACCCTCGTTCGCCTGCGGGCGAACGGTGCGCCGGGCGGCTCGCCTGCCCCCTCGCCCCGCGCTCGGGGAGAGGGCTGGGGTCAGGGGGCCCGCAGGCAGGCGTTGCTCACTCGCCCTGTCCTGGTCAATCCGAGCGCTCGGGGCGAGGGGTGGGGTAGGGCGGCCGCCGGCGGGCCTGGCGGACGTCAGCCCGACGGGCGTTTCAGTTGCGCGCGGCCACGGCGGCGGGGGTCGATTCCGGGGTGGCGGCGGGCTCCGGAGACTGGGCGCCGGACTCGCGAAGCCGATGGGCCGTGGCGATGGCCTGGAGGTGCTCTTCGTAGGTCCGGGTGAATGTGTGCCCGCCCGTGGTGTCCGCCACGAAATAGAGGAAATCCGACTTCGCCGGGGAGACCGCGGCCTTCAGCGCCCTCAGCCCCGGATTGCAGATGGGACCGGGCGGCAGGCCGTCGTTCATGTAGGTGTTGTACGGGGAGGCGTACGCGTAATCCGACCGGTGAAGAATTCCGGTCCACCGTCCGTCGCGCTTCATCGCGTAGGCGACGGTCGGGTCCGCCTGGAGGCGCATGTTCTTTTTCAGACGATTCCAGTAGACGGCGGCGATCAAGGGACCTTCGCTCTTGATCGCGCTCTCCTTTTCGATGATCGAGGCGAGGGTCACGGCCTGCCGCGGGGTGAAGCCCATGGCCCGCGCCTTCTCCCGCAGCTCGGTCGTAAAACTCTTACGAAACTGCGCCACCATCCGGTCGACGATCTGGCGCGCGGACGTGGTGCGTGTCACGAGGTACGTTTCTGGAAAGAGAAATCCTTCGAGGTCATTGACGCCGTTCGTCAGGCCCGGCAGGAGCTCCGTCTCGCTCAAAGCGCGTTTGAACGCCTCGGGACCGCCGACCCCGCGGCTCCAGAAGAGCTCAAACGTCTCGTCTTCGGTCAATCCCTCCGGGACCACGACCGCGTACTGGACGACTTCGCCCTTGCCCATCCGGTTGATGATCTCGTCGATGGGCATCGGCCGGTCGAACTGGTATTCGCCTGCCTGGAGCCTGGTGCCGCTGCGATAGACGCGGTAATAGATCTCGGCGAGGCGGGCGTCGCGGAGGACCCCGTCTTTCTCGAGGCGCTCGAAGATCTGTTTTGTGGATGTCCCCGGCGGGAAGATGACCGTGTCCCGCGCCGCGGGGACTGGCGGACGGCGCGGATGCTCCAGGCTGTAGAAGAGGTAGACGGCCGCGAGGAGTCCGATGAGGGCAAGAAGAAGGACGACCCGCACGACGCGGCCGGCGGCGCTCACCCGCGCTTTTCCTCGGAGACGTGCGAGAGCCAGTCCTCCAGAAGGACCGCGGCGGCGGTGCGGTCCGCCTCCGCCCGGGTCGCGCCGGGCGGAAGGCGGCGGGCGGCCTCGTTGGAGGTCAGCGTCTCTTCATGGAAGTGGATCGGAAGGGCGGTGCGCCGGGCGAGCTTCCGGCCGAAAGAGCGGATCCGCGCCGCAAACGGGCTCTCGACGCCGTCGGGCGAACGGGGAACTCCAAGGAGGATGCCCTCGGCCTCCTCCTCGGTGCAAAACGCCGTGATCTCGCGGATCGAGGCGTCATCCCCCTTTCGGAGCAGGGTGCGCCGGGGCGTTGCGATCATTCCGGCGGCGTCGCATGTCGCGAGGCCAATCCGCTTTTCTCCGAAATCGATCGCCACAATCCGAGCCATGGATCGAGTGTACGACGGCATTCCCGGCCGGCGGGGGCCGCCCTCCGACCCCGCCCCCCCGGCCACTATCCGAACGACTGGGCAGGGCCCTGCCCCCTCACCCCAACCCTCTCCCCGGGCGCGGGAAGAGGGAGGTGGCTGGTCATCCGCCTCGGTGGTGGATCAGCGGGAGCGAGAGCGAGCGCAGCGAGCGGAATCGACGGTAGCGGAAGCGACGTTAGTATGCCCGGTATGAAAAACGTGGTGATCCTCGGCGCTTCGCGGACTCCCGTGGGATCCTTTCTCGGCAAGCTCTCGTCCCTCTCCGCTCCCGCGCTCGGGTCGGCCGCGATTCGGGGAGTTCTCGCGCGATCGGGAGTCGCGCCGGAGAGGATCGAGGCCGTCGTCATGGGCAACGTCCTTCAGGCCGGGCTCGGCCAGGCCCCGGCGCGACAGGCGTCTCTCGGAGCCGGCATTCCCAATACGGTTCCCTGCGTGACCGTTCACAAGGTGTGCGGGTCCGGGATGCGCGCCGCGATGGACGTGGCAAACGCCATCATCGCGGGGGAGTACGACATCGCGATCGCGGGGGGGATGGAGTCCATGTCGAACGCGCCGTATCTGCTGGAGCGCGCGCGGACGGGGTATCGGATGGGCAATGGCGCGCTCGTGGACTCGATGATCAAGGACGGCCTCTGGGACCCTTACAGCGACGTGCACATGGGCAACTGCGCCGAGAAGTGCGTCGCGAAGTACTCCTTCACGAGGGAGGAGCAGGACGCCTACAGCCTCGAGTCGTATCGCCGTGCGCAGGACGCCTCGAAACGCGGGCTGTTTGCCGAAGAGATCGTTCCGGTCGAAGTGCCCGCGAAAAAAGGGCCGCCCACGGTGGTCGACACGGACGAAGAGCCGTTCGCCGCCCCGCTCGACAAGATGGCCGGCTTAAAGCCCGCCTTCCAGAAAGAGGGCGGCACCGTCACCGCCGCGAACTCCTCCAAGATTAACGACGGGGCAGCGGCGCTGGTCCTCGCCTCCGAGGAGAAGGCCGCGGCGCTCGGCATCCGGCCGCTGGCCCGCATCGTCGGCTGGTGCGGTGTGGCGCAGGAGCCGGAGTGGTTCACCACCGCTCCCATCGGCGCCGTGCGCAAACTCCTCGACCGGGCGGGCCTGACCGCCCCGGACATCGACCTCTTCGAGGTGAACGAGGCGTTCGCGGCCGTCGGGATGGCGGCGATCCGGGAACTCGATCTCGATCCGGCCAGGGTGAACATCTCAGGCGGCGCGGTCGCGCTCGGCCATCCGATCGGCGCGTCGGGCGCGAGACTTCTGACGACTCTCGTCCATGCTCTGCGCCGGGAGGGCAAGAAGCGCGGGATCGCCGCCATCTGCATCGGCGGCGGAGAAGCCACCGCGATGCTCCTCGAGGCCGTCTGACGAACGACGCGGACCGGGGAGGAAGTCGAGAGACGGGAAACGGCGGGCGGGACGCGGGCGACGGACAGATTCCGTTCGACGTTCTGCTCGGAGGCGTTCCCCGGTTCGAAGCGGAATCCCTCTGGGCGTGGCGCCTCGCGCGTCGCTGCCTCATGGCGCTGCCTGCAGCCGGTCGGACCTGGCGCCGCGGGGTCCGTCCCACGGTCGCCGATCTCGAGGGAAAGAGTCCCCTCGTTCTGGTGCAGGCCGACCCGGAGGCGTACCTTCCCTCGCTCGCGGCGCGGCGGCTCTTGAACCTCGTCGAGTCGGGCGAGGCGGACGTAGCGGTACCCGTCTCGAACGAACCGTGGTCGGAGGCGGCGCGATCCGAGCCTCCGTTCCCGTACCACACGCCGTCGCTCCTCGAAGAGGCGGCGAGGGCGGTCGCCGCGAAGGGCGGGGACCTGCGGCGGGATGGGCCCATCCGATCGCCGGTCTTTGCCGCGCGTCGCCAGGCGCTGCACGGCTTTCCCCCGGATCTTCCGCTCGACGCGGCGGTCGAGCGCGCCGCGGTCCTCGGCCGGCGGGTCCGCGTCGACCCGGGAGCGTACCTGCACCGATACGGCGAAATGGACGGCCAGGCGCGCGAGGACCTCGCGGCGCGCATCCCGGAGGGCTCTCGCGCGGTGCTCGACGTCGGATGCTCCCGCGGCGCTACCGCCGCGGCGCTCCGCCGCGCGGGTGTCTCCGAGATCGTCGGGATCGAACCGGACACGGAAGACGCCGCCGAGGCGGCGCGGCGCTACGACCGCGTTCTGACAATGCCGCTCGAGGCGGTCTCGGAGGACTTCGAGGGCCGGTTCGACGCCATTCTTTTTGGAGACGTTCTGGAGCACCTCGAGGATCCTTCCGCGGCGCTTCTCCGCGTCAGACCCTGGCTCTCTCAACGGGGCGCCGTGATCGCCTCGGTGCCGAACGTCGGCCACTGGTCCGTGATCTCGGACCTGCTGCGGGGCCGATTCGACTACGTGCCCTATTCCATCCTGTCGGGAACTCACGTCCGCTTCTTCACGCGGCGCACGCTGATCGATCTCTTCGAGGCGTGCGAATTCGAAGTCCCCCGGATCGAGGCCGTCCGGTTTTCCCCTTCTCCTTTCGGAGAGACCGCCCTCGAAAGACTCCGCTCCGTGCCCGGCGCGTCCGAGGATCTCGACGCCGTCGAGTTCATCGCGGCCGCCGGCCGGCGGTAAACCGAGGCGGGCGCCACCGTGATTTTCAGCTTCACTTCTACCGTCTCCTCACCATAAGCCTTTCCCCGAGCGCGGGCAGAGGGACGTGACGGGATCCCCTCACCGGCGAGTGCGCTCCGCCTGCCTGCGGGCCCCTCACCCCAACCCTCTCCCCGAGCGCGGGGAGAGGGAGAAATTGGGGGGGTCGCCGCGATGTGGGACGAGTGCCGACGGTTATGATCCCGGAGTGATCAACAAGGTCGTGGCGAACGCGGACGAGGCGGTCGCCGACGTTCCGGAGGGCGCGACGCTCGTCGTCGGAGGATTCGGGCTGTGCGGCATCCCGGAGAACCTGATCGCGGCGCTCCGGCGGCGGGGGGTCTCCAACCTGACGGCGGTCTCGAACAACTGCGGAGTGGACGGCTGGGGGCTCGGCCTCCTGCTGGGGAATCGCCAGATCCGCAAGATGGTCTCCTCCTACGTCGGGGAGAACGGCGAATTCGAGCGGCAATACCTGAGCGGCGAGCTCGAAGTCGAGCTCGTGCCCCAGGGGACGCTCGCGGAAAGAATGCGGGCGGGCGGCGCCGGCATTCCCGCGTTCTTCACGCCGACCGGCGTCGGGACCCTCGTGGCGGAAGGCAAGGAGACTCGGGCCATCGACGGCCGCGAATACGTCCTCGAACGCGGCATCGTCGGCGACTTTTCCTTGGTCGCCGCGTGGAAGGGCGACCGCCTCGGCAACCTCGTTTATCGCCGCGCCGCGCGCAATTTCAACCCGGTCGCCGCCACGGCGGGAAAAATCTCGATCGCGGAGGTCGAGGAGCTGGTCGACGTGGGGGATCTCGATCCGGAAAACGTCCACACGCCCGGGATTTTCGTCCAGCGCGTCGTCGTGGCGCCGCGCGAAAAACGGATCGAACGGCGGACCGTGAGAAAGACGGCCTGACCGTGCTCGACCGGGAAGGCATCATCCGGCGCGCGGTCTTAGAGCTCAAAGACGGGTACACGGTGAACCTCGGAATCGGCATGCCGACGCTCGTCGCGAACCACATTCCGGCGGGCATGGAGGTGATCCTGCAGTCGGAGAATGGGATCCTGGGCCTCGGTCCCTACCCGACGGAGGCTGAGATCGACCCCGATCTCATCAACGCTGGCAAAGAAACCGTGACGGTGCTGCCCGGCGCTTCGTACTTCTCTTCGGCGGACTCCTTCGCGATGATCCGAGGCGGACACGTGGACCTGTCGATCCTCGGCGCGATGCAGGTGGACGAGGAGGGCTCGATCGCGAACTACATGATTCCGGGGAAGATGGTGAAGGGGATGGGCGGTGCCATGGACCTCGTGGCGGGCGCCCGCCGGCTCGTCGTGACGATGGAGCACACCGCGCGTTCGGGGGAGAAGAAGATCCTCGGCCGATGCACGCTGCCGCTGACGGGCCGGGGCTGCGTAGATCGAATCATCACGGACCTCTGCGTCTTCGACGTGGACCGTCAGAAGCACGAGCTCGTCTTAATCGAGCTCGCCCCCGGGGTGGGAGAAGCGGAGATCCGGGCGAAAACCGACGCCGCGTTCCGGGTCGCGTCCGACGTGCGTCCGATCCCGGCGTGAGGGCCGCGCCCCGGCGTGTCCCGACAGGCGTTTTCGCCGCCCTCGTTCTCGTATTCCTCTTCGCCTGCTCCTCCGTGCTCGCGCAGGACCCCTTCGGCTCGGCGGATCCCTTCGAAGGCCAGTTCAAGGTTCGCCCGAACTTCCAGGTCAGATTCCGGCCGCCCACGAAGGGGGGAGAGGTCCGGCTCTACACGAAGAAACCGGTGCACTACGAGAAAGACGTCTCCTGGGACGGGTCCGACGAGGTCGTCATCGAGTACCAGGACGTGAAGATCCGGGCCGACGCCGCGCACTACGATTTTCCAACCAGGACCGCGACGCTCGAAGGCCACGTCATCATCGACCAGGGACCGACGCGGCTCTCCGGCAAGCGCGGAACCTTCCAGCTCGAAGCGAAGACGGGGCGGATGGAAGACGCGACGGCCGATCTTTCTCCCGCGTACCACGTGATCGCGCAGTCGATCGAGAAGATCGGGGACGCGACGTACCGCATCCACGACGGGCTCTTCACCGCCTGCGACATCCCGAAGCCATCCTGGTCCTTCCGCATGGCGGAGGCGATCGTCACACTCGACGACTACGCGCGGCTGAAGAACGTCTCGTTTCGCGCGGGCTCCGTGCCGCTTCTCTGGACCCCGTACCTCATCTGGCCGACAAAGGAGGACCGCGCCTCGGGCATGCTCGTGCCGGGCGCCGGGTACAGCTCGCGGGGCGCCTACCTCGGACTGACGCACTACTGGGTCACCGGGCGCTCGACGGACCTGACCTCGAACCTGGATCTCTACTCGAAGGGCTCCGTCGGCGTCGGCGAGGAGTTCCGCTGGACCCCGAGCCCGGAGTCCGCGGGGCTGTTCCAGGGTTATGGGATCCACGACACGGACGCGACCGTCTGCGTTCCGATCGATCAGGCGCCGGGGAAGACCGGTTTCTGCACGCTTCCGGACGGCACGACCGGAGTGTTTACCCGGCGGACGAAGAACCGCTGGAAGTATCGCGTCGATCACGTCTCGGACGATCTGCCCGGCGGATTTCGCGGTGTGCTCGCGCTGCGGGACTATTCGGACCCGGAGTACCTCCAGGATCTGGAGCGCTCCTTCGCGTTGAATTCTGCGCGGCAGATTCTCTCTCGCGCTTTTCTGTCGAAGAACTTCGGAGACGATTCGCTGAACATCCGGTTCGAGCGGGCGGAGACTTTCTTCGGCACGACGATCGTTTCCGAACGGCTGCCCAGCGCCGAATTCTTCCGGCGGACGTCGCGCGTCGGAAACACGCCGCTGTTCTTCTCGCTCGAGTCCTCGGCCTCATGGCTTTACCTGAACCGAGGCCCCGGGCTGCCGCGGGGAGACTACGGGCGGTTCGACATCCACCCCACTCTATCGCTCCCGTGGAAGCGGATTCCCTGGCTGTCGATCACCGCGCGGGGCGGAGGCCGCTTCACCGAGTACACCGACTCAACCGATGCCGCCACGCAGAGCCGATTCGTCGGACAGTCCCTGCACCGCGAATACGGGGAGGCGGGGCTCTCGATCGTCGGGCCCTCGTTCTCCCGGATCTTCGACGTTTCCATCGGGCGGTTCGGCAAGTTCAAGCACGTGATCGAGCCGCGGATCGATTACACCTTTGTCTCCGAAGTCGGCGACCCCGAGCGGATCCCCTCTTTCGACGAAGTCGACCTGCAGCTCGGACAAAACCAGGTGCGCTACGCACTCGTCAACCGCCTGCTCGCCCGCGCGGCCGATCCAAAGGCTCCCGCCGCCGAGGAGGTGGCTTCGTTCGAGCTCGCCCAGACTCGCGCCTTCACTCTTCCGCAAAGCCCGATCCCGAGCGCAACCACGTTCGCAAACCCCCTGATCTCGCGGACCGGTCCCGTGGAAGCCACTCTCCGGGTCGCGCCGGGCCCCGGGTTCCATCTCGACGGCCGGCTCTCGTACGACGCCGGCGCGTCGCAGGTGACAGGCACGTCGGTGTCGGCGGCGTACAGCCTGAAGACGAGCTTCATCAATGCGACCTGGTTCGCGAGCCGGCCGATTCTGGCCGCCCCACTCCCGGCGGGGTCGCCCTCCCCGAATTCCGACCAGTTCCGACTGGCCGCGGGAATCGAGCTCTCGAAGTGGTTTCGCGTCGACACGCAGTTAAATTACGACGCGCGCCAGAACCTGCTGCTCGAGGACCGGACGCTGGTCGCATACCGCGCGTCCTGTTACACGGTTTTCATCGAGCTGCGTCAGCTGCGGCTTCCGCCCAGCACCCGCCGCGACATCAGGTTCGTCGTCAACCTGAAGGACATCGGCACTCTGCTCGACCTGCATCAGAGTGTCGATCGGATCTTTGGACCATGAGGAAGAGTGCGCCGGGCGTGAGGCGCCCGGCGCCGAGCGAAGACGATTCCCCAGGAAGCCGCCGCCCGGCGCCGAGCGCCCAGCCCGGAGCGCCCGCTTGTCCGCTATGATCGTCCGTCCATGAAAGGCTTGATTTTGTCGGGCGGCAAAGGCACCCGCCTGCGCCCGCTGACCTACACGCGGGCGAAGCAGCTCGTCCCCGTCGCGAACAAGCCGGTCCTCTTCTACGGCGTCGAGGCGATCGTCGCCGCCGGGATCCGCGAGATCGGCGTGGTCGTCGGGGACACCCGGGAGGAGATCCAGGCGGCGCTCGGCGACGGAAGCCGCTTCGGCGCCGAAATCACCTATATCGAGCAGGACGCTCCCCGCGGCCTCGCGCACGCCGTTCTCATCTCCGAAAAGTTTCTGCGGGGATCTCCCTTCGTCATGTACCTCGGAGACAATCTGATCGCGGACGGGATTTCGAGCCTGGTCGACGAGTACCGGCGCATCGGGTGCAACTCCCAGATCCTGCTCGCAAAGGTGCCGAACCCGGAGCAGTTCGGTGTCGCCGAGCTCGACGGAGACCGCGTGTTCCGTCTGACGGAAAAGCCGAAATCGCCCCGCTCGAACCTCGCTCTCGTCGGCGTCTACATGTTCGACGACACCATCTGGGAGGCTGTCAACGCGATCCGGCCGAGCGCGCGCAACGAGCTCGAGATCACGGACGCGATTCAATGGCTCATCGACCACGGGAAGACCGTCCACCCGCACCTCGTGTCCGGTTGGTGGAAGGACACGGGAAAGATCGAGGACATGCTCGAGGCCAATCGCATCATTCTCGACACCTTCACGGCAAATGGGAATCCCGGTGTCGACTCGGGCTGCCGGGTGGAAGGCAAAGTCGTGGTGGAGGAGGGCGCAAAGCTCGTCCGCAGTATCGTCCGCGGTCCCGCGATCATCGGCGCCGGCTCCGAGATTCGCGACGCCTACGTGGGGCCATACACAGCCATCGGGCCCGACTGCCTGATCGACCGCTGCGAAATCGAAAACTCGATCATCCTGCGCGGGTCCCACGTCGTGAGTATCCCCGGCCGCATCGCGGATTCCTTGATCGGCACCAATGTGCGGATTCACCCGGGCGCCGAGCGGCCCCGCGTGCACCGCTTTCTGATCGGCGACAACTCGGAGATCGGAATCGTATGAAGATCCTGGTCACGGGCGGCTCCGGCTTCATCGGATCCAATTTCATCCGTCAGATCTTAGAGTCGCGGGGCGACGGCGTGCGGGTCGTCAACCTCGACAAGCTGACCTACGCGGCCAATCCCGCCAGCCTCGCGGACGTCGAGCAGCGGCCCAACTATCAGTTCATCCACGGCGACATCACGGATGCCGAGACGGTCCGCGCCGCGATGGACGGCTGCACGGACGTCGTGAACTTCGCCGCGGAGACCCACGTGGATCGCTCGCTTCTCGGCGACGCGTCGTTCATCGAGACCGACGTGCGGGGAGTCTTCGTGCTCCTGGAGGAGGCACGCCGCCGGGAGGTCCGCCGCTTCGTGCAGATCTCGACCGACGAGGTGTACGGGTCGATCGCCGAGGGCTCTTTTACGGAGGAGTCGGCCCTGAATCCGCGGAACCCCTACTCGGCGTCCAAGGCGGGGGGAGACCGGCTCGCCTATTCCTACTGGGCGTCGTACGGCGTGCCGGTCGTGATCACCCGGGCCTCCAACAATTACGGGCCCTACCAGTATCCGGAAAAGCTGATCCCGCTCTTCGTCACGAACGCCATCGACGACCAGCCCCTGCCTCTCTACGGCGACGGCCGGAATGTGCGCGACTGGCTCTACGTGCGCGACCATGCCGCCGCGATCGATTTCTTGCTCGACGCAGGCGAGCCGGGCGAGGTTTACAACGTCGCCGGGGGCAACGAGGCCGAAAATATCGAGATCACGCGACAGGTCCTGCGGGAGCTCAAGAAACCCGAGAGCCTCATCCGCTTCGTCAACGACCGTCCCGGTCACGACCGCCGGTACTCTCTCGACGCCTCGAAGCTCGCGCGTCTCGGGTTCACCAGTCGAACGCCCTTCGAGCGCGGGCTTTCGGAGACTGTTTCCTGGTACCGCGACCGGGAGGACTGGTGGCGGCCCGTGAAGGAGAAGGACGCTGCCTATCGCGAGTACTACCGCACGCAGTATGGAGACCGGCTCGCCACCTCCTCGGCGACGGCGAAAGAGCCAGCCGGTCACCGCTGACGCTGCAGAGCGCGGAGCGCCGAGTGTCCAACGCCTTTCCCTCCTCGCCTTTCGCCGTTCGCCTTTCGCCTTTTTTCTCATGAGCTCCGCTCCGGCGGCCTCTCCGATCCCCGAGACGCTGGCCGGACACACGGCGCTCGCGATTCCGCGGCGGGCACTGGTGACCGGGGCCGCCGGGATGCTCGGGTCGGACGTCGTTCCCGCCCTCGCTCGCGCCGGGTTCCAGGTGATCCCCCGCCCGCGCGCGGACCTGGACGTCACCAACTCCTCCGCTCTGTCGCGCACGCTGCGGGAGACGTTCCCGGACGTGGTCGTCAATTGCGCTGCATACACCAGGGTGGATGACAGCGAGACCGATCCGCGCGCGCACGCGGTCAACGCCGAAGCCGTCGAGATCCTGTCGGAGGAATGCCTCGCGCGTTCGGTTCAGCTCGTCCACGTCTCGACCGACTTCGTCTTCGACGGTGTCAAGGGCTCCCCCTACACCGAGGACGATGAACCCCATCCCCTCTCCGCCTACGGCCGCACGAAGCGCGCCGGCGAGGAGGCGGCGCTGCGCGCTCCGAATGCGCTCGTCGTGCGCAGCTCCTGGTTGTTCGGCCGGTCCGGCTGGAATTTCGTCGAGGCCATCCTGAGTCAGATCGAGTCGGGACGCGCCGAGCTTTCGGTCGTCCACGACCAGAGGGGGCGCCCGACCGCCACGCCCGATCTCGCCGATGCCATCGTCGCCCTCCTTCTTTCTAGAAGCTCAGGCCTCTACCATTTCGCCAACGCCGGGGAGGCGAGCTGGCTCGAGTTTGCGTTGGAGATCGTCTCTCTCGCCGGCCGGGGAAACGTGGCCGTTCGGGCGATCGACGCGGCGTCCCTGGCGAGGCCGGCCGCGCGACCCGCCTACTCGGTTCTCGACACCCGCCGGTACGAGAGCGCGACGGGGAGGGCGATCCGACCCTGGCGCGACGCGCTCGCGGAATACCTGGCGGCGCGCTCGCGGCCGGAGGCCTGAGGTCTTGACGCCCGACGGCAAGCGCAAGGCCGTTCATGCGGCCATGGGTCTCTTCGCGCTCCTCCTCGCGGTCCTCGACTGGCGCGGGGCGGCGCTTCTGGCCCTCGCGGCGCTGCTCTTCAACCTGTTCGCGATGCCGCGAATCGGACGCGCCATCTATCGCGACCCGTCCCGGCCCCGGGACACCGGCATCGTCGCCTACGCGGCGTCCGTCCTGGCGCTCGTCCTCCTCTACCGGCACCATCTCGAGATCGCCGCGTCCCTATGGGGCATGCTCGCGTTCGGGGACCCGGCCGCGGCAATCGCGGGGCGTCTGGCCGGCGGGCCGCGCCTGCCCTGGAACGCGGAGAAGACCTGGGCCGGTCTCGCCGCCAACTTCGCCGTCTCCCTGGGGGCGGGGCTCTTCTTCTTCCGGTTCGTGTCCCCCGGCCCGGCCAGCGGCGCCGCCGGTGCTGTCGGAGCCGCCGCCGCCGCCTTCGCCTTTCTCGAGTCGCTCCACACCGGCGTCGAGGACAACCTCGTCGCGCCTCTTCCCGCGTCCCTCGTTCTCTGGGGCTCGCTCGCCGCGGGACCGCGGGCCTTCGAGCTTCTCGTTTCCTACCCGGGCTTCGCGGGGAACGTCGTCGTCGCCGTCGCTCTGAACGCGGTGCTGGCGCTCGTGATGGCGCGGCTTGGGGTCGTTTCTCGTTCCGGCGCCGCCGCCGGATTCGTGGTCGGAACGCTTCTGCTCGTGATCGGCGGCTGGGGCGCCTACGAGCTTCTCTGGGCCTTCTTTGCGATCGGCACGGCGGCGACGAAGCTCGGTTGGGCGGCGAAATCCGACCGCGGCACCGAACAGGCGGAGGGCGGCCGGAGAGGTGTTCGCCACGTCTTCGCCAACTGCGGCGTGGCGGTTGCGATTCTTCTCGTCGCCGCGGGCCGGCGCCCTTTTCTTCCGGACGCCGCGTTTGCGGCTTTCACCGCCGCCTGGGCCGCCGCCCTGGCCGATACGCTCGGCACGGAGGTGGGGAGCCTCGCCGGACGGAACCCCGTTTCTCTTCTCGACGCCCGGAGAGTCGCGCCGGGGACCCCGGGCGCGGTGTCCTGGCAGGGCACTCTCGCCGGGGCGGCGGGGGCGCTCGCGATCGGCGGTATCGGGTTCGCCGCGGGATTGATCCCCCTGTCGCTGGTGTGGGTCGTTGCCGCAGCCGGTGTGGCGGGGTCTCTCTGCGAGAGTCTGCTCGCGGACCTCGGTGCCCGCCGGGGGTTCCGTCTGGACCACGAGTTCGCCAATGCGATGAACACGTTCGTCGGCGCGGCCATGGCGGCGGAGACCGCGATGTCCCTGACCCTCGGCAGAATCTATCTGCCCTTCGAGAGTTGAAGACCCGGACACGAGGGCGCACCCGGTGAAGCGCTACCTGCGGCTCGCCCGCCCGTTCACCCTGCTGCCGCCTCTGCTGGGGATCGTCTCGGGGGCCGTGTGCGCTTTCGGCTCCTCCCACAATCCCGACCCCGCGCGGCGGATCACGTGGGCGGTCCTCGCCACCGTGGCGATCGGCTCGCTCTGCGCCTCCGCGATGAACGCGGCGTCCAACGTCGTCAACCAGATCGCGGACCTCGAGATCGACCGGCGCAACAAGCCCCAGCGACCCCTCGTGACGGGGGAGATCTCCATCCGCCGCGCATGGCAAGCAGCGTCGCTGCTCTACGCGGCCGCCATCCTCCCGACGTGGATCGTGGTCCCGTATCCCTACAGCCGCCTCGCCGACCGGCTCTCGGCGCCCGCCCCGCTGCATGCCGCTTTTTTTATTTACTGCATCGGCGCCCTTGCGACCCTCGTGTATTCGTTCCCCGCGTTCGGTCGGACGAAGCGGCACTGGCTCGCCGCTAGCGTCACGATTGCCATCCCCCGGGGCGGACTTCTCAAGGTGGCCGGCTGGGCGTTCATCGCGAGCGTCGCCTCGCTAGAGGCGTGGGCGATCGGCGGCATCTTCGCCCTGTTTCTGCTCGGCGGGGTATCCACCAAGGACTTCTCCGACATGGACGGCGACCGCGCCCACGGCTGCATCACGCTGCCTCTCCGCTTCGGCGTGCGCCGCGCCGCGTGGATGATTGCGCCCTTCTTCGTGCTCCCGTGGCTCCTGATCCCTCTCTTCGCGTGGCTGCCGGGCCGTCACGGCAGCGCCGCGCTCCTGACCGGAAACCGGACGCTCTTGACGGCGCTCGGGTTCGGCCTGGCGCTCTGGGGGGCATGGGCGGCGCGGCTTCTGGTGCGGGACCCCGACGAGCTCGCGCGGACGGAGAACCACCCGGCGTGGACGCACATGTACCTGCTCATGATGGCGGCGCAGGTGGGGTTTGCGCTGGCGTATCTTTTTTAAGGCGAGAGGCGAGAGGCGAGAGGCGAGAGGCGAGAGGCGAATGTTCTCCCCGCCCGCGGCGTTACAATCTTTTGAGATGGACAACAACGCCGCGGCGGAAATTCTCCCGTCCGCCCCGCTCGAGGAGGGACGGGTTCGCTGGAGCGGTTTGTCCCTGATCTTCGACGAGCGGACTTTGAACGCTTTCGTCCAGCGGCTGGTGGCGCGCATCCCCGATTTGAAGGACCTGAGGATCGCGGTCACACCGGGCGAGCTTGCCGCGACCGCTGTCGTGCATCGTTTCGGCGTTCCTCTGTCGGCCAAGGCGACCCTGTCTCAGTTGCGTCTGAAGGACGGCTTCCTGGCGTTCGTCCTCGACAAAGTGCAGGCGCTCTCGTTCATTCCGATCCCCGACCAGATCCTGCACTACATCGTCCAGAAGGCGCCGCCGGGGCTGCTGACGTTTTACCCCGATGACCGCATCATGGTGGTGAACCTGAACGACTGGATGCCGCCGGGAATCGACCTGGCGCTCGAGCGGACCCTTTTCGAATCGGGTCAGCTGACCCTGCAATTTGCGAGCGGCTCCTACGACCTGTCGGACCTGCTTCGGTCCCAGGCCGAAGAAACCGACTGATCGGCGCTCGGGCGCCTCTTCGCAGAGGTCCGATCCGAGCTCCGCCTGCCCTGCGGTCAGCGGGTAATCGTGCCGATCAGGATCGCACCGTCGGTGCGGTAGTCGTCGCCGCCGCCGTTCTGGCCCGTTCCGGAGGCACGGTAATTCTCGACGCGGGAGATTCGGGCCAGGCGGCCGGCGCCGGCCAGGTCCGAAAACAGGCGCGCGCGCTCAGCGTCCACGTTTTCGTCGATGTGATGCATGACCTCGCCGGTGCGATAGCTGACGCCGACAGTCAGGTCGTATGTGGCGGCGCCGATCCACAGGGCCGCCGACGAGCCGATCGGGGATGGGGTCCGCCAGAACCTGGCGTGATGACGGCGGCGGGGGCTTCCGCCGACGGTCTTCTCGAATCCGAGGTCCTGAGGGCGGTTCCACAGGTACTGGGTGCTCATTGGCGCGGTTTCGTACGGCCGGTCGAAGAGCACGCTGTGGGCGTCCCGGAGTCCCGAACGGAAGGTGATCGCGTCCGCGAGCTTCCACCCGGCGGACCGCATGGCATCGATGACCGACTCGCAGCTCCCGATCAGCGCCACGTTCAGGGGGTCGGACGGAATTCCTTCGTGCGTGAAGGTGACGCGCTCGGCGGGCGGCTGCAGGACGCGGCTCGCCGGACGTCTCCAGGCGGCGGGGAGCAGCACATACGCGAGCAGCGCGTACGACGGCAGCAGCAGAGTGGCGAACGTCGCGAGGCGCACGACCGACGTGCGCAGGCGCCAGGCGCCCGCCCGGGGGATGGAGTGGTTCATTTTGGAGCTTCCTGAGTGTACCCGCTCTCCCCGTGAAGGGAAGAGGAATCGGCGCTGCCGCGGCTCCGGCCCGGGTCCTGCGCATTAGAATCGCGAGAAGAAGAGGACCCGTATGAAATTTTCCGCTTTCGGTCTGATCGCCGCGCTCTCGGCGTCTTTCGTCGCCGCGCAGCCGGCTTCCATCGTTCCCAATGAAAACCTCTTGGTGGAAGGCGTGCCGGCGATCCCGGCCGCGATCGCCGACGCGGTACGGCCCTATGCGGAGAGCCGTTCCGCGGGTTTCGACAGCTGGCACCCGACCCGCCGCGAGATGTTGATCACGACACGGTTCGCCGACACCCCGCAGGTTCACCTCGTGAAGATGCCCGGCGGGGCCCGCCGCCAGCTGACGTTTTTTCCGGATCGGGTCGGAGCGGCCGCGTTTCAGCCGTCGCGGGGCGAGTCCTTCGTGTTCTCCAAGGACACCGGGGGCGGAGAGTTCTATCAGCTCTACCGCGACGACGTCGCAACCGGCGCCGTGACGCTCCTCACGGACGGAAAGTCGCGAAACGGCGGCGCGGTTTGGTCGCACGACGGCAAGTCGATCGCCTACAGCTCGACGCGACGCAACGGGCAGGACACCGACCTCTACGTCCAGGACCCGTCGGACCCGAAGACGGACCGGCGGCTCGCGGAGCTCTCCGGCGGAGGCTGGGGAGTCGCAGACTGGTCGCCGGACGCGAAAAAATTGCTCGTCGTCGAGGGGATCTCCATCAACGAGTCGTACCTCTGGGTCGTGGACGCGGCGACGGGCGTCAAAACGCTCGTGACGCCAAAGGGCGCGGGCGAGAAGGTCTCGTACGGCAGCGGAAAGTTTCTTCCGAGCGGGACGGCGGTCTACACCACGACGGATCGCGGGGCGGAGTTCCATCGTCTCGTCCGGCTCGACCTCGCTTCGGGACAGCAGACCGTGCTCACGCCCAGCATCCCGTGGGACGTCGAGGAGTTCGACGTCACCCGCGACGGGAAGCGCATCGCCTACGTCACCGACGAGGAGGGCGCGGGCGTCGTCCGGGTCCTCGACGTGGCATCCGGAAAAGAAGCGCGCGTGCCGGGCCTCCCGCTCGGCACGCTGTCGTCGCTGAAATGGCACGAGAACGGTCACGACCTGGGGTTCAGCTTCTCGAGCGCGCGGTCGCCCTCTGACGTTTACTCCTTCGATGCGGCGACGGGCAAGCTCGAGCGCTGGACGGAGAGCGAGACGGGCGGATTGAACCCGGAGAGCTTCAGCGAGCCGGAACTGATGCGGTGGAAGAGCTTCGACGGAAAGTCCATCTCCGGCTTCCTCTACAAGCCGGGCGGGCGATTTTCAGGCAAGCGGCCCGTGATCGTGAACATCCATGGGGGCCCCGAGGGGCAGTCCCGCCCGGGGTATCTCGGCCGCACGAACTATTTCTTAAACGAGCTCGGCGCGGCCGTGATCTATCCGAACGTGCGGGGCTCGACCGGCTTTGGAAAGAGCTATTCCAAGCTCGACAACGGGATGCTCCGCCAGGACTCCGTGAAAGACATCGGCGCGCTCCTCGATTGGATCCGGACCCGCCCGGACCTCGACTCCGACCGCATCATGATCACCGGCGGCAGCTACGGCGGATTCATGACGCTCGCTTCGGCCGTCGCGTACAACGACCGGATCCGCTGCTCGCTGGACGTGGTCGGGATTTCGAATTTCGTGACGTTCCTGGAAAAGACCGAGGCCTATCGGCGGGACCTGCGCCGCGTCGAATATGGAGACGAACGCGATCCGAAGATGCGGGAGTTCCTCCAGAAGATCTCGCCCCTGACCTCGGCCTCGAAGATCACGAAACCCCTCTTCGTCATCCAGGGGGCGAACGACCCGCGTGTCCCCAGGAACGAGTCGGAGCAGATGGTGGCGACCGTCCGCAAGAACGGCGCTCCGGTCTGGTTCCTGATGGCGAAGGATGAAGGACACGGGTTCGCGAAGAAGCGAAATCAGGACTTTCAGTTTTATGCCACCGTCGTCTTCATGCAGGAGAATCTGCTGAAGTAGCGTTTCGGGCGAAGGGCGAAGGGCGGGACGGGCGTTAATGCCCGTCCCGGGTCCGGCGATTCGCGGACCGCGGCTCCTCGTTCCCGGTCTGGAGCGCCCTCCAGAACGGCCGCTGGGCCTCCCTCGCCTCGGCGATGATCTGTCGCGCCGCGGGCGAGGGCGCGCCCTCGTCCGGCTCTTCACCGGCGTCCCCGAGAAGGACCTGAAGGCAGGCGGCGGCCGACGCCGCGATGGCGTCGAGCGCGTAGCCGCCCTCGAGGGCGAGGACGACCTTCCCCGAGGCGAGGGACTGAAGACGCGACGTCATCGCGGCGTATCCCCCCGGGGAGAGAAGCTGCTGCCCGAGAAGGTCTCCGCGCGCGGCGTCGAAACCGCACGAGACGAGGACCAGATCGGGCGCGAACTCCCGCGCTACGGGCAGGAGGAGATCGTCGAAGGCGGCGAGGTGGTCCGCGTCGCCGCGTCCCGCGGGCCAGCCCACGTTGATCGTTCGTCCCGCGGCTCGCGAAGCGCCCGTTTCTGTGATGGCGCCCGTCCCGGGGTAGAAGGGCCACTGGTGGGTCGAGAAGTAGAGGACGCTGGCGTCTTCGTAGAACGTGTTCTGGGTTCCATTGCCGTGATGGACGTCCCAGTCCACGATGAGGATGCGCGCCGGTTCCACCGCAGCGGACTTCGCCGGGATCCCTTTCCGCGCCTTTGCCGCATCTTTCTGCGCGGCCCTTGCCGCGACCGCCACGTTGTTGAACAGGCAGAAACCCATGGCCCGATCGGCTTCGGCGTGGTGGCCGGGTGGCCGGAGGAGTGCCAGACCGTTCCGGAGCTCTCCGCGCAGGACTCCGAGCGTCAGGTCCACGAGTCCTCCTGCCGCAAGCCGCGCCGCGAGGGCGGAACCCGGGGAGGCGTACGTGTCGGGGTCGAGAGACGTATAGGGGCGGCCGGCCGTCGCGTCGATCTCGAGGACGAGACGCGGAGTATGGACGGCGAGCAGCTCGTCACGGGTCGCTTCCCGGGCGGGGATCCGCCGGCAGCGCGCCGCGAGCCCGTCCCGTTCGAGGCGCGACTCGATGGCGGCGAGCCGGTCGGGGCGTTCAGGATGTTCGTACGGCGCCTCGTGCGCCCGGAAGCGCCGGTCGAGGAGAATCCCCGTTTCAAGGCTCATCGGACCGAATCGCGGATCCGCTCCGCGATCTCCGGGCTCCGCGTGCACGACGCGTCCCGCGCGAGGCACACGTTCACCGCGAGATCGCATCCGCAGGTGCACTTCTCCGCCGCGATCCGCCGCGAATACTTTTCCGCTGTGGCCCCTGAAAGTCCCTCGCCCGCGAGGAGCGCTCTCCGGCGGTCTGAGAGGGGGACGGGGGAGAGCGGCGCCGCTCCCGGCGGCCGCGCGGTTTGCGCCAACGGGCCCGCCGCCCGGGGGCGGAAGAGCGGGCTCTTCGCACGGAACCACCAGAGGCCCGCCGCGAAGAGCGCGGCATAGAGGAAAACGAGCAGCACGGCGGGGCCCGGACGGCGCGGCCGGGACGCCGGCGGGGGCTCGCCGGGAGGCACGATCCGAAGCCCCGTCCGTGGCCCGTGGGCCCGATCAGCCATGGAGCGCCGCGGCGAGCTCCGCCGCGTCGGCAGTCGGCAGCTGGCAGGCGAAGTCGCTGCAGACGAACGCGCGGGCGGGGCCGCCGTCCGGCGTGCGCCCTTCGACCAGCGGCGAAACGCCGGCGAGGCTGCCGTCGGGGTCCGCATGTGCCACCACGCGGTCGAGGGCCGGGTCCGCGGAAACGATCCCCCGCAGCGCTTCGAAATCGGGACGGCCAATTTCTCCCGAGAGAACCACTTCCCGGGAGGGGTGGACGGCCCGGTCGAGGGCGCACAACATCCGGGGAAGGGCGGCGGAGGCCCGCGTCAGGTAGGTCGAGAAGAGGGAGAAGATCGCGTCCGCTTTTTCGCGGAAGCGCGCGTTGCCCGTGAAGGCGTGGAGGCGGAGGAGATTCGAGGCGGCGACGGAGTTCGACGAGGGCGTGGCGCCGTCGACGATCTCCCGTGGACGCAGGATAAGACCGCCGTGGTCTTCCGTCGTCAGCGCGTAGCCACCGCGGCCGTCGTCGAACCTCTCGTCGAAGGTTTCCTGCAGGGCGATCGCCTCCCGGAAATAACGGGGCTCGAAGGTTGCCTCGTAGAGATCGAGCAGCGCCTCGATCATGTTCGCGTAGTCGGAGGCGAACCCGGAGATTCCCGCTTCGCCGCCCCGTTCGCGATGGAGCAACTCGGGTCCGCGGCGGCACCGTTCGAGCACACGGTCGGCCGCTTCTCTTGCCGCGGTTTCGTACCGGGGCTCGCCGAGCACCTGACCCCCGAGGGCGAATGCCGAGATCGCGAGCCCGGTCCAGTCCGTCAGGAGCTTGTCGTCGGTGCCGGGAGCGACGCGGCGCGAGCGGAGCTGACGAAGCGTCACTCTGGAGCGTTCGAGCACTCCCGCGATTTCCGGCTCCGTATTTCCGAAATCGCGAGCAAGCTCCTCAAGCGAACGGACGACGGACAGGACGGTCGCCTTGCCTTCGAAGTTCCCGGCGGCCGTCACGCCGAAGCGCGCCGCGACGATCTTCGCGTCCGCCGCGCCGAGCGCGTCCTCGATCTCGCGCGGCGTCCAGACGTAGTACGTGCCTTCCTCGCCTCCCGAGTCGGCGTCCTGGGCGGCGAAGAACCCGCCCCCGGCCGGAGTCATCTCGCGGAGGAGGTAATCGAGCGTCTCGCGCGCGATCGAGGCGTGCTCCGGATTTTGAAACGCGCGAAAGGCCAGGAGATAGATGCGGGCGAGCATCGCGTTGTCATACAGCATCTTTTCGAAATGGGGCACGAGCCAGTGCGCGTCGACGGAATAGCGGTGAAATCCGCCGCCGACCTGATCGTAGAGCCCGCCCTTCGCCATTTTCTCGAGAGTCGTTTCGACCATTTCCCGGGCGCGCGCGTCGCGGGTGCGGAGGTATCGCCTCAAAAGCAGCTCGAGGCGCATCGCGGGAGGAAACTTGGGCGCGCCGCCGAATCCGCCGTTTTGAGCGTCGAACTGCCGGGACATCTCCGAAAACGCGGCGTCGAGCGCTTCGGTCCCGACCCGTCCACCGCCCGGGACGCCTTCGGAGGCCGCCGCCACGTGAGCGAGGAGCTCGCCCGCCGACGTCTCGAGCTCCGGCCGCCGCGTCTTCCAGGCGTTCGCGATGGATCCGAGGAGGGAAAGGAACCCGGGGCGCCCCCACCGGTCGTCCGGCGGGAAATACGTGCCGCCGTAGAAGGGTCTCGCGTCCGGGGTCAGGAAGAGGGAGAGGGGCCACCCGCCTGCCCCCGTCATCGTCTGGACGGCGCTCATGTAGATGTCGTCGACGTCGGGCCGCTCCTCCCGGTCCACCTTGATCGAAACGAAGCCCTGATTCAACGCCTCGGCCACGCGGGCGTTCTCGAAGGACTCCCGCTCCATGACGTGGCACCAGTGGCAGGTCGAGTAGCCGATCGACAGGAAGACCGGCTTTTCCTCCTCCCGCGCGCGCGCGAATGCCTCCGGTCCCCAGGGGTACCAGTCGACCGGATTGTCCTTGTGCTGAAGAAGGTAGGGGCTGCGCTCGAGCGCGAGACGGTTCGACATGACGAGACGATAACCCTTCGCGTCTGGACGGGATTCCTAACC
>JBBSGZ010000055.1:0-22812 GCA_038253555.1 Thermoanaerobaculia bacterium
ATCGTTGCGGCGCCCCAGGACCGGATCGGTCTCCCGCAGGCGCCTCTGAGCGTCACGCGGTTTCGGGTGAAGTTCACACATGCGGGCGTCTTCCCTTACATCTGTGCGCTTCATGACGATCTGGGCATGAAAGGGACGATCACCGTTCTGCCGTAGTTGGCCGCAGGGTTCTCGAGCGCGGCGCCGCCGACAGGACGGCGCCGCGCGCCCGTGTATGGATCGCTCGACGTCCGTGTCCTCGATGCGCAGGATGAACGGGCCCTTCTCGCGGCGGGCAAAGAGAAGGTGTAGAGCGCCGTTCGCGCGCCGCCCACGTGGAGGGACCCCGTCGGAGACGGCGCGAAGCGCACCCGCGGGCGAGGACTCGGCGAGCTGTTGATTCTGAGAGACGCGCCAACTCCCTTCCCGCCCGAAGAGGGTTGGGGTGACGAGGCGTACTTCGTCGTCTCCGCTGCGCCTCGCCGCGCCCGGGTCGCGCGGGATGCGCGCTCGACGGGGCGCCGGATCTTTCGCTCGGCTGCCGCTCCCGGATGGATCTGCTCGGCGGATTTCGCGGCTTTTCGTCCTAGAGATTGACTAAGAACGACTGGATCTCTCTTTACGCTGATAGTTTCCATAGCGTGAAGAGAACCCTGTTCCTCGCCGTGTCCATCCTCGTCGGGCGGTTTCTTGGGCCCGGGGCGGCCGCGGGCGAGCCGGTTTCCGTGCGGCATGCGGAGGGGCTCGTTCACGGGTTTCTCGTCCTTCGTTCGCTCGATGGTTCACTCCTCGCCCACGGGGACCTCATCCAGACGTCTCGTGGCAGCCGGGTTTCGAGCCGTCTCGTGTTTCACTTCAAGGATGGGTCGGTGCAAGACGAGACGGCGGTTTTTTCTCAGTCGGGCCGGTTTCGGCTGCTGACGGATCACCTCATCCAGCGCGGGCCGAGCTTTCCGCATCCTCTGGAGGTCTCGATTGATGCCATCGGAGGGCGCGTCACCGTGAAACACAGCGAGAAGGATGGCGCGGAGAGGGTCATCGACAGGCGGATGGTCCTCCCCGACGATCTCGCGAATGGACTCGCGCTGACCCTCGTCAAGAACATCGCTCCGGACGCGACCGCGACCACGGTGTCGATGGTGGCCGCGACTCCGAAGCCTCGCCTCGTGAAGCTCGTCCTGAGCCGCGCGGGAGATGACCGTTTCTCCTTCGGAGGAGGGTCCTACAAGGTCACGCGGTTCAAGGCACACGTCGATATCGGCGGCCTCACGGGGCTTGTGGCGCGGCTGCTCGGCAAGCAGCCGCCGGACGCGTCGGTCTGGATCCTCGAAGGGGAGGCGCCGGGCTTCGTCAGGTCGGAGAGCGTTTCCTATCCGGACGGTCCCGTCTGGCGGATCGAGCTGGCGTCCCCGATCCTCGCGCGAAAGCCGTGAGGTCGATCATCTGGCCCACTCGGCCGCACAGGTGGAACGGTTCGAAATCCTAACCGCATCGGGAGAGTCGAGACGCTCCCTTGAACGCGCGCCGATGGCACGGAATCGCACGGGCGGACCATCCACGCCGTCCGGTTTTCGCGAACGCCGCGTCCCAAAAAAGGGCCATCGAACTTCCCGCCGGCCCCGCGTACACTTGGGTCCGCCATGATTCCGGAAGTCTTCGAATGCCCGCGCTGCGAACGCCAGTTTGTGATCGACGCGGTGCCGGAAGAGTCGAATCAGGAGGTTCACTGCCCGCAGTGCAGCCGCTTGCTCGGGGTTCGTGACATCTCATTTGTCCTGCGCTCGGAGATCGACGAGTTGATCGAGCGGCTCTCGTTCGAGAAGGACCGGCTCGAGAAGGACGAGGCGGTCTACGGGCTGAGTGACTGCGATGCGGAGATGAAGTTCTACGGTCGCGAGGTGTCGCGGGTCATCACCGTGCTCCGCGGCGCCTTGAAGGACCTTCACCATCTGCGCGAGGAGTACCGGCTCGAGGAGTAGTCAGCTCTCAGTTCTCAGTCCTGAGGGCGCGGCCTGTCGACTCGCGCGAGGAAGTTTTGGAGGCGGCGGAGGGCCGTTTCCTTTCCGAGAAGAGCGACCACGTCGAAGAGGGGAGCGCCCACCGTTACCCCGGTCAGCGCGAGGCGGGTCGGGTGAATCAACTTGCCGGCGGAGATCCCCTGGTCCTCGGCGCTTGCGCGCAGCGCCGCCTCGAGCGGTAGCGGCGTCCAGTCCGAGACGGCGGCGAGTCTCTCGACGAGCTTTCCCATCTGCGCGGCCGTTTCCGGCTTCACCTGCTTTTTCATTCCGTCAGGGTCGTATTCGGCGGGGTCGGCCGCATAGCCGGCGAGAGCCCGGGCCATCTCGATCGTCGTGCGGGCGCGCGTGCGGTGCAGGTCAATCGCGGCGAGCCCCACGTCTCGCGGGGGCGGCGAGTGTAGCCAGGGCATTGTGCGGGCCAGGATCTCCTCCGCCGGCATCCGGGCGAGATACTGCGCGTTCATCCACAGGAGCTTCTCGGGGTCGAAGACCGACGGCGAAGCGCCGATACGGGCGATTGAGAATTCCCGCTCCATCTCTTCGCGCGACAGAATCTCGCGGTCTTCTCCCGGCGACCATCCGAGGAGCGCGAGAAAATTGACGAGCGCCTCGGGAAGAATTCCAGCGTCGCGCCACTCCTCGACCGCGGCGGCGCCGTGCCGCTTCGAGAGCTTCTTGCGGTCCGTGCCGAGGATCATCCCGAGGTGCGCGAACGCGGGGACCGGAACGCCGAGCGCGCCGAAGAGAGCGACGTGCTTGGGCGTGTTCGCCAGGTGGTCGTCGCCGCGGAGCACGTGGGTGATCCGCATCTCCGCGTCGTCGACGCACACGCAGAAGTGGTACAGGGGATGTCCGTCCGAGCGGACGAGAACGAAGTCGTCCAGCGCCTCGGGCGGAAATTCGACGCGCCCTCGCACCAGGTCTTCGACGACGATCGTCTCGGCCGGCATCTTCAGCCGCACGACGTGCCGTTCGCCCGCCCGGGCTCGCCGGTCGCTCTCGTCGGGAGAGATCTCGCGCCCCGCGCCCGAGTAGCGATACGGGCGCCCCGCGGCGTCCGCTTTCTTTCTTTCCACGTCGAGCTCTTCGGCCGTCTCGAACGCGCGGTAGGCGCGTCCTTCCGTCAGGAGGCGTTCGATGGCCGACCGGTAGAGGTCCGTCCGCGAAGACTGGTAGAACGGACCCTCGTCGTAATCGAGCCCGAGCCACTCCATGGCCGAGAGGATCTGACCCGACAGCTCTTCCCGTGAGCGTTCGACGTCGGTGTCTTCGATGCGGAGGAGGAATGTTCCCCTCTCGCGCCGGGCGAAGAGCAGGTTGTAGAGCGCGGTTCGCGCGCCGCCGACGTGGAGAGATCCGGTCGGGGACGGCGCGAAGCGGACCCGCGGGCGAGAGCTCGAGTCGTGCAAGCCGCCGATGCTAGCAGTTGCGGGACGCGGCGACACGACTTTCGCCGCCCGCGTTCCAGCTGCTAGCCTGTCGCCGTCATGTCAGAAAAGACGGCAGGCGTTCGCGCGCCGGGAGCGCTGCGAGCCGACGCGGTGCTCATCGGCGTCACCGTCGTCTGGGGCTCTTCGTTCGTGGTCGTCAAGAATGTGGTGGAGTCTTTGCCTCCCCTCCAGTTTCTTTTCTGGCGGTTCGTGATCGCGCTCGCGCTTCTTTCGCCCCTTCTGTTTTTCCGTCGGCGCAGCCCGGGCGTCTGGCGGGACGGTCTCGTCGTCGGACTGCTGCTCGCCGGAGGCATGACGCTCCAGGTTCTGGGCATTCCGAGGACGACGGCCTCCAAGGCGGGTTTTCTGACGGGGCTTTCCGTGGTGCTCACGCCTTTCGCCGCCTATTTGCGCAGCCGCAGGCTTCCTTCGGTCGAGAACGCCGCCGGTTTCGCTCTCGCGGCGATCGGGTTCCTCCTGCTGACGTTTCCTTCCGGCGGGGGGGCCGTCGGCCGCGGGGACGTTCTGGTGTTCGGTTGCGGGATCGTCTTCGCCTTTTACATCGTCGAGCTCTCGGAGCGATCCGGCCGGCAGGATGCGGTCTGGCTCACGGCGGTCCAGCTGGCGATTGTCGTGGCCGTCGCGGGAACGGTGTCTCTTCTCCTGCGGACCTCGGCGCTTTCGGGCCTGCCCGAAGCGGCCACGGAGTCGCGCCAGATTCTCTGGCAGGGCACCTTCCTCTGGAGCGTCCTCTACCTGGGCTCGATCGGCACCGTCGGGACCTTTTTTTCCCAGACATGGGCGCAGGGAGCCATGTCGGCGACCCACGCCGCGATCATCTTCGCGCTCGAACCGGTCGTCGCCGCAATTTTCGGCGCCTGGCTCCTGCACGACCGGCTGGGACCGCGCGGGATGGTCGGAGGGGCGCTCGTGCTGGCGGGGGTCGTCGTTTCGGAGTTACGAATCCGGAAGCACGTCTCCCCGTAACACCCGCCCAACTCGGGATTACGCGAGCGGAAACGTCAGCGTGTACGAGAAGCGGCCCCGAGCGACTTCCATGACGAGCGTGCTGCGATTGTGATCCCGGCCGAAGATCTTGTTGACGTCCTCGGGATCGCGAACCTCCGTGCCGTTCAATCCGATGAGGACGTCCCCGTTCTCGAGGCCCGCCTTCGCTGCGGCGCCGCGGGGGTCGACGATCGTGATTCGAAGTCCCGTCGCGCCCGATCGGACGGTCATGCCGAGGTCCGCTCTGAGCCGGCGCATGCCGTAGTCTCCCGGCGGCGGCTCGCCCGATACGGTCACAGGCCGATCGGCAGTGCCGTTTCTCAGCACCAGCTTCATCGGCTTACCGGGGCCCCGTGTCGACAGGGCGGTCTCGAACGCCTCCTGCGAGTCGATGGCGCTGCCGTCGATCGAGACCACCGTGTCCCCCGATTTGACGCCCGCTCGCTCCGCCGGGGAACCGGGCTCAACCGAGCGGATACGGAAGCCCCGGGGCCGCCGCTGCCCGGACCCTTCCTCGCCCGAAGTCAGCGTCCGGCCGTGGGCGCCGATCCAGACCGCGCGCACCTGGCCGTACTGCCTCAGGTCGGCGACGATCCTCTTCGCGCGGTCGACCGGAATCGCGAATCCGATACCCTGAGCGCCGCCGATGATCGCGGTGGCGATTCCGATCATTTCTCCCTGGATGTTAACGACCGGCCCGCCGGAATTTCCTGGGTTGATCGGGGCGTCGATCTGGATGAAGTCGGTGTAGACGCGCTGGTTGTCGTTCCCTCGGACGCTCCGTCCCATCGCAGAGACCACCCCAGCCGTGACTGTGTTCGAGAACCCGAACGGGTTTCCGATTGCGACGATCGTCTCGCCGATCAAGATGTCGCTCGAGGTCCCGAGCTTCAACGTCGGCAGCGGCGCTCCGGGTCTCTTGACCCGCAGCACGGCCAGATCGTTGTCGGCGTCGGAGCCGACGACCTCGCACTCGAGCTCGACGCCGGACTTCGTGGTCGCGAGGATCCGGGAAGCGCCGGAGATGACATGGTCGTTCGTCAGAATGATGCCCTTCGGATCGATGATCGCACCGGAACCGAGCGATTGCGCGGTCTGGCGGCGGGGGCGCGGATCGAGGCCGAAGAAAAAATCGTCCCACGAGCCCGTTCGGCGGCTGACGAGCTGTTCGGCGGCGATATTGACGACCGCGGGCGAGACCTTGTCGACGACCTCGACGATCTCGCTGCGCCGGGAGGGCAGGGGAGCGGCCGGGAGGAACGTCGAAAAGAAAAGCGCCAGCGCGGCGCAGGTCCCGAAAGCTTGTCTCACGGGACCCGAAACGAACGGTCAGCAGCCGGCATTCCTGCCGCTTCCCGCCCGGCGGGCGGCAACGGCGGCCCCCCTTCCCGTCTACGACAAAAAGCCCCGCCGGAGCGGGGCTGGGGGAAGCCATTCTCGATCGAACTCGAATCTGCGACTACTTCGACTGGACGTTGATGGGCTCGCTCTTTCGGTCTTCCTGTCCATGGCTTCCCGAGATCTTGATCTGGCGGGGCTTAGTTTCCTCGCGCTTGGGCATCTCGATGCGCAGGAGGCCGTCGGAAAACTTCGCCTGGACGTTCTCACGGTCGATGTTGTTCGGAAGAGTGAACGAGCGGACGAACTGGCCGTAGGCGCGCTCGACCCGATGGAAACTTTTGCCGTTCTTGCGCTCGTCTTCGAACTTCCGCTCGCCGCGGAGAGTGAGCACGCCGCCTTCCATCTGGATCTGGATCTGGTCTTCCTTGAACCCCGGAAGCTCGGCGGTCAGCAGGAGCTTTTCCTTGTCCTCTTCGATGTCGACCGGCGGAATCCACGCCCCGAGGCTCATCTCCTCGTCGCGCTCCCGGCGGCCGCCCCCGCCCAGAACGCGGTTGAGGCGCTCCTGCAGGGCGTTGAACTCGCGATACGGATCAAAGCTCAGGTAGTTCATCGATTGGTCCTCCTTTGTCTTCTGAAATGTTCGGGCCTCAGGCGGCCCCGGTCCTCAATTTTCCGCTTTCCGATTTCGGGATGATCTCGAGCCGCTCGCGGTCGGCCGACACGCCGACTTGCGCCGTGTCTCCGGGGGCGAGCGCCCCGGTCAAGAGCTGACGGGCGAGCACGTCTGTGACGTCCTTCTGGATAAGTCGCTTCAGCGGCCGCGCCCCGAAGGTCGGGTCGTAACCGCGGCCCGCGAGGAAGCGCCTCGCTTCGGGAGTCCAGGTCAGCCGCATGCCGCGGTCCGCCACGGTCGACGCCAGGCCCTGGAGCTGAACTTCCACGATCTGTTCGATCTCCTCCCGATTGAGCCGGTGGAACACGATGACGTCGTCGATGCGATTCAAAAATTCCGGCCGGAAATGCAGGCGAAGCTCCTCCTCGACTCTCGTGGTCACGTCCGTCTCGTTCATCGTCGACGCTTCCGCAATCCACTGCGAACCGAGATTGGAGGTCATGATGATCACGGTGTTCTTGAAGGACACCACGCGGCCCTTGCCATCGGTGAGCCGCCCGTCGTCCAGCACCTGCAGCAGCACGTTAAAGACGTCGGGATGCGCCTTTTCGATCTCGTCGAACAGCACGACGGAATAAGGACGGCGGCGGATCGCCTCCGTCAGTCGCCCGCCCTCTTCGTACCCGACATATCCCGGGGGCGCCCCGATCATCCGGGCCACCGAATGCTTTTCCATGTACTCCGACATGTCGAGGCGAACCATCGCGTGCTCGTCGTCGAAGAGAAACTCCGCAAGCGCGCGGGCGAGCTCCGTCTTGCCGACGCCCGTCGGGCCCACGAAGATGAACGACCCGATCGGCCGCTGCGGGTCCGAAAGGCCGGCGCGGGACCGGCGCACGGCGTCGGAAACCGCGGTCACCGCCTCGCGCTGGCCGATGACCCGGGCGCCGATCCGGTTCTCCATCTCCAGCAGCTTCGCGGCCTCTCGTTCGAGCATCTTCGACACGGGAACGCCCGTCCACCGGGAGACGACCTCGGCGATGTCCTCCTCGGTGACTTCCTCCTGGAGCATCGGCGTTCCGTGCTGGAGCTCCGCCAGGCGCGTGTTCTGCGCCGCCAGGTCCCGTTCGAGCTGCGGCATCCGGCCGTAGCGCAGTTCCGCCGCGTTCTGGAGGTTGCCCTCGCGCTCGGCCTCGAGCGCCTGCTGCCTCGTCTGCTCGATCGCTTCCTTGGACTCGCGAATTTTCTGGATTGCTTCCTTTTCCGAGGACCACTGCGTGCGCAGGCGGGTCGAGGACTCCCGCTGCCCGGCGAGCTCCCTTTCGATCTCTTCGAGCCGCTCCTTCGCCTCCGGCGTCTTCTCCTTCGAGAGGGCGCGCTTCTCGATCTCGAGAGAGACGACGCGCCGCTCGACCTGGTCGATCTCGATCGGAAGCGAGTCGATCTCCGTCCGAAGGCGGGCGGCCGCTTCGTCGATCAGGTCGATGGCCTTGTCGGGAAGGAAGCGGTCGGTGATGTACCGGTGCGAGAGCCGGGCCGCGGCCACGAGGGCGCCGTCGGTGATCCGGACGCCGTGGTGCACCTCGTACCGCTCCTGCAATCCCCGGAGGATCGAGATCGTGTCTTCGACCGACGGCTCGTTCACGAACACGGGCTGGAACCGGCGCTCCAGGGCGGCGTCCTTTTCGATGTACTTCTGGTATTCGTTCAAAGTCGTCGCGCCGATCGCCCGCAGCTCGCCCCGGGCAAGAGCCGGCTTGAGCATGTTCGAGGCGTCCATCGAGCCTTCCGCGGCCCCGGCCCCGACGAGCGTGTGAAGCTCGTCGATGAAGAGGATGACGGTGCCCTGGGCCTCTTCGATCTCTTTCAAAACCGCCTTCAGCCGGTCTTCGAACTCGCCGCGGTACTTGGCGCCCGCGATCATCGAGCCGAGGTCGAGCGAGACGACGCGCTTATTCTTCAACCCTTCCGGCACGTCGCCCATGTGAATGCGCCGCGCGAGCCCTTCGACGATCGCGGTCTTCCCGACGCCGGGCTCGCCGATCAAGACCGGGTTGTTCTTCGTGCGGCGGGACAGAACCTGCACGACGCGCCGGATTTCCTCGTCGCGACCGATGACCGGATCGATTTTTCCGCGCCGCGCCAGATCGGTGAGGTCGCGGGTATAGCGCTTCAGCGCCTGGTACTTGTCCTCCGGGTTCGGGTCCGTGATGCGAGAAGACCCCCGGACTTCCTTGAGCGCGCGGAGGATCGCGTCTTTGCGGGCCCCCGCCTTGCCGAGCATTTTCGCCGCCTCGCCGGCGCTCGATTCCGCGAGAGCCACGAGCAGGTGCTCCGTCGAGATGTATTCGTCGCCGAACTCTTTTGCGATTTCAAACGCGCGGTCGAAGACTCCGGTCAGCTCGCGCGAGGGCACGGCGTCCGCGGACGCCCCCGTCACTCGGGATCCGCGTTCGATCGACGCCCCGACCTCGCGGGCCAGCGCGCCCGGATCGACCCCGAGCTTCTGAAGAATCGGGACGACGACGCCTTCCGTCTGGGCGAGGAGGGCCGCGAGAAGGTGCTCGCCGGTCAACTCCGCGTTGCCGCGGCCCCGAGCGTCTCGCTGGGCTTCCGAAATGGCCTCCTGAGCCTTGATGGTCAATTGATCGAAACGCATTTCGCTCTCTTTCCGCGCGAGGGGCGAGCTCGGGCTCTATCCTCCAGGCCGCGCCCCTCCAGGCCGCGCCGGGGAAGAATAGAATATGAGTATCTAGATGTCAAGTCGTTGGATTATAAATATGAGTCTTTTAGACTAATATATGTTAAATATTGGTAATTACTCTCTTACCTCAATCTCCCCGGACGGGGTCGAGCAATCCGGCCTCTCGAAAGCCCTTCTGGCGCAGCAGACACGAGTCGCAGCGACCGCACGGCTGGCCTCGGGCGCCCGGGTCGTAACAGGAGGTCGTCAGGGAAAAATCGAGTCCCAGGGCCGCTGCCCGCGTGATAATTTGCGCCTTGGTCATTCTCAGAAGCGGCGCGCGGATACGGAAAGTCTCCCCGCTCGCTCCCGCCCGCGTCCCGAGGTTCGCCATCGTCTCGAACGCCGCGAGGAACTCCGGGCGGCAGTCCGGATAGCCCGAGTAGTCGAGCGCGTTGGCGCCGATGAAGATTTCGCGAGCCTCCGCGGCCTCCGCCCAGGCGAGCGCGTGCGCCAGAAAGAGGGTGTTGCGCGCCGGGACGTAGGTCGCGGGGATCGGTTCGGCCCCGAGGCGGTTCTTCGGGACCTCGCGGGAAGCGTCTGTCAGCGCGGAAGCGCCAGGCTCCGGAAGGTCGATCCTCGAGACGCGATGGTCGCGAACCTCGTAGCGGGAGGCGAGCGCGCGCGCCCGCTCGAGCTCGACGGCGTGGCGCTGGCCATAGTCGAAGGAGAGGGCGAGCACGTCGAATCCTTCCGCGCGCGCGATCAGGAGGCACGTGGCGGAGTCGAGCCCCCCGGAAAGCAGGACGACGCAGCGAGGAGTCATTCGGCTTCCTGCCTCGGCGATTCCGTCGGAAAAACCCGGGACGCGGAAGGAGGAGGCGGACCGCGTCTCACCTTCCCGCCACATCCCCCCAGAGCACCTTGTGGAGCTGAAGCCCGAGCCGGACATGGCGGCCGCTGTCCCGCACCCACTCGGCGAGCACCCCCGGGTCCACGCTCTCCCAGGCCGGCGAAAAGGTGACGGTGTGCGCGCGGTCGAGGTCTTTCTCGCGGACGAGCGCGAGGGCCCACTCGAAATCCCGACGGTCCGCGAGGACGAACTTCAGCTCGTCGAGCGCGCCGAGGCGGGCGAGGTTCTCCGGGAGGTTTGCGCTTTCCATCCCGCTGCCGGGGGCCTTCACGTCGACGATCTTGATCACGCGGGGATCGACCCGGTCGATCGGCATGTGCCCGCCGGTCTCGAGCATCACGGTACGCCCGGCGTCCAGCAGAAGTCCCATCAGCGGGTACACGCCCTCCTGTTCGAGAGGCTCTCCGCCGGTCACTTCGACCAGATCGGTGTGAAGGTCCAGCACGCGGCGCGCCGCCTCAGAGACGTCCATCTCTTCGCCGCCCGAGAATGCGTACGCGGAGTCGCACCAGACACAGCGAAGCGCGCAGCCCGTGAGCCTCACGAAGGCGCACGGAAACCCCGCGCGCATCGACTCCCCCTGGAGGGAGCGGAAGATTTCGGCGACACGAACGGTTTCCACGCGAATCGTCAGTCCTCGACGCGAAGGAGGCCGTGCAGCATGTTCATGCCGCACGCGAACGGGAACTCGCCGACGCGCGCGGGCACGACCCGGATGCGGGTCTTCGCGTTTGGCGCGAGCGACTGCCGGATCCCGAATTCGGGCAGCACCACCTCGTCGCTGCAGGGGCTCGACTCCCTCCGGTCGAAAACGAGGGTCAGCGGGACGCCTTTTTTCGCGACCACGACTTCGGGATCGTACCCGCCCGAGACCGTGATCGTCGCCTCCTGCTCCGCCGCCCCGGCAACGGCAGCCGGCGCCGCGACACCCTCCCGCCGATGCGCGCGGAAGAAGTAGATGTAGAGGAACGCGAGGAACGCGGCGCCGAGCGAGATGGCCGCGATCCGGTCCGCGGTCCAGGGGATGGCCAGTATCATCCGCGCCGCCTCGCGAGCCGCAGGCTGTTGGCCACCACGGAAACGGAAGAGGCGGCCATCGCCGCGGAGGCCAGCATCGGCGACAGCATCCAGCCGGTGAAGGGATAGAGAAGGCCCGCGGCGATCGGGATGCCCACGACGTTGTAGCCGAACGCGAAGAAAAGATTCTGGCGGATGGTCCCGAGGGTCTCGCGGGAAAGCGCGATCGCATCGGGGACCGAGCGGAGATCGCCGCCCACGAGAGTCACGTCGGACGCCTCGATCGCGACGTCCGCTCCCGCGCCGATCGCGATCCCCACGTCCGCCTGGGCGAGCGCCGGAGCGTCGTTGACTCCGTCGCCGACCATCGCCACGACGTCGCCTCGCCGCTGGAGCTCTACGACCCTGGACGCCTTGTCGGCCGGCAGGACGTCGGCGAAGACCTCGTCGATGCCGACGCGCACGGCGATCGCGCGGGCGGTCGCCTCCCGGTCGCCGGTCAGCAGGGTGACCCGGAGACCCTGCGCCCGGAGCCGGCGGATCGCCTCGGCGGATCCCGTTTTCTCACGGTCCGCCACGACGAGGACGCCGAGCATTCGCCCCTCCGCCGCGACGAGGAGAGGCGTCTTCCCCTCTGCCGCGAAGCGCTTCGCGTCCTCCGACACTTCCGAAATATCGATACCCTCTTCCTGAAAGAGGAGCCCGTTCCCCACGAGGACGCGCTTCCCCTCGACCGTGCCGACCACGCCGCGGCCGGTCTTAGACTCGAAGCTCGAGACCGGAGGGAGCGGAATCCCCTTCTCGTGGGCGGCGGCGATGAGCGCCCCCGCGAGAGGGTGTGCGGAGCTTTTTTCGAGGGCCGCCGCCAATCCGAGCAGCTCGGCATCGGAGGTCCGCGCCAGCCGGACGCGGTCCGTCAGCCGGGGACGCCCTTCCGTCACGGTGCCCGTCTTGTCGAGCAGCACGGCAGTCACGGATCTCGCGCGCTCGAGCGCCTGCGCGTTGCGGAAGAGAATCCCGGCGTCCGCGCCGCGTCCGGTCCCAACCAGGATCGCCGTCGGCGTCGCGAGACCGAGCGCGCAAGGGCATGCGATCAAAAGGACGGACGCGAGCACCACGGTCGCGAACAGGGCGCGCGGCTCCGGGCCGAAGACGTACCAGGCCACCCAGGCCACGGTGCCGATGCCGAGCACGACCGGGACGAACACGCCGGCGATCCGGTCCGCGAGCTTCTGAATCGGCGGCTTCGTCGCCTGAGCTTCGTGGACGAGCCGGACGATGTGCGCGAGCGCCGTGTCGGATCCGACCGCGGTGGCTTCGATCTCGACCGCTCCCTGCTGATTGAGCGTGCCACCGATCACCCGGTCGCCGGGCCGTTTTTCCGCGGGCAGAGACTCGCCCGTCACCATGGACTCGTCGATCGCGGAAGAGCCGGACCGGACGATCCCGTCCACGGGGACGGCGTCCCCGGGCTTGACCGCGAGCCGGTCGCCGACCGACACCTCGGACAGCGGCACCTCGAGCTCGACGCCCTTGCGAATCAGGCGGGCCGTCTTCGGCGCGAGATCGAGGAGCTTGCGGATCGCGGAGGAGGTCCGTCGCCGCGCGCGGGTCTCGAGCCAGCGGCCGAGCAGAACGAGCGTGATGATGACCCCGACCGCCTCGTAATAGACGTGCCCGGCGGCGCCCGCGGCCGCGAACTTCGACGGAAAAACGGTCCCCGCGGCCGACAGAAGCACCGCCGCGGTCGTGCCGAGCCCGACTAACGTGTCCATGTTCGCCGTCCGGTGGCGGAGCGTCCGGACCATTCCGGAAAGAAACGGCCAGCCCGCCCAGAGATACACGGGAAGCGTGAGAGCCAGGAGAAGAACATCGCGTCCCGCAAAACGAATACCGGACATCGAAAGGACGACGACGGGCAACGTGAGCGCCGCCGAGGCCCCCGTGCGCCGGAGCACCAAACGTTGAGCGTCGCGCGCCCGGCGTTCGTCTTCCGCTCCGGAGGGGTCAGATGCGGGCCGCGCCTCGTACCCGCTGGCCTCGACCGCTTCGATCAGGGTGGCGGCCTTCAGGTTTTCTCCCCGAACGCTCGCACGCGCCGTTCCGAGGTTCACCGAAGCCTCACGGACTCCGGGGACTCGCGCGAGCGCCTGCTCGATCGTGGAAACGCAGGACGCGCAGTGCATTCCCTCCAGCGACAACGTGAGCGTTTCCCCGCGCTCCCGTGGGGGCATACGCGAAGGTGGCGGAGGCGAGCTCGCGAAAGCGGTCTCTTCGGCCGGCTTCTTTTTTGCCGGAGCGCCGAAGAGCGGGAGAGTCTTCCCCGGCCGGAGGAACGGAGAGGGGGGGGAGGCCGGCATCGGCTCCCGCGCGCGCTTGCCGCTCGCGAAGCCAGCGGGATCCTTGTCGAAGCGCACCGCGCAGCCGGGCGCGCAGAAGAAAAACTCCCGGCCGCCGTGTCGACGTTTCGCGGGGGCCCGCGCCGGTTCGACAGCCATTCCGCAGACGGGGTCGGTCATCAGGGCCACGAGGTAATTACGCTTTCAGTCGGGACAAAGTCGCGGGACCGGGCCGGACCGCGCTCGTGCGCGCAAAAGGGAGGGAAGCGCTCGACCCCCGGCGCGCGTCGAGACGGGGACGCGGGTCCGTGGAACCCGTCCCGCTCACGCCTCGGCGACGGGCTGCGCCGGGCCGGGGGAGGAGCCGAGCGAGATCCCTCGCCCGCGGTTTCCGGAATGAAGGGAAAGCGCGGCCGTGTACGCGAAGCCGTTGAAGAACACGAGGAGGAACGGAACGCCGACCCAGTAATTCTGGACGGCGGCGAAGATCGTGGCCGCCAGGAAATAGCCGGCCAGGACGATCTCGCCGACGAGGGACGCGTTTCCGCGCGACCGGTACTTCTTCGTGCGCCATTCGCCGGAGCCGCCCTCGATCGAATACTTCGGCGTCCGGGTGAATTCGCTCTTCCGGTCGAACAGCCCTTCGAGGACCGCGTGCAGGTTGTTTAAGGAAAGCCCGATCCCGAGCGACATCAGAAAAGGCATGCACCTGACGGTGGGCCGCCAGTCGCGGCCGATTTCTCTCTGGGATGAGATGTAGAAGGCGATGAAAGAAAAGGTGGCGCCGAAGAAAAGCGGGAAGTCGACGATGGCGAGCCGCTGCCAGCCGATCCGCTCCCGGATGACGATTGCGGGAACGATCAGGAGGGCCAGGATGACCACGAACAGATACGACAGGTTGTTCGTCAGATGAAAAAAGGCCTCGAGCTTGACCCACCAGGGATGCCGGCTGCGAAAGATCTCGGGCAGAAGCTTCTTCGCGGTCTGAATCGAGCCCTTGGTCCAGCGATGCTGCTGGGATTTGAAGCCATTCATGTCGACGGGGACCTCGGCGGGAACGACGAGGTCCTTCAAGTAAACGAATTTCCACCCGGCGAGTTGTGCGCGGTAGGAGATATCGAGATCCTCGGTGAGCGTGTCGGACTCCCACGAGCCCGCGTCCTCGATGCATTTCCGCCGCCAGAGCCCCGCCGTCCCGTTGAAGTTGAAGAAGCGCCCGGAGCGATGGCGTGCGGTGTGTTCGATCACGAAGTGGCCATCCAGGAAAATCGACTGGATGCGCGTCAGGAGGGAAAACTCTCGATTCAGGTGGTCCCAGCGGGCCTGAACCATGCCAATCCCGGGGTCCGAGAAATAAGCGAGGGACTGGCGCAGAACGCCGGGAGTGGGGACGAAGTCCGCGTCGAAGATGGCGAGAAACTCCCCCTTCGCCGTCGCGAGGCCCGCCCGAAGAGCGCCGGCCTTGAACCCGTCCCGGGTCGCGCGCCGCATGTGGACGATGTCGGTGCCCCGCGCGCGGTGGCGCTCCACGGCCCTCGCGGCGAGCTCGGAGGTTTCGTCTGTCGAGTCGTCCAGGACCTGGATTTCGAGGAGGTTTCGCGGATAGTCGATCTCGGCGGCCGCGTCGATCAACCGGTCCACGACGTAAACTTCGTTGTAGATCGGAAGCTGGACCGTGACGCGCGGAAGAGTCGCCAGCTCGCCCATCGGACGGGGGTCGTCGAGGCGATGGCGGTAATAGAGGCGGACCATCAGAATCCGGTGGGCGCCATAGACGGCGAGCACGCCAAGGACGAAGTAATAAACGGCGAGCGTGGCGATTTCCGCGGTGTGGGACGTCATCAGTCGGTATTCCGCGCGCGCGCGTCAGCCCGTTGGGCGCTGTTTTGCGCCGGCGAGGCTGTCGCCCTGGGATTCGTTTTCCTGCCTGACGCGCGGGTTCATCTGCTGGCGTACCTTTCTCTCTTCCTGGCGGGCACGGTCGTCGCCCTCATGGCGGCCCGGAGTTTATCCGGATCGGGCCCTTCTTTCCTTCTTCTCTGCGCCGCCGCTTTCCGGCTGACCCTTCTTTTCCGGCCGCCGGATCTTTCCGACGACCTCTGGCGATACCTGTGGGACGGCAGTGTCGCCCGGGCTGGGATCTCGCCGTGGGCCCACGCTCCGGGAGACCCGGCGGTCTCGGGGCTCGACCCGCGGTTGAACGCCCGCGTCGCCCACCCGGACATCCGGACCGTGTACCCGCCGGCCGCCCAGGCGGTCTTTCGCGCGTTTGGTACCGCGGAAGCGCCTTTCCTGTTGAAGGGTTTCTTCGCCGCGGCGGACGTCGCCGTGGTCGCGCTCCTCGCCGGGTCCGGTCTTCCCGCGGGCGCCTGGGCCGCCGCGCTCTATGCCTTTCATCCGCTCCCCATCACCGAGACCGCGGGGCAGGGACACCTGGATTCTCTGGGGGTCGCGCTGCTCGTCGCGTCCGTCCTGCATGCCCTGCGAGGACGCGGCGGGTCGGCGGGTCTCGGGCTCGCCCTCTCCGCGCTGTGCAAGTACGTTTCCGCGGCCGCCGCGCTTCCGCTCGCGCGGCGGGGCGGGTGGCGCGCCGCCGCCGCGGCCGGCGCCGCCGCGCTCGCCCTC
This sequence comes from Thermoanaerobaculia bacterium, assembly GCA_038253555.1. Classification (GTDB taxonomy): domain Bacteria; phylum Acidobacteriota; class Thermoanaerobaculia; order UBA5066; family Gp7-AA6; genus JALYUA01. Next base: position 15,970 of record JBBSGZ010000055.1, read on the forward strand.
TGGGCCGCCGCCGCCCGTCTCGGGACCTCTCCGGCGGGGGGGCTCGACCAGTACGCGACGCGGTGGGAGTTCAACTCCGTGGCGTATCCGGCGGTGTTCGCGGCGATGGAAGGCGCGCGGGTGCCAGCGAGGACGAAAGAGGCCTTTCTCGGGTGGAAGGCGCGGCATCACGACCCGGCCTGGACGGGGCGGGTGTTTCCCTATTTCTACTCCGCGTTTTTTGCGCGCGCGTTCCTCGGCATCGCTCTCGCCCTCCTTCTGGTCATGATCGCCTGGCGGGTGACGGACCTCTGGAACGCCGTCCTCGCCTCGGTGGGCGCCCTGCTGCTTCTATCGCCGACTCTTCACCCCTGGTACCTGCTCTGGGTGCTTCCCTTCGCGGCCGCGCGCCGGGAACCCGCGTTTCTCTGGCTCGCCGGGGCCGCGCCGCTCGCTTACGCGCTTCTCTATCGAACGTCCGGACTGCCTCCCGCGGCGGTGTACACGCTCGAGTACGTCCCATTCGCGGCCCTGCTCGCCCGGTCGCTCCGGCGAAGCCGTCAGACGGTCCCCGGTCCCGCGTGACCCGCCCGGCCTACCGCTACCGAGCCACCGTGGCCTACGTCGGCACCTGGTTCAAGGGATTCCAGTTTCAGGAGAACGCGGACCGCACCGTCCAGGCGGTCCTCGAAACCGCCATCGCCGTCTTCGCGGGGCAGGGACCCGTCCGCGTGCACGCCGCCGGCCGCACCGACTCGGGGGTCCACGCGGAGGGGCAGGTCATCCACTTCGATCTGTGGACGCCTCGCGAGCCGCTCCGCATCCGCGAGGGCGTCAATGCGCTTCTGCCCTGGGACGTCCGGGTGCTCGATGCGGCGCCCGCGGCGGAAGGATTTCTCTCGAGGCGGGACGCGGCGTGGAAGGAGTACCGCTACCGCTGGAGCCGCGCTTCCGTCATCCCGCCGAAAGACGCGCTCTTCGTGGCGCCGATCGCCGGGAGCGCCGACGCCGCGCCGATGCGGGCCGCCGCCGCGGCTCTGGCCGGACAAAAAGATTTTTCGATCTTCGGGGTCAGGGGATCGGGGAAAGAGGCCGGCATCCGGCGCATTCATCTGGCGGAAGTCGAGGAGCGCGGTGACGAGATCCGGGTCCTCATCCGCGGAGACGCGTTCCTGCGCGGGATGGTCCGTTCGATCTGCGGAGTGCTGGCCCATGTCGGCCGCGGAAAAGCGCCTCCGGATCGAATCGCGGAGCTTCTCGCCACCGGCAACCGGGCGCTTCTGGCGCCCAAAGCCGCCGCGTGCGGGCTGACGCTGACGCGGGTGCATTACGAGGGCGGATCGGGACGGAGGACCGCCGGATAGACTCGGCGCACAAGATGCCGCTCGCGGTTGGCCAGCGTCTCGGGCCTTACGAGATCGTCGCTCCTCTGGGCGCGGGTGGGATGGGGGAGGTCTACAGGGCGCGGGACAGTAAGCTCGATCGCGCCGTGGCGATCAAGGTTCTCCCTCAGTCCCTGGCGGCCGATCGGGAAGCGCTGGCGCGTTTCGAGCGAGAGGCGAAGGCCGTCGCGGCGCTGTCGCATCCGAACATTCTCGCGATCTTCGACTTCGGGACCCACGACGGAACGGCCTTCGCCGTGACGGAGCTTCTGGAAGGAGAGACGCTGCGCGGCAAGCTGAATGCCGGGCCCATCTCCGGGAAGCAGGCCGTGGATTACGCGCTGCAGGTCGCCCGAGGCCTGTCGGCGGCCCACGAGAGAGGAATCGTGCATCGGGACTTGAAGCCCGAGAACCTGTTCGTCACCAGGGACGGGCACTTGAAGATCCTCGACTTCGGCCTCGCGAAGAGGGTCGAAGCGGTCGCCCCGGGAGAGGAAACCAGTGCGCCGACGGGTTCGGCGTACACCGCGCCCGGGACCGTGATGGGAACGCTCGGCTACATGTCGCCGGAGCAGGTGCGGGGGCTTCCCGTGGACCACCGCTCGGACATCTTCTCGTTCGGGGCGATCCTGTACGAGCTGCTCTCAGGCCGGAGGGCGTTTCAAAAAAACACCGCAAGCGACACCATTGCCGCGATTTTGAAGGAGGACCCTCCCGAGCTGTCGGTGTCGGGACAGGCCATTTCGCCGGCACTCGACCACATCGTTCGCCACTGTCTGGAGAAAAACCGGGAGAACCGTTTCCAGTCGGTCAAGGACATCGCATTCACGCTCTCGGAGGCGTCGGGTCCGACCGTCAGGGCCGGTGCGGACCCCCCCGACATACCGACCAAAACTAAAACCAGGACGGTCTTCATAACCGCCGCCGTCGCCGCCGTCCTGGTCGTCGTGGCCGCCACGGGCCTCTTCTTCCTGCGGCGCGTCCACAGAAGAACGGCTGCAGGGGGTGTGACGCGAGTGGCCGTGCTCCCGTTCGAAAACACGGGAACTCCCGAAGACGATTACTTCGCCGACGGGATCGCGGACGCGGTGCGGGGCAAGCTCACGTCCGTTCCGGGCATCGAGGTGATCGCCCGCGGCAGCTCGATCGCCTATAAGAAGACGGCGAAGACTCCGAAGCGAATCGCAGAGGAGCTGGACGCCCGATATCTGTTGACGGCCACGGTGCGCTGGCAGAAAAGCGGAGGCGCCAGCCGTGTGCAGGTGAACCCCGAGCTGGTGGAGGTCAGGGAGTCTGGCGCGGCGGCCTCGAAGTGGCAACAGCCATTCGACGCGGCGCTGACGGACGTCTTCCAGGTGCAATCGGACATCGCCTCGCGCGTCGCGCAGGCGCTGGGAGTGGCGCTCGGTGCGGGCGAGGAGAAGCGGCTCTCGGAGGCGCCGACGCAGAACCTCCCGGCCTACGACGCGTTCCTGAAGGGGGAGGAGGTGTCGAAGAGCCTGGCCGTCGACGAGCCGCGCGGCCTGAGGAAGGCCCTCGTCTTCTACGAGCAGGCCGTGGCCATCGACCCCGGCTTCGCGCAGGCATGGGCGCAGATTTCACGAGCCAGCTCGCGCCTCTACGAGATCAGCACGCCGACCCCGGAGCTGGCCGAGCGGGCCCGCCACGCGGCGCAGAAAGCGGCGGCGCTCGCGCCGACCCGTCCCGAAGCGCATCTGGCTCTCGGCAATTATCAGAACGTCATCCTGAGGGACCCCGCCGGGGCGGTCGATTGGTACGCCGAGGGCCGGCGTCTCTCCCCCGGCAACGCCGATCTCCTCGCGGCGACCGCTTTGGCGGAGGAGATCCTCGGACGGTGGAAGACCTCCATCGAACACTTCCACCAGGCCGAACGCCTCGATCCCCGATCGGTCCCGACCCAGACCCGGCTCGGCGAGGAGCTCCTCTGGCTGAGGCGCGGGACCGAGGCGCGCCAGTCGATCGACCGGGGCCTCGCTCTCGCGCCGTCTCACCTCTATCTGATCGAGCTCAAGGCCATGACGTTTCTGGTCCAGGGAGACCTCGCCGGCGCGCGGGCCGTGCTCCGCGCCGCGCCGAAGGAGGTCGAGCCGACGGCGCTCGTGAGCCACGTCGCGACCTACTGGGACCTCGTCTGGGTCCTCGATGAAGAGCGGCGCGGCCTTCTCCTGCGTTTGACACCGAGTGCGTTCGACGACGACCGAGGGGCCTGGGGCCTTGGCATGGCTCAGGCGTACGCCCTGAAGGGGGAGGCCGCAAACGCGCGGACCGCCGCCGAAGTAGCGCGAGAGGCCTTCCAGGAGCAGCTTCTCCGGACGCCTGACGACGACCAGCGCCACATCCTTCTCGGGCTCGCCCTCGCGTATCTGGGGCGCAAAGAGGAAGCGATCCGGGAGGCGGAGCGCGAAGCCGGAATCCACTACATAACCAGAGACGCGTACGCGGGCCCCTACTATCAGCATCAGCAGGCCCGCATCTACATGCTCGTCGGGGATCCGGAAAAGGCGCTCGACAAATTGGAGCCGCTCTTGAAAAGCCCCTACTTCCTCTCACCCGGCTGGCTCAGGATCGATCCCAACTTCGACACCTTGCGCCAGAACCCCCGGTTCCAGAAGCTCGTCGCGGCCGGGAAGTGACATCGCTCGAGCGAACGAGTGCATCCCTGGAGCTTCTGGGCCTGGCAGTACTTTGCAGGGTCTCACAGGGACGACACGCGATCGCCTGACCGCACCAACCGCTGAGCAGAGAGCGTAAGGTCCAAGCGACTGATGTTGTACGCCGCGGCCATCCTCTTCGCGGCTCCGATCACGGTGCGGTTCGCGCCGCCGGAGAAGGGCAGGGCCACGGTCACAGTCACTGTGCGCACGGCGGACTCCGAGCCCTTCTCCGTTCAAGCGAAGGTCGTCGACGGCAGGCTGGAGGGCATCGCGATCCCCGAGGCGGCCCGGTCCCTCACGATCGAGACGCCCGTCCATTCCCCCTGCGAGCTGAGGCGTCCTTTCATCGAGCCGTGCGAGCTGAAGTCGCTGACCGTCTTCGAGCCGTTCGTCAGGGGACGGACCGGCCGTCTCTGGTCCCGAAGAGCGGGGGATGAGAAGGCGTCCTGGGAAGTTGCCCGACGTCTGAGTCGCGAGGACGGACCCGGCTTCGCGCTGCCGGAAGAAGCGCTCGACGTGGTCCTGGCGCCCGAGCGGGAGGCCGCGTCGTTGCATCTGGGCGTCTTCCCGTCGCAGCTTCGAGGCGCCAGAGGTGTGCCGGATGACGTGGACCCGGCGACTCTGGTCGCTCGGGTCGTGGATCCGGGTGGTTCGGCCTTCCTCGGCCGTCTTCGCGTGAGCCTGATGAGCTCGGACGCCGGCGCTGCCGCGGCAGTGCGCCACAAAGCGTGGAAGTCCTTCTACGATGCGAAGGGGAGCAGCTTCGAAAAGGGCGGGCTGCTCCGAATCTCTCCTCTGCCGCGCGAGTCGCTCGTCTTCTCCCTGCGGGTAGACGGATACTCCGGAGTGACCCTCTCGTCGCGGGGGAAGGCCCGCGATCGCGTCATCGACGCGGGAACGATCCGCCTGCGCCGGCCGATCAGCCTGACGGTGGTCTTGCAGAGCTCCGTTCCGGCCGACGAGCTGCCCAGGAATCTGAGCCTCAGCTTGCGACACGAGCGGGGTGCTGCGGGCTTCCTCGCCGCCGGCGTGCCTGCGGCCAAAGCCATACGCGTCGGAGAGCCGGTCGAGTTCAAGGATCTCTCTCCCGGCGTCTGGCGCCTGGTGCTCGGCGGAGACGGCATCGTGCGAGGGTTCAAAGAAGTCAACCTCGCGCAGCCTGGCGAGACGATTGCCATGAGCCTCGAGATGGCTCAAGTCGAAGGTGTCGTCCGGCTCCGAGACGAGACTCCCGTTGCCAATGCCCACGTCCTGGTGGGAAAGCGCAACTCGGAGCGGGACCTGACCGAGACCGAGACGGATCGCGAGGGACATTTTCAGGCGCGCTTTCTCCATGCGGCGGGTGTGGTCGATATCCGCGCATTCCGCGATGCCTCGGATGATGGGGAGTCGATCGAGGACATCGATCCGGCTTCGGTAGAGGCGCAATCCCTGCGCCTCACGCTCCGAGGCGGAGCGGTCCGGATTCGAGTCCTCAACAAAGAGACGCAGAGACCGGTCCCGGAAGTGTGGGTCACTTGTCACGCGCCTGCTCTCCGCGGCCAGTTGAGTTCTCGGCAGACCAATGCGGAGGGTGTGGCATCGTTCGGCGGCCTTCCCGTCGGCGAGTGGGCGTGCGAAGCGAGAGCGAAGGGCTTCGCCTCTCAGAAAACGAAGCCCTTCCGAAATAGCGAGGAGGGCGTCACCGAGCACCGTCTCGATCTATCCACCACGCGGACCCTGCGAGGCGTGGTCATGGGATCATCCGGCTCGGCGGTCCGGGGCGAAGGTGATGGGGCCCCTGGAGGCGAACCCGCTTGATTCCTTCGATGCGCCGCCGACCGTTGAATCGTCGGCCGGCGGGAAGTTCGAAATCACTGTGCCCGCCGGACAGACCGCGACGCTGGCGTTCTTCGCGCCGGGGTATCGGCTGGACGTGATGAGCGTCCCCGCAGAAGACGACGACGTCGTGTTGAGTCTGACCCCTCGCGGCATGGATTCTCGAATCGAGCTCGTCACGGAAGACGGCCGCCCGGTCCGAGGGCAGGATTGGACGCTCTCGCGAAACGGGTGGCGAATACCCGAAGTCGTCCTTTGGGACTACCTCGGCAAGTCAGGATGCGCGACGCCAGCGACCGACTCGGACGGCAGCGTGTTGTTTGGCGGATGTCTGAGCGCCGGTTCCTACAGGTTCCTGATCAAAGTCTGGAAGCCCATCATGGACATCCCCTCGGAGCCGGTCGAGTTTCCGGCTCCACCGGTTGTACGGCTGAGGGTGTTCACGAAGGAAATGCCCCGGAAGTGAGGGCGCTCGCGCTCGTCGTGGCCATCGCTGTCGCGACTCCCCTTCCGCCGCAGGGGACCTTTCCGAAGATTGGAGATCTCCACCGGCACGTCAGGAGCATCGGCCCGGATCCACGTCGTCAGGGGAAGGTGGAGGCGGCCTTGCGGCAGGGTTGAAGGAGCACCCGGGTGATCCGGACTTCGAGTACGAGCTGGGCGCGTGGCTTTTTCACGTCAGACGTGTGGGCAAGGCTTTTCCTTATCTGGCCGCAGTCCGTGAGAAGACCGGGCACGAGAAGGCCTGTGCGGCGGCGTCCGGAGTCTCTATCGCGCGAGGCCGCTGGAGCGAGGCTGAAAGATTGGCGTCGCGGTTTACGGAGACCGCCTGTCAGAAGAGCAACCGCTTATGGGTTTTGAAGAACCTTTCGAAGGACAAGCAGGGATCCGTCATACGAACGGAGGGGCTGCTGCGAACCGAACCGGAGCATGAGATGCCTACCTGCTTCGCGGCGCTTCCCTGGAGCTGACGCGCGACCATGCCGGCG
>JBBSGZ010000056.1:0-22649 GCA_038253555.1 Thermoanaerobaculia bacterium
GAGCCCGGGGCGAGGGGGCAAAGCTGCGCCTCAACCACGATGGTTGCTACGCTCGCAGCGGGAGGAGTCTCCTGACCGAAGGGAAGGAGGAGCCTCCCGCTGCGGGAGCGTGAGCGAACGCAGTGAGCGGAAGCGACGTGAGCCGAGCGGTCGAGCCGCTCGCCGGTGCCTTCGCCGCGCACGGCGAAGGCAGCTCCCGCAGTGAGCGGAGGCGACGGTTGGCGACGTTAGCTCTTTATGAGCGAGTTGTTCACCACGACAAACTTGCGGCGTCCGATTTCGGTCCGGCGCGGAGCGGTCGAGCCCGGGTTGTCGTACGCGTAGATCACCAGGTCGTGCTCCGTGTCGGTCATGTGCGTCGTGTCGATCGGAAAGAAGAAGCCCACATACGGAGTCGGGACCCGGATGTCGTTGTCGGGCACGTCGGGACGATACAGTCCATACGTCCCCGAGGGGGAGTCGAGGATCGCCAGGACCTGACCATCGACGTCGAGCTCCAGGCGCGAGATCCCGCCGTCGAAATCGTAAGCCCAGCCGGAAACCACGAACGTCTGGTTGATGAACTGATACTCGTACGGAGCGTCGACGTAGCCGAAGGCCGGCCGGTCGGGGTTGATATTCGAAAGATCGCAGAGGATGTCGACCGACATGGCGGCGATCTGGATGACCGTCGCCTCGTCGTCTCCCACCCGAAGAGCGAGCGTGTGCTTGCCGGAGTTGGTCAGGCCTGTGACCTGGGCGCCTCCCGCAGCGGCGGGGATGACGACCTGCAGAAGGCCGGTGAACGGGTCCTGCTGGAGGGCGAAGGCGAAGTTGAACCCGGCGTTGTCCGCGTTGACGTAGCCGGAGTAGGCGCGGGCTACGTCGGGGCGGTTCACGCCGTAGCAGTTCAAGAGCGCCGTTCCGAGGCGCACGCAGTCACGGCGGCTGTTCGAGATCGGCTGGCCGTCTAAGAGAAGCTCGACGTACGCGACCTGCCCCTTGTCGAGCCTCGAGCCCGTGTCGAGAGCCCAGCCCTTGACGATGTTGCTGTAGAAGGAAACGGGCAGCGCCGGGGTTCCGGTCGGTCCCGGCGGAAAGCACGGCGACGGGCACACGTTGGGGGGCGGAGCGATCGTGAACGGCGGCTGGCAGTTCAGCGAGGCCTTGTCGAGGGGAAAGTCGATCCGGCCGAACGGCGCCAGATTGCTGCCGTTATTGATGATCTGCACGGTCCGCGTACCGATGACCCGGGCGGTGCCGCTCGAATCGGTGACGCGCACGGAAAAGACGTGCACGCCGTTGATGAGCTTGGTCGTGTCGACGTTGGCGACGAAGCCCGAGTAAAGGGCGAACGGGACATCCGGAAATGCCGCGGCGACGTCGGGCCTGGTGGTTCCGTAGGTCGCGGTCTGCGCGTTGGGACCTCCGGTCCGCCCGCGGCCGACGTCACCCACCCGTCCGATCGATCCGGCGACGATCTGGCCGTCGACCAGAAAGTCGATGTGGTCGATGCCCTGGTCGTCGAGAGCCCATCCGACGATCGGATAGGAGCCGTTGGCCCCCTCGGTCGCGTTGTCCACGGGCGTGTCGATGTACCCGAAGGGCGCCTGATTGATGGTGTTGTCCACGATGACCGAGACCGGCCCGAGCGTGAAGACGTTCCCTGAGGCCTCCCGGACGCGTATCGAGATGGAGTGCGGGCCGTTTGACAGAGACCGCGTGTAGAACGAGGTTAAGTACCCCGGCTTCGGGGTCGCGCTGTTGGCGTAGTTCGGAAACGCGTTCAAAACGTCGATTCGCGGCAGGTTGAAGTCCGCCGTGTTCGTCGGGAGGGAATTGCCATCGACGAAAAGGTCGATCCGATCGACCTTGTTGAAGTCGAGCACCCACCCTGCGACCCGCACGACGCCGGAAACCCGCTGCCCGGCCGTGGGCTCGTCGATGACTCCGATCGGCTGTGCGACTGCTGCAGCGGACACGAGCAGACCCGCTACCGCCAGAAGCGCCAGATGCCTGGGCGCCGTCTTCATTCGCTCTCCTCCCGAAAAAGTAAGAAAAGAATGGCCAAATTTCTGCGGAAAGTCAAGCTTTCGAAGATGTTCGCCTCATTTTTTTAGGCAAAAGGGGTTCTGAAATGCTAAAACGTGACGCGAAACCCATGATCCGGCCAGCCGCTTTTTCGCGGGTCCGCCCGGTCCGGTCCGGCGCCGTCCGGCGGGCGCGGGGATAGCGTCCGTGCGGCCCTTCTGGAGATCGCGGACCGCCCAGGTCCTGATTTCCCTGCTGCTGGCAGGCATCCTCGTCGGGCTTTTTCTGCGCCAGGTCCGATTCCGCGAGCTCGCCGACGCGCTCGCGGCGGTTTCGCCCGGCTGGGTCTTCGGCGCGACCGCCATCGCGATCTCGACCTTCGGAATGCGCGCGGTGCGCTGGACCTGGCTGCTGCGCCCGGTCGCCCGCGTTCCGTTTCTCCCCGCGTTTGCGGCCACCTCCGTCGGATTCGCGGCGAACAACCTCCCCGGCAAGGTGGGCGAGGTGTTGAGACCCGCGTTTCTCGCCCGGTCGCAGCGGCTGCCGTTCTCGCCGCTTCTCGCCTCCATCGTTCTGGAGCGGGTCTTAGACGGCGTCTCGGTCGTGGTCTTTTTCGCGTTCGCGATGGCGGTGGGTCTTCCTCGCTCCGGAGGACTTCGACAGCTCGCGCTGCCGGCCGTCTTCATGGTCGGGGCCGTGAGCGTGGTCGTCTTTGCGGTCTTCCAGCGCGCGAGAACGGAGGCGCTGCTCGATCTCGTGTGGGGCCGCCTCCCGGAGCGGGTGCAGCCGCGGCTGCGCTCCTTCGCCGGCTCGTTCATCGACGGCTTTGCCACGCTCCGCGATCCGGCCCGCTTCGCGCTCGTCGCCGCCGGATCCCTGGCAATGTGGTTCGTGATCAACGTGCAGGTGGCGGCGCTCTTTCGGGCGTTCCATCTTCCGCTGCCGTTTTCCGCGGCCTTCGTCGTCACCACGTTCGCGGTGCTGGGCCTCATGGTCCCCACTCCGGGCGGCCTCGGCTCGTACCACGTGGCCGTCCAGTTCGCGCTGACGTACTTCTACGGGGTGAACGTGGCGACGGCTTCTGCGGTGGCGCTCCTCGCGCACGCGATTTCTTTCGTTCCGATCACGCTCATCGGACTCGTCTTCCTCCTCGCGGCCCCCGCGCGCGAGACGCCCCCGCCGGATCCCCGGGAGGGCGCGAGCGAACGTCCGGAGGGTCCCCTTCCCTGAGATGGCCGGGGACTGCGGCACGCGATAGTCTTGGGCCGATGCGTTGCCCTTTCTGCGGGGGAGGAGACGACCGGGTCGTGGACTCCCGCGAAGGCCGCGACGGAGAAGTGATCCGGCGCCGGCGGGAATGCGTTTCCTGCGGCCGCCGCTTCACATCGTACGAAACGATCGAAGAGATCCCCTATATGGTGGTCAAGAACGACGGCCGGCGGGAGAGTTTCGACCGCAAAAAGCTTCGTGGAGGTCTGGTCAAGGCCTGCGAGAAGAGACCGGTCGCCCCGGCAAAGCTCGACGCGATCGTCGATGAGATCGAGACGCGGCTGCACGACTCGGAAGAGCGCGAGATCGCGACGAGCCAGATCGGGTCCGTCGTTATGGAGCGTCTTCGGGAGCTCGACAAGGTCGCGTACGTCCGCTTCGCTTCCGTGTATCGGAAGTTCGAGGACGTGGATGAGTTCCTCCACGAGCTCAAGGACTTGATAGGCCGGGCGGAGACGAAGAGCTCCGGATAGGAGACACCGAACGTATGAGACGCTCCGGAAAATTCTATGGACCGATGGTCGAGCTTTCGCGACTTCAAAGCGAGTTGAACCGCCTCTTCGCCACGTTCGTCGAGAGCAACCAGGGAGCCGCAGCCAGCGCGACCTCCTGGGATCCCAACGTCGACGTGATGGACGACGGACAGAAGCTCCGCATTCTGATCGAGGTGCCCGGCGTCGACGCGGAGGACGTGCGTGTGACGGTGCGAGGGCGCGTCCTGACCGTCCGCGGGACGAAGAGGGGCCGAACCCGGTCGCGGGAAGGCATCCGCTTTTTCTGCATGGAGCGTTACTTCGGCGGGTTCGTGAAATCCGTCGCGCTTCCCCGCGCGGTCAACACCCACCAGGCGAAAACCCTCCTGCGTGAGGGCCTGCTCGAAATCGTGCTCCCCCATGTGCCGGACCAGAGAGAGAAGGAGACCGAAATCCCCGTCATCGCGGAGGAGGAGCGCCGGGAATGAGCCGGTCCCTTTCCCGATTTTCAACTGCCGTAACCCCCGAGTCCCCGGCTGAGGACAGAACGGAACTTTCGCACCATGCCTGAAACGGAAGAAAAAGAAGTCACCGCCGAGAGGGAGCACGAGCTCCCGATACCGGACATCCTCCCCGTCCTTCCGCTGAAGGACGTCGTGGTTTTTCCCTTCATCATTCTCCCGCTGTCGGTCTCGCGGGAAAAATCGATTACCGCGGTCGACGCCGCCCTGGCTGAGCAGCGCATCATCATGCTCGTCGCCCAGCGCGACGCGCAGAGTGAGACGCCGCGCCCCGATGAGCTGTTTCCGGTCGGAACGGTCGCCGCGATCATGCGGATGCTGAAGCTCCCGGACGGCCGCATCCGACTCCTGGTCCAGGGGCTTTCGCGCGCCCGGGTCGATTCGTTTTTGTCCGAGGAGCCGTACCTGAAGGCGAAAATCACGAAGCTCGAGGAGCCTCCGACGCCAAAGGTCCTTCCCCCCGAACAGGAAGCTCTCCTGCGGAGCGTCAAGCAGAACCTGGAGAAATCGGTCTCTCTCGGAAAAAACATTTCGCCGGAGGTCATGGTGATCGCGGCGAATCTCGACGATCCCGCGCGCCTCGCCGACCTCGCCGCATCGAACCTGGACCTGAAGCTCGAGGACGCTCAGAAGGTGCTCGAGTCGACGGACCCGATCGAGCGGCTCCGTCTCGTCAACGACAGCCTGAGCAAGGAGATCACCGTCCTCACGATGCAGCAGGAGATCTCCTCCCAGGCTCGCGGAGAGATGGACAAGTCGCAGCGTGAGTACTACCTGCGCCAGCAGCTCCGCGCGATCCAGCAGGAGCTCGGCGAGGGCGAGGAGATGTCGGAAGACGTCGCGCAGTTCCGCAAGCTCGTCGACGAGAAGAAGATCACCTCGGAGGCCGCGAACGAGATCGAGAAGCAGATCAAGCGGCTCGAGCGCAGCCATCCGGATTCCGCGGAAACCGCGATCATTCGCACCTACCTCGACTGGCTCACCGGACTCCCCTGGGGCAACAAGTCGGAAGACTCCGCGGACATCGACCGGGCCCGCGAGATCTTGGACGAGGACCACTACGACATCGAGAAGGTGAAGGAACGGATCATCGAGTACCTGGCGGTCCACGCCCTCAAGAAGTCGCTCAAGGGCCCGATCCTCTGTTTCGTCGGACCTCCGGGCGTCGGGAAGACTTCCCTCGGGCGCTCCATCGCGCGAGCGCTCGATCGCAAGTTCGTCCGGCTCTCCCTCGGGGGAGTCCGGGACGAAGCGGAGATCCGCGGACACCGCCGGACGTACGTCGGCGCGATGCCCGGCCGCATCGTGCAGGGAATCCACCAGGCGGGCACGTCGAACCCGGTGTTCATGCTCGACGAGATCGACAAGATCGGCGCGGACTACCGCGGAGACCCTTCCTCGGCGCTGCTCGAAGTTCTCGATCCCGAGCAGAACTTCTCCTTCCGCGACCATTATCTGAGCGTTCCCTACGACCTCTCGAAGGTGCTCTTCATCGCCACGGCGAACGTCCTCGATCCCATCCAACCCGCGTTTCTCGACCGCATGGAAGTCATCCGACTGTCCGGCTACACGATGGAGGAAAAGCGAACGATCGCTCGGCGCCACCTCATTCCGAAACAGCTCGAGGAGAATGGCATCGGCGAGGGGAACCTGGAGTTCACCGACTCGGGAGTCGAAAAGATCATCGAGGGGTACACGCGCGAGGCGGGCCTTCGGAATCTCGAAAGGGAGATCGGCGCCGTCTGCCGCAAGGTCGCGGTCGCCGTCGCGAAGGGAAAGAACCGCCGCTACCGCGTGACGTCCGCGTCCGTGGAAAAGATGCTCGGTCCCGTGAAGCATTTCGCCGACGAGCTCCTGAAGAAGGACGAGATCGGAGTTTCAACCGGCCTCGCCTGGACCTCCGTGGGCGGCGACATCCTCTTCATCGAAGCGCTCGCCGTCCGCGGGAAGGGCGGCCTGCGCCTGACCGGACAGCTCGGCGACGTGATGAAAGAGTCCGCGCAGGCCGCAATGTCCTATGCGCGCGCCCATGCCTCGGATCTCGGGATCCCGGACGACTTCTTCGAGACCCACGACGTCCACGTGCACGTTCCGGAGGGCTCGATTCCCAAAGATGGTCCGTCCGCCGGGATCACCATGGCGACTGCGATGATCTCCGCGTTCACCCAGAGGCTCGCGCGTCGTGACGTCGCGATGACGGGCGAGATCACGCTTCGGGGAGAGGTGCTGCCGATAGGCGGGGTCAAGGAGAAGGTCCTGGCGGCCCGGCAGGCGAACATCAAGACCATCATCCTGCCGCGGTTGAACCGCCGCGACGTCATCCAGGTGAACCCGCGGATCCTCCACGGGATGCAGTTCGAGTACGTGGACAACGTGGACCAGGTGCTCGACATCGCCCTGTTTCCGAGGGAACCTGAAAAGGGGCCTTCCGCGGCGGGAGCGCCGTCTCGCGAAATCCCGGTCACGCCGTCGTCCCGGCCGCTCGTGCGGCCGAACCCCTGACGCGGCGGCGGCGCCCGGGTTCATGAATAATGCGCCCGCATGAGGGCGGAAGACCGCTTCGTGGAGCGCCTTCGCGAGATGCTGCCGCCGGACGCCGCCGTTCTGATCGGCCCCGGTGACGACGCGGCGGTGCTGCGCCGCGCGCCGGGGGACGGCATCGCGACGACCGACATGCTCGTCGAGGGCGTCGATTTCCTAAACGGCGAGGATCCGGAGCGTCTCGGACGGCGAGCGGTGTCCGTGAACCTTTCCGACGCCGCCGCAATGGGCGCGAGGCCGCGATCCTTCCTCCTTTCGATCGCCCTGCCCGTGGAGCGTGACGAAGAATTCGCGCTCGCGGTCTGCCGCGGTGCCATCGCGCGTGGCAGGGAACATGGCGCCGGGCTCGCCGGAGGCGACCTCTCGCGAGCGCCGTGCATCTTCGTTTCGGTGACCCTGTGGGGCGACATCGAAAACGCGATCCTGACCCGGTCCGGCGCCGTCCCCGGCGACCTGATCTACCTTTCTGGCTCGACCGGACGGGCCGCGGCAGGCCTGCGTCTCGCGCAGGCGGGGGTCCGGGACGCCGACTTCCCAGAGGCACGAGAGCTTCTCGATGCGTACCACGACCCGGAACCCCGGGTCGCGCTCGGTCTCGCGCTCTCTCGCCAGGGCCTCGCCCACGCGGCGATCGACGTGTCCGACGGGCTGGGGGTGGACGCCGCGCGCATTGCCGCCGCATCCGGAGTCCGTGTCGTCCTCGAGAGGGCCCGGCTGCCGATTGCGGCGTCCGTTGCGGCCGCCGCGCTGCGGGAAGGCGCTGACCCGATGCAATGGATCCTTGCGGGGGGAGACGATTACGAAATCCTGTTCGCCATCCCGGAAGCCGCAGCGTCCGCGGTGGCCTCTCTCGCCGGGACGCTCCCTTTGACGCGCATCGGCCGCGTCGAAAGGGGATCCGGGGCCGTCCTGAGCGACGCTTCCGGCGAAAGAGACCTCTCCCACGACGGATACGATCACTTCGAGAAACGCCCGTGAAGCTTCCGACGACCCGGGCGTTCCGGCGGCGCAAGGTCCACCGCTGGAGACTGCGACGGCGCTGGCGCGTCCTGGTGCTCGACCTTCTCGGCCGCGAGGAGTCGCCCGATAGGGTCGCCGCGGCGATCGGGCTCGGGGTTGCGATCGGATTTTCTCCCTTCGTCGGCCTCCATTTCGCGCTCGCGCTCGCACTGGCGCTCGTCTTCCGGTTGAACAAGCTCGACGCCCTTCTCGGGACGCTTGCGGGAAACGTCCCGACGTGGGGCGTCGTGTTCCCTCTCGGCTTTAGTCTGGGGCGCGCCATCCTCCGCTACGACCGGCGGATCGTGCCGCGATTGAACCTCGGGCCGCTGCTGCATAGCGACTTCACCTGGATTTTTCATCCCGTGCAAACGATGCACGTCGTGTTCGGGCACCGGGCGCTCTGGCCACGGCTCCTCTCGTTTGTCGTCGGGACGACCCTCCTGGCGATCGCGATCGGCGTCATCTCCGCGCTCGTGGCCCGCACCATCCTCCGGGCCTACCATCGCCGGCATCCGCGGGTCGCGATCCGGGCGGCCAGCCGCCGGCGCGCCGCCACCGAGGAACGCGAATCCGATCGGAAGGAATCCGAAGCGTAAGTCCGCGGCTCCTCAGCCGCGGGAGGACCCGTTGCCGCGGCGCATCCTCTCGAAGCGTCCGCGATACGCGGGGTTATCGCGGGCCACGCTCTCGAGGACTCTCAGATCGTCGGCGTCGCGGGAAGCCTGCCATGCCTTCTCGAGAGCGAGGGCCTGTCCGAACGGGCGCGCCGAGGACGCTGCGATGCGCGCCAGCACTCGGAATGCGGTGGCCGCGCGCGGTTCGAGCTCCAGCGCCGCACGCGCTTCCATCAGCGCTTCCGGGAGCCGTCCGGATCCGAGCAGCCAATCGGCACGGTCCGCGTGAACGGCGGCAGAACGAGGACCGAGCTCGAGCGCGCGCGTCCACGCGGCCGCGGCGCCCGGGTCCCGCTCCCTCGAGAGAACGATCGCGAGCCGGTAGGCGAGCGGCAGAGAGCCGGGGTTGCGGGCGAGGCCGCTCCGGTAGTTCGCCACCGCCTCGGCCGGGCGGCCCCGGGCCTCCAGAACCACTCCGAGGCCGAAAAAGCCGTTCTCGTAAGACCGATTGACCTCCAGCGCGCGGCGATAAGACGCCTCCGATTCACGCAGCATCCCCAGATCTTTCTCCGCGCGGCCTTTGCCTGCCCAGGCATCCCAGTAGCCGTCGTAGAGGGACACCGCGCGCGAATACTGGGCCAGCGCGTCGCGAGGCCGTCCCGTCTCGACGAGGATGTAACCCTCGTTGTAATGGGTCTTCGCGCTCTCCGGAGACGTGTTGACCGAGTTGGCAAAAATCGCGGAGTCACTCCACCAGACCGGGTTTCGAAGGACCGTCCGCCCCGCGAAAGCCATGGCGACCACGGCCGCGCCCACACGGGCCCGCGTAGAGAGATCACGAAGTTCGACCGCGCCCCGGGAGCAGAGGGAGCCGAGAACGAGACACAGCCCCGCGGAGGGAAGGTACGCAATGCGCTCTCCGAAGATGGTGCCGATCGGGTAGAGAAGGTTCGCCGTCGGGAGAAACGCCACTCCGAAAAACAGGACGCCGAGCGCCGCGGGAGAGCCGCTCGAGAGCCGCCGGAGCGCGAGGACGGCAACGAGAGCGAGAACGGCGGCGGCCGCGATTCCCGGGAGCGAGGCTCCGCGGACCATTCGGATCGACCATGCCGACTCGTCGGCGGAGAGATGAAGCGGGAAGAGGGTGCGCCCCGCGTACCGCAGGAGCAGGAGGCACGCGTTCATCGCCCGCGGGCCTGCGGCGAGAGGCGCCAGGGGGTTCTCGACTTCGAAGATCCCCGTGTCGCGCGCCCGGAGCACGCCTCCGAGCACCCAGGAGCGCAGCGCAAAGATCCCCGCCAACGCGGCGGCAGCGCCCGCGAAGGCGGGCAGGCCTTTCACGAAGGCCGATCGCAGCCGCGGTGCGAGCCCGCCCGGTTCGCGCCACGCGAGCAGGAGGACGAGAAGGGCGGGCGCGACCGCGGCACTCTCCTTGGTCAGGACGCCGAGGGCGTAACAGAGGAGAGCGGGCAGGAGACGGCCCCATTTTCGCGGCGAAGCCGTTGCTCCGAGGGCGACGTGGAGGAAGGCGAGGGCCAGGACCGCCGCGAGAGTCTCTCCCCGCCCGACCAGGCTTGTGACCGCCTCGACATGGATGGGCGCCACCGCGAAAAAAAGGGAGCTCAGACCCGCCGCGGCCGCGGGGACCTCGGCGCGAACGAGGAGCGCTCCTAAGAGCAGAGTCGCCGCGGCATGCAGCAGCACGTTCACGACGTGAAATGCCTCGGGCACCCGCCCATGGAGCCACCACTGTCCGGCGTAGGAAAGCAGGAGGATCGGCCGATACGCGGTCCCGGAGCCGCGGGGACCGCCGAAATAGGGGGTCGAAAAGATCTCCCCGACGCGCCCGGGCGACCGGATGCGAGGGTTGTCCCGGATGATCGCCTTGTCGTCGTAGGTGAAGGTGCCCGTCATTCCGTTGGCGTACGCGACGAGGCACAGGAGCACGAGCAGAAAGGCCCACGCCCTCCGGTCTCGGGGGGAGACGGCCTCGGTCATCGGCCGACAGTTTAGACGGAGCGGCCCCGCAGGATGTTCCGAATCCGAATCCGGGAGGCGCCGGCGAGGCGATCAACGTCGGATTCGAATCTTGGTTCCCGCGCAGGCTTAGCCCCTCGCCTCTCGCCTCTCGCCCTTCGCCCTTCGCCTTTCGCTTTCGTCCGCGCCTCGGCCCGGCTCAGACACCGCGCGGGCTCTCCGTCACTTTGAGCTCACGTATCAGATACAGCAGCGCCTGCCGCGACAGCTTCAGCTCACGCGCCGCCCGGCTGCGATTTCCTCCGGAGCGTTCGAGCGCCTCCAGGATCAGGTCCCGGCGATGCGCATCGACACGGGTGCGGTAGCCGTGCCGGGGATCCGCCGGGCGGGCGGACCGGCGAACGGCTTCCGGCAGGAGCGCCGCGTCGATCCGGTTTCCCTCCGCGAGCGCCGCGGCCTGGCCGATGGCGCTCTGGAGCTCGCGCACGTTCCCTGGCCAGGAGTGCGCGAGAAGAGCGGCCGCGGCGTCCGGCGACAGGCCGAGATCTCCGCGGCCATTCTCCTTCGACGCCTGCGCCACGAAGTGGCGGGCGAGAAGGAGGATGTCGTGCCCGCGGCCGCGCAGCGGCGGCAAACGGACTACGGCCACGTGCAGCCTGTAAAACAGATCTTCTCGGAATCGCCCGGCGTCCACCTCCCGCGCGAGATCCCGCGACGTCGCGGACACCACGCGCACGTCGATGCGGCGGGCGCGGTTCTCGCCCACGCGCCGGATCTCCCGATCCTGCAGGGCGCGGAGCAGCTTCGCCTGCGACCCCAGGGCGAGGTCGCCGATCTCGTCAAAGAAGATCGTCCCCCGGGCCGCCTCTTCCAGGAGCCCGGCCCGGTCCCTGTCTGCCCCCGTGAACGCGCCCCGCGCATGGCCGAAGAGCTCGCTCTCGAGCAGCGCGGCGGGGATCGCCGAGACGTTCACGGCGACGAAGGGCCCGGACGCGCGCGGCGAGAGATCATGGACGGCCCGGGCGACGGCCTCCTTCCCGGAGCCGGACTCGCCGAGGATGAGCACCGTCATCGCTCGCGGCGCAAATCGGACGAGGCGCCGGTAAGGCTCCTCCATCGCCGCGTCGCCCGCCACGACGCCCAATCGGCGCCATCCCTCGGAGAACCCGCTCGAAGCGGACGCGGCGGCGGGCCGGAAGAGCAGGGTCTCGACGACCAGCGCCGCGGATCGGGCAATCTCCGGCGGAGGCGGCGGTGTCAGCCGAAGGAAGTATTCGTCGGCTCCGGCGCGCAGCGGCTCCGCCTGGCCGTCTGCCGGGCCGATCGCGGTGCCCAGGGCGAGGACTTCTTCGCCCCGATCGTTCGTGACACTCAGTCCGGCGAGGCCGAGCGGGAGCTTGCCTTCGGGGGCCTCGCCGCTCAATCCGAGGGCCACAGCCTCCCGCAACAGGCCGATTCCCCGGCGGTCGGCGCGCTCCTGCGACGGGAACGCGCGATCGGCGAGAGCCGCTCCGCCGCGCGAACGAAGGAGGGCGCCGGCCGCGTCGCCGAGCTGACGGGGCACGCCTCCGGGGCGTAGAACGTTCCAGCGGGCCACCGCTTCGGCGACGCTGTATTCGCCGCGCTCGATCGCGCCGGCCGCGTCGCCGTAAAGCCCGGCGGCGCGCCCGGTCCCGCTCCCGGATAGCGCGTCGAGCTCCGCCAGCCGCTGTGCGGCCCGCCCGTCCGTATCGCACCGGTCGGGCGGATCCCCGGCGGCCTGCTCCCACGCGCGGCGGGCAGCCGCCTCATCCGCCAGAAGCGCGCATCGATCTCCCTCTTCGAGCCAGAGCTCCCCGATCTCGAGCCGGTCCCCCAGCTGCTCCGCAAGCTCGCGCGCGGCGGCGTTGTCGCGGGCGGCGTCCTCGAGGCGCCCGACGCGCAGCGCGATCCGCCCCCGATGATGCAGGCCGACGAGGAGCCACGTCCGATCGCCGTCCTTCTCCGCACTCTCGAGAAGGGCGTCGACGGAGCGAGATGCGGACCCCCAGTCGCACGCGGCCGTCGAGGCTTCGACGAGATTGCTGCGTGCGATCCGTGCGAGGTCGCGGCGCCCTGCTCCGACCGCCAGGGAGGCGGCGTGCTCGAGGAGGGTGGGGCAGCGCTCCGGTCGGCCCGCATGGTAGAGCGTCGCGGCCAGGTCGATCGAAAGCTTCGCGCGCTCGACGGGGTCGTCGCGGAGGATCGCGAGCGCTTCCTCCAGGCGTTGAATGGCCGAATCGAACTCCCGCCGGTCCGCCAGACCGAGTGCCTCCGACGCGAGAAGCCGAGCCGCGAGGCGTTCGTCTCCCGACTCCCGGGCGAGAGGCCAGCCGGCGGCGTACTCCGCCGCTTCCTCTTCGAAGCGTCCCGCCCGGGAAAACACCGCGGCGCGGGACAACGCGATCTCGAGCCGGGCGGCCGCCGGCAAGGCCCCCGCCACAAGCGCTGCCTCGTCGAGCCTCGCCAGGGCGCGTGCGGTCTCTCCGTCCCGGGAGTCCCCCGACGCCTCCACGAGCAGCGCCCGCGCCGTCTCGGCGGGAGGCGCCTCCGGATGCGCGTCCCGCCAGGCGCGAGCGGCCAGAGCGGCTTCGCGCCCACGCCCGCGCTGCGCCGCGATCTCGAACAGCCGGAGGCCCGCCGCCCGCCTTTCCGGATCTTCGGCCAGCGGCGACTCCGCCACCGCCCGGAATCGGGATTCCGCGCTCTCCACGCGTCCCCCCGAGAGCTCTCTTTCTCCCTCCAGCGCTTCGAGCCAGGGAGGAAGCGCGCGTCCCGCCTGCGAGGCCGCCGCCGCGAGTCGAGCCGACAGATCGAACCAGCGTCCCGGTCCCGAACGGGGAGATCCCCGTGCCAGCGTCCCGGCTTCGGCAAGAGCCTCGTCCAGGTCTCCGGCGCGCAGAAGCCGTTCGACGCGCCGCTCCGGGGAACTCACCGCCGCCCAGGCGCGCAGCCACTTCGAGCGCGTCGCGGAATCGACGCCGGCCGCCCGGACGACCACGAGCCTGCCAGAGAGCTCGCGCGCCAGAACTCCACGCCGCACGAGAGCGGCGAAGCCGTTCCCGGCGGACCGGCCCGGAAAAAGCGCGGCGATCTCTTCCGGAGCGGCGGGCTCCCCGAGCGACTCGAGCGCTTCGAGGAATCGCCGCTGCGCGGGGGAACGGGACCGGAAGACTCTGCCCCGTTCCGTTCCCGCTTCCGACACCGAGGGAAGAGGGGCGTGACCCGTCGGGTCGGCAACGTAGGGCCCCCATCCCTCGTGAGCGACCATCTCCCGCGCCGCCGTGACGGCGGCCGCCGGATCTCCGGAGGCAGCGGCGATCTCCGCCAGCTTCTGAGAGAAACGAACCGACGCGTGAACCGCGCCGCACGGCACGGCGATCTCGCGGCGCCACTCTTCCGGCAACGAGGGTCGAGCGAGGGTCTCGGCGACGGGAACGACCTCGGGGAGATCCGGGAGACAGAGCGATCCCGCTTCGATCGAGGCCCGCGACACCGCGTCCCAGCTCTCGAGACCTACGCAGATCCACACGCGAGGGCGTGGTTCGCTGCTCGCCTCGTCCTGCTCCCGCAGGACGCGGACGCGTGCGGCGACGTCCTCCGGCCTCTCCGCGTACGACCGCCGGAGGGCCGCCCCGGGAACGGACGCCGGCGGCGGCGGAAGGAAGACACGCGGCGCCTTACCCTGCAGCAGGGCGCGGCCCTTTTCCAGTCGAGCGCGGACGTCGGCCCCGCGCAGGAGGCTGCTCGTCGCGCCGATCGTCCGGAGGCGAACGCCCGCGCCGCCCGCGGAGGAGAGCGCCGGGAAGCAGCGGTAGGCGCACCCGACCCAGAACTCCGCGCGGCGCCAGGCGGCATCGTCTGACGAGAGGACCTCCCGGACGCGGAGGGCCTCCGGATCGCGAACACGGCCCCGCCGCGCGAAGGCGCGCTCCAGAAACGCGGCGAGAGGGAGGTGCGCCCCCCCGGCAGATCCGGGCCCGTAACGCACCGCGGAAGGCGTCCGCGCCACGCACAGCCGCGCGGTCCCGGCGACCATCTCCCACGCGGCCTCCTCCAGATCGTCCTGGGAGGCCCGGAAACCCGCCGACTCCAGCACGGAGAAGAATGCGGCCGCCTGCAGAAAGAGAGCGGCGGCCTGAACGTTGGGAATCCGTCCGTCGGCGACCCGCCGCCGCGGCGGCGGCGGCCGCCAGACCAGGAAGTCGTCTCCCTCCCGGCCGTAATCGGCTGGGAGCGGAAGCGCCGCATGCTCGAACGGGAGAAACGCCAGCCACCGCTCGCCCGCGACGGAAAGCGGAAAGCGCTCCACGACCCTGTCGCTCGGCTCGATCCGCAACTGAGGCGAGCCATCCTGAGAGGGCGTAGGCATGCGTTCTCCTCTTTCGCGGCGCTGGATAACCCCAGGTTGTCGCGACGCGGGCGTCCTCTCGGGGGGCGGGCAAGCAGGAGAGAGGTCGCGCTCAGCGGCGGCAGAGCCCTTCGAGATCCCGGAAGAACCCCGGGTAAGACTTCGAAACGCAGTCCGGGTCTTCGATCAAGGCGCGCGCACGGCCGAGGGAGAGGAGGCCCGCGGCCATGGCGATCCGGTGGTCCCGCGCGGTGGGCAGCAGGGCAAGGTGGGGCTTCGAGGTCATTCCGCCGCCGTCGATCGTGAGGCCGTCATCCTCCGCTGCTGCCGCCGCTCCCGCGCTCGCGAGCAGCGATGACAGGGCCGCGAGGCGGTCGCTCTCCTTCCAGCGGAGGTGCCCGATCCCGTGAAGCCGCGTCCGTCCCGGCGCGAACGCGGCGGCGGCCGCGAGAGCGGGGACGGCGTCCGGAAAATCCGTCGCCAGGGCCGAGGCCGGACGCAGCCGACCCCGCTCCGCTCGAGCGGAAATCTCGTGTTGTGCGGTGGCGATGTCGATTCCCATTCGCGCGAGGACGGGCAGCGCGAGCGCGTCCGCCTCGACGGACGGCCAGCGAAGTCCGGTCAGTCGGACCTCGCCGCCGCAGATTCCCGCCGCCGCGAGCAGGGGCACGCCGGAGGAGAAGTCGCCCGGGGTCTCGTAGGTTTCCGGGGAACAGGAACCGCGGAGCACGCGCCACGGCCCCCCACCTTCGACGCCATGGCCGAAGGCCCGAAGCGCCTCGATCGTGAGCGCCACGTAGGGCGCAGAGGCGACCGCTCCCGGCGAGGACACCTCGATCGAGGCCCCGGCCGCTCCCGCGAGGAGGAGCGCGGAGAGAAACTGGCTCGACCGGGAGGCGTCCACGGAAACAGCCCCTCCGTTCAGAGCGCGTCCGTGGATCAAGAAAGGCAGACATCCCGGAGCGCCCTCCTCCCGGATCTCCGCTCCGAGCGATCGGAGGGGGGCGACGAGCTCGCCCATCGGACGCTCGGAGAGCCGCGCGGACCCGACGAGTCGGAAAGCGCCGCCGGTCGCGGCCGCGAGCGCGATCAAGAAACGCGCGGCGGTGCCGGACTCTGCCGCGTCGAGCACCGTCACCGCCGATGCAGTGCCCCCCCGCAGAGGGCCCGAGAGGGACAGGGCCGCCTCGTGCCTCTCGATACGGGCCCCCATCGCCGAGAGACAGGCAAGGAGCGAGCGCGTGTCGTCGGACTCGAGCGGGCGCTCGATCCGGACCGGGGTTTCGGACAGCGCGGCGAGGATGAGGGCGCGGTTCGTCGCGCTCTTGGACGCGGGCACCCGGAGCGATCCGTTCAGCTCCCGCGCGGGAGGAACCGCAAGGAAGCTCGTCATCTCCGACCGCCGCGCTCGGGGACGGTGCCGCGGATCAAGCCCGAAGCGAAACGAGGGACGTGGACCCGTCGTCCGCGACTTCCATCCAGCGGTGCTCGTCGACGAACGCCGGAAGGATCTCCACGACGCCGTGACCGGTGTTCTCGACCCAGGATTTGTGGAAATGGCCGAGGAGCACCGTGTCGACCCCCTGCGCGAACCGGCGTTCCGCGAATTGCCGGATCATCTCTACGGGCAGCCGCGTCTTGTGCTTGAAGTTGGATTTGTAAAGCCTCGCTTCGGTCTTCCAGACCAGGCGATTTCCGGCGGCCTTCGGAATGACGTTCAGTGTCGCTCGCGCCAGCGGGTTCTTCGACAGCCCGCGCCAGAACCGATACGGCAGGTCCGCTTCGTTCAAGAGATCCCCGTGCGTCAGGAGGAACCGGCGGCCCCCCGCCTCGAACGTCTCCTCGTCGCAAACCTCGCGGAAGTGATGCTCCACGTAGGAGCGCCGCAGGAAGAAATCGCGGTTCCCCTCGACATAGGTGACGGGGACATTCCGGGCGGCGAGGCTGTCGACGGTGTCCAAGAACCGGCGGATCGCGAGCGTCTCGAACTTGGGATGCGCGATGAAGAAATGGAAGATGTCTCCCAGCAGAGAAATCGCCCGAGCTCCCCGGTCGGCGACCGTCTTCAGCGCCTCCAGAAACGGACCCTCGTCGTCGAGACGCCGTCCCACGTGGCAATCGGCGAACACGGCGCGCATTCCGGAAAGATAGCCCAGGAGGCCGGGCACCCCGGGATGTCCCCGTTTGCCTGGAATTCAGCCGAACAGATCCTGTTTCCCTTTACACTGAGATTCAAGGCCGTCACGACCTCCGGAGGGGATCCATGCGAGCGTTTTCGACCATTCCGGCGGCCATCCTCTTCCTGCTGGCGCAGCATGCCTTCTCCCTGGCGTCCCTGACGGCCGCCGAGGCCTCCAAAGTCACCCCCCGTCTCCTGCAGCAGCTGTCCCGGACGGCGGAGCCGCTGCCTGTGATCGTCGCTCTGCGCGACGGCACGCCATCGGGCCGCGAGCTCCTTCTGCGGCCCGATCCCGCCGGTGAAAAAGGACGCCAGGTCCAGCGGATCGAGGCGCAGCAGACGCTGGCGGACCAGATGCCCCGCGAGCAGTTTGCTCCCCGCCACTTTTATGAAAGTTTTTCGCTGATCTCAGGGACCGCATCCCGCGAGGGCATTGCCGTTCTTTCGCGCCGCACGGACGTCGCCTGGGTGACCTTCGACGGAAAGAAGCGTGCGCTCCAGGCCGCGCCGCAGGAAGCGCAGGTCCTGATCCGCAGCAACTCGGCCAACGCTCTCGGGTTCTCGGGTACCGGGGCTTCCATCGCGGTGATCGATACCGGCGTGGACTACACCGTGAGCGACCTCGGGGGCGGCAGCTTTCCCAACTCCAAGGTGATCGGCGGAACGGACTTCGCCGACAACGACAGCGATCCTGCCGACTGCGAGGGACACGGCACGTCCGTGGCCGCGATCGCGGCGGGGCCGACGGGCGTCGCTCCGGGCGCGAAGATCGTCGCGATCAAGGTCTTCTCCTCGAAGGGGAAGTGTGACGAAGCCAACGACTCCGACATCCTCGCCGGGGTGAACTACGCGATCGCGAACCAGTCGGGCTTCGGCATCATCGCGATCAACTTGAGCCTCGGCGGCGAGTTCGACGACAAACTCGACCACGGATTCTGCGACGCGGACAATCCGGACTACGCGATCGCATTCGACAACGCGAAGGCCGCCGGGATGGTCGTGGCCGTCGCCTCCGGAAACGGGGCCCGTTCGAATCAGATCGCCCAGCCTGCCTGCGTCAGCTCCGCCAACGCGGTCGGGGCGGTTTACTCGAGCGCATTCTCGCGGGTGCGCTGGTCTGATCCGGACGGATGCACGGACTCCCCCGTTACGCCCGACCAGGTGGTCTGCTTTTCGGACTCCAACACGAACCTTTCCATTCTCGCGCCCGGCGCTTTCTGGAACGTCATCACGAAGGGCGGAGGCCAGGACGCAAACTTCGCGGGCACCTCCGCCTCGACCCCGGCGTTTGCCGGAGCCATCGCCGTGCTGCACCAGGCGCGGCCGGACCTCGGGCCCGCCGGACTCGTCAGCCTTCTCCGCGCGACCGGAAAACCGATCACGGACCCCCGCAACGGGATCGTCACCCCGCGGCTGGACGTTCTCGCCGCCGTCCAGCACGCGGCCGCGAAGGTCTCGACTTACGCGGGCGCTGTCGTTCCCATCCCGGACGGGACCGGTTCGGCGACGGTCACCGTCACCACCGCCGGGTTCACAGGCACCCTCGGGACCGTCCAGGCGTGGGTGGAGATCGATCACGCCGACCCGCAGCAGCTGAGGGTCACGCTGACCGGGCCGGACGGCACGACCGTCGTCCTTTCGGACCAGACCGGGACGAGCCAGCACCCGATCAACGCCTTTTACGGGAAGACGGACGCGGCCGCGCAATCCCTCGACCGATTTAACGGAAAGCCGGGAAACGGCGTCTGGACTCTCCGCGTGGAAGACCTCGTGGCCGGGACGACCGGACGGATCCGCAACTTCGCCGTCCAGCTCGTCAACGCTCTCGCTCCGTGCGCTCCGGGTCCCGCGACCCTGTGCCTGAACTCCAGCCGCTTTCAGGTGAGCGCCACTTGGCAGGTCCCCTCGCAGGGCACGAGCGGGCAGGGCGCGGCGGTCTCGTTGACGTCGGACACCGGTTACTTCTGGTTTTTTTCCGCCAACAACATCGAGCTCGTGCTGAAAGTCGTCGACGGCCGTCCGGTCAACGGAAAGTTCTGGGTGTTCTATGGCGCTCTCACGGACGTCCAGTACACGATCACCGTCCTCGATACCCTGAACGGGAACCAGAAAACGTACTTCAGTCCGCAGGGAACGCCCGTCAGCCAGGCGGACACGAACGCCTTCTAGAGCCGGCAGTCCGGGGTAGCGATTTCGATGTTCCCCGGGGGAAACGGGCGCCCCAGAAGCGGGCCCTCGAACTCCCTGCCTGAAACCGGCGGCCCCTCCGCTAAACTTCGCGGCGATGGTGGAAACCGCTTCCGGTCCGAAGCCCTCCGGCGTTCTGCGCCCCTGGCAGAGGCGTCTCTACCGCCTCCTCCTGATTCCACTCGGTCTGATCGCGGCGAACGCGATCTATCTTTTCGCGTTCACGCGGGACACCTCGTTCTTCTACGCAATGCTGCTCCTTCACCTCGTCCTCGGTGTTCTGGTGGCGATTCCCTTTTTCGTTTTCGCGGTGACGCACGCCCGCCGGATGATCCGGATGTGGAACAAGCGAGCGAAATACGCCGGACTCTCGATCTTCGCGCTCGCGGCGGTCTGCGTCGCGTCCGGAGTGTTCATGACGTTCCAGGGCGCGACGCTCAACAATCGCCCGGTCTGGCTGGCCCACATAGTTTCGGTGCCGCTCGCTCTGATCGCTTTCATCCTCCACCGGCGCGCGGCCGTCCACCAGCTGCAGTTTCGAAGGCTCTTCGCGTGGGGGGGCGCCGTCGCCGCGTTCCTGGCGGCCATGGCGGTGGTCGCCCATCTCGAGAAACCGCCGAAACGGATCGTCAACCGCGATGGAGACACCGTCTTCTTCCCCGCCTCGTCCGAGACCTTCGACCAGGGCCTGCTCGACGGGAAGAAACTCGCGGCAAACGACTATTGCCAGTCATGTCATCCCGATTCCTTCCACCAGTGGGAGAGGTCGGCGCACCGCTTCTCGTCTTTCAACAATCCTTTCTACCGGAAGAGCGTCGAGTTGATGGCCGACCGGGTCGGGCGCGAGCGCACGAAGTGGTGCTCGGGGTGCCACGATCCCGTGGTGCTGTTCACGGGGCAGATGGGGGCCGCCACACAGGCGAAGTTCTCCTACGACTCCTGGGAAGCGCAGCAGGGCCTGACGTGCATGTCGTGCCACTCGATCACGGAAGTGAAGGACGTCAAGGGCAACGGCTCGTACGTGATCGAGGAGTCGAAGCAGTATCCGTTCGCGTTCTCGAAGAACGGAACGTTGAAGGCGGTCAACCGCCTGCTGATCCGGATGGAGCCGTCTCTGCACCGCAAGACGTTCCTGAAGCCCGTCATGCGGACGCCGGAATTCTGCTCGGCGTGCCACAAGGTGGCGCTCATCCCCGCCCTCAATTCCTACCGATGGATGCGGGGGCAGAATCATTACGACAGCTGGTACGACTCGGGCGTCTCCGGACGCGCCGTCCGCTCCTTCTACGACCCTCCGGCTCCTAAAGCCTGCCGGGATTGCCATCTTCCGCCGTATCGGTCCGACGAGTTCGGAAACCGGAACGGACAGCTCCACGATCACCTCTTCCCCGCCGCGAACACGGCGCTGCCGTTCATCCGAGGCGATCGCGAGACGGAAAAGCGCACCCGGGAATTCCTGCAGAACAAGGTCCTGACGGTGGACCTCTTCGCGATCCGGCGCGACGAGGAGAGGCTCGTCCTCGGCGCCGACCGGATCCGGGTGCAGCCCGGCGAGACCCTGGAAGTCGAGGTGGTCGTCCGGACACGCGGTGTCGGGCATCCCTACACGAACGGCACCGCCGATTCGAACGAAACCTGGATCTCACTGGAGGGGCGGTCGGCCGGCTCTTCCTTCTTTCGCAGCGGCGTCCTCGACGCATCCGGACGGCTCGACCCCGCGGCGGACCGGCTGTCCCAGATCGTGATCGATCACGAGGGCGGGCACATGGACCGCCGGCAGCCGGGGGACATTCACGTCTCCCTCTACAACAACGGCATCGGCCCCGGAGCCGCGCGCGTCGTCCACTACCGCATCCGTGTGCCGCCGGACGCGCGCGGGTTCATCGAGCTCCACGCCGCGACGCAGTACCGCAAGTTCAGCCGCGACTACACCACTTTCTCGCTCGGCGCGGCCCAGCCGTCCCTGCCCGTCACCACCCTCGCGAGCGACACCGCCCGCCTCTCCGTTGGAGCTGCGGAGCTTCCGTCCGATTCGCCGCCGAGAGGTAATTCCGACCAGCTCTGGCAACGATGGAACGACTACGGAATCGGTCTCTTCCTCCAGGGAGACTACCGCGGCGCCGCCCGCGCCTGGACGCGGGTCTCGGAGCTCGCCGCCGACAAACCCGACGGCCCCTTGAATCGCGCGCGCGCCGAGATCTCGGAAGGAAGGCTCGCGGATGCCCGCGCCTCTCTCGAGCTCGCCGAGAAACGGCGGCCAAACTGGCCGAAGACCGCCTTTTTCCGGGCGACCCTCGAGAAGGACGAGGGCCGCCTGCCCGAGGCGGAGAGCGACCTCCGCGCGGTGCTGGCGAAGTTCCCGCTGGATCGGGTGGCGTGGAACAACCTGGGTTCCGTCCTCTGGCTGGCGGGCCGGTACCCGGAGGCCGCCGCCGCTTACGGAAAAACGCTCGCGATCGATCCCGAAGACGTCAACGCCCACTACAACCTGATGCGCGTGTATCGCGCCCGGGGGGACCGCGTTCGCGCGGCCTTCCACGAGCGCGAGTATCGGAAGTTCAAGGAAGACGAGACGGGCCGAGCGGTGGCGGCCGACTTCCGCCGCGCGAATCCCTGGGCGAACCGCGAGTCGCTTCCGATCCACGTCCACGAGGAGGCGGACCCACCGCCCGCGTTGCCGCCCACCTGGGTCGCTGGGATGGGAAAGAAGGGTTATCAGACCGACGGCGGCTATCTGACTCGCGCCCATCCCCCGATCCTCCGCGACGTTCCAGATCGGAACGCCCGCGGGGGCGCCCCGGTCTTGCCGGCGCGGCGGTCCGCGCCGTGATGCGAAAATCGAAAGCGGAATTCGAAAATCGCGGGCGGCCCGACGGTTTGCTCCTGAAGGATTGAGAGCCGGGAACTGGCAGCCTCACCGGACATCCCTTGAACCGATCGCAGCTCTCCGTTTCCCTGCTCGCCGCGGCAGCTCTGGCCGGCGGCCCGGCCGCGTGCCGCCGGGCCGAGAAGCCCGTGGCGGCCGTCGCGCCGAAGCCCCGTTCCACGCCGGCACCGGTCCTCCGATTCGACGAGAAGGCCGCGGCCATGAAAATCGACTTCGTGCACGTCAACGGAGCGCGCGGGCAGAAGTGGATGCCGGAGACCATGGGCGGCGGCGTGGCCGTGCTCGACTACGACGGAGACGGCAGGCCCGACCTCGTGTTCGTCTCCGGCGCCTGGTGGCCAGGCGACCCGCAGGCCGCCGGACAGAAGAGCTCGCTCGCGCTTTTTCACAACGAGGGGAACGGACCCGACGGACTGGCCCGCTTCCGGGACGCGACCCGCGAGGCGGGGCTTCAGAGAACCTTTCAGGGAATGGGCGTCGCGGTCGGCGACTACGACAACGACGGCCGGCCCGACGTGTACGTCACCGCGGTCGGCGGCAACTATCTCTTCCATAACGCGGGTGGACGGTTCGAAGAGGTCTCCGCGCGCGCCGGCGTGCGCGATTCGGGCTGGGGAACC
>JBBSGZ010000057.1:0-22356 GCA_038253555.1 Thermoanaerobaculia bacterium
CGACAAACGCCTCACGCTGGCCCATGATGGATACCTCGCTCCATGGCATCGGATCGGCCCTCCTGAGCCCAATCTTCCGCCCGTAAAGGTGTCCACCATGTCCCCGAACACCTGTCCACCATCTGTCCGGGCTGAACAGGGAGAGGGTTGGGGTGAGGGGCAGTCTCCCTGATGATTGAGGCATCGCTGCGTCCTGCCCCCCGCGCCTTCCTCTCCCCCCCGCTTTCGCGGGTGGCGAGGAGAGGTCAGAGCCGGTTCGCCTCCCGATCGCGGCGTGACAATGGTGCGGCTGGAGGCGAGCCGGGGCATACACGTTCGGCGAGCCGGAACTTGCACAGTCTGTTAGACTCCGCCGTTTTCATGTCACCCGAATGATCGAAGTCCAGAGCCTCACGAAACGCTACCCGACCGCGGTGGCGGTCTCAGACGTCACCTTTTCGGTGCGGCAGGGCGAGATTCTGGGATTCCTCGGCCCAAATGGCGCCGGGAAGACGACGACCATGCGCGTCCTGACCGGTTTTCTTCCGCCCACGTCCGGCACTGCCCGCGTCGCGGGCTTCGACATCGTCCGGCAGTCGCGGGAGGCCCGCGCATCGCTCGGGTATCTGCCGGAATCAGCCGCCCTGTACCCCGAGATGCGGGTCCGGGAGTATCTCGTGTTCCGTGCGCGTCTCGAGGGCGTCTCCGGACCGGAGGTACGGCGCCGCGTCGATGACGCGATCGGCCGCTGCCTGCTCGAGGACGTCGCGGATCGGAAGATCGACAACCTCTCGAAAGGCTACCGGCAGCGCACGGCGCTCGCCGGCGCTCTCGTGCACCAGCCGCCCGTGCTGATCCTGGACGAGCCGACGGTCGGCCTCGATCCCACTCAGATCATCCGGATCCGGGAGACAATCCGCTCCCTGGGACGGGAGCGCGCGGTCCTTCTCTCCACCCACATTCTTCCGGAGGTCGACGCCGTCTGCGACCGCGTGCTGATCATCGACCGGGGCCGGATCGTCGCGGAGGGCACACCCGAGGAGCTCCGGCGCCGCCTGGCCGGGACACCGACCGTTCGGGCGATCTTTCGCGGCACCGTGGCCGCGCGGGAAGACCTCGCCGCGCTTCCCGGGGTCCTCGAGGTCGAGGAGTCCGCGTCGGACGCAGAGACCCGGGTCACGGTGCACGGCGCGCCGGACTCGAATCTGGCTGAAGAGATCTTCCGGCTCGCCGTGGCGCGAGGATGGGTCCTGCGCGAGCTCGCCCGCGACGCGGTCACGCTCGAGGACGTGTTCGTCCGGCTGACCCACCACGACGACGCGGCCGCGCCTGCCGCGGACGCGCCCGAAGAACCGGCCGCGCCGGTCGCGAGCCCGTCATGAGGAAGTGGCTGGCCATCGTGGGCCGGGAGTGGCGCGCGTACTTCTTTTCGCCGCTCGCGTACGTGATCCTTTCCGCGTTCCTGCTCGTCAACGGCATCATCTTCTACGCGATCCTGTCCTATCTCTCGGCGCCCGGAGCCGGCCGGGGCCAGGCGCTGATCCTGCTTTTCACGAACACGTATTTCTGGATCTTCAACCTCTTCGTCGTTCCGGTCATCGCGATGCGCCTTTTCCCGGAGGAGCGGCGGAGCGGGACGATCGAAAGCCTTCTCACGGCGCCTGTGTCGGAGACCGAGGTGGTGCTCGGTAAATGGTTCGGAGCGCTGGGATTTTTCCTGACCCTCTGGGCCCCGACGCTCCTGTACGTGGTCTTCCTGCGTTCCCAGACCCGCATCGATGTCGGACCCGTCGCCTCCGGCTATCTGGGCGTGGCGCTGCTCGGCGCTTACTTCCTGGCGGTCGGGACGTTCGCGTCGACCCTGACGAAGAACCAGATCGTCGCGGCGATCCTCTGTTTCGGGATGCTGATCCCGATTTTTTCGGTCGGTCTGCTCGAGTCGATCCTCGGGGGCGCGGGCCGGGATCTCGTCGGTTACCTGAACCTCTGGGATCACATGGACGAGCTGGCCCGAGGGGTCGTGGACAGCCGCCGGATCATTTACTATTTGTCCGGAACCGCCTTCTTCCTGTTCCTCGCGACGGTCTCCCTTGCCGCGCGGAAGGAGAACCCGTGAAGCCCGCGGCCGCCAGGGCAGGCGCCTCGACGGCGGCGATCGTCCTCGGAATCGCTCTCTTCGCGGGAGTGAACTGGATCGGCTCCCGGCACTGGTGGCGGGGGGACTGGACGTCGAGCCGAATCTATTCGATCTCCGACACGACGCGTAAGACCGTGGCGAGCCTGACGAAGCCGGTCCGCGTGACGGTGTTCATGACGAGACAGTCGCGGCTCTATCAGCCCGTCACGGAGCTTCTGAACCGCTACCGCAGCCTTTCATCCAAAATCGAGATCGAATACCTCGATCCGGAGCGCAACCCGATGCGCGCGAAGGCCCTCCTCCAGGAGTTCGAGATCCGTCAGAACACTGTCGTGTTCCGATCGGGAGACCGGAAGAAATACGTCGAAGAGAGCGCGCTCGCCGACTTCGATTTCGGAGGGGCGATGGGCGGCGGACCGCCTGAAATCAAGGCCTTCAAAGGCGAGGAGGCGTTTACGTCCGCCCTGCTGGACGTAACGGAGAGCCGGGTCACGAAAATCTATTTCACGTCGGGTCATGGCGAGGCCACGCTCGACGGAGCGGAGCGCGGCCGCGGATTCGCGGACATCAAGCTCGCGCTCGAGCGGCAGAACCGCGCGGTCGCGGCCTGGAGCTCGCTTGGGAAAAGCGATCTGCCGGCGGACGCGAGCGTGATCGTGGTCGCCGGCCCGCGCAGCGCGTTCCTCGAGCCGGAGACGGCCGCGCTCGCGAAGTATCTGGCCGGGGGAGGGCGCGTGCTCGTGCTCGCGGATCCGGTCCTCCCCGGCGGCGCCTCTCCTCCGCCGGATCTCGGACTCGGCCCCCTTCTCGCCTCCTACGGGCTGCGGCTGAACACGGACATCGTCATCGATCCCGAGAAGGCGATCCCGCAGGTCGGGCCCGAGACCCTGATTGCCGACAAATACGGCTCGCATCCGATCGTCCGTTCCCTGTCGTCGGAGTCTCTCCCGGTGGTCTTCCCGCTGGCGCGTTCGATCGCAAAAACCGACAAGCCGCCGGCGGGATTTCTCCAGACGCCTCTCGTCGAAACAACCGCAGCGGGTTGGGGAGAGACGTCGCTGACGAAACTGGAAGAGGTGAAAAAGGACGCCGCCGACAACGCCGGGCCGGTCGCCATCGGGATGGCGGTGGCGCCTTCGGACGAAAAGAAGCCAGGCGCCCGCCTCGTCGTGTTCGGCAACTCCCGCTTCATCGCCAACGGGGCCCTCGCCCAGGCCGGCAACGCCAACCTCTTCTTGAGCTCCGTGGCCTGGCTCGCCGGCCAGGAGCGGCTCGTCGGGATCGCGCCCAAAACACCAGAGCAGACCTCGCTGTCGATGACGCGCTCCCAGGTGAACCGGATCGGCATCGCCGCCATCCTCGGGATGCCGCTTTTCGCCGTCCTGCTCGGTGTCTGGGTCTGGTATCGCCGCAGAGACTGAGCCGACCGTCCCATGACAGCGCGCAAGGTTCTCATTCTGACGGGCCTCGTTCTCCTTCTTTTCGCGTTCATCGTCTTCTTCGAGCGGAAGA
Organism: Thermoanaerobaculia bacterium; assembly: GCA_038253555.1. GTDB lineage: Bacteria > Acidobacteriota > Thermoanaerobaculia > UBA5066 > Gp7-AA6 > JALYUA01. The sequence continues at coordinate 3,629 of JBBSGZ010000057.1, forward strand.
TGCCGACGACCGCGGAGGCCGAGCAGAAGAAAGACCTCGTCTGGGACGTCCCCGTCGAGCAGGTCGAGACCGTCCGCCTCGAGCGCGCGGGCTCACCGGGGGTGGAGCTGAAGAGGACGGCGCCGTCCGCCTGGAGGCTCGTCCGCCCGGAGGCCTATCCGGCGGACGCCTCCGCGGCGAACGATCTGGCGGGGCAGCTCGCGCGACCCCGCCGGGCCGGGAGCGAATCCGCGGACGCCCGCCCCGAGGATTACGGTCTGACGGCACCCGCGACAAAAGCCACCTTCGTCTGGAAAGACCCGAAGATCGCCGGGAAGTCGCAGTCGCGGACCATCGAGTTCGGGGTCGACATTCCCGGAACGGACGCGGTCGCGGCGCGAGCCTCGGGGAGCCCCCGCGTCTTTTTCGTCGCCTCCTCGGTCGCCGCCGCGGCGCGAAAATCCGCCGCCGACTTGAGGAGCAAGGACGTGTTTGGCGGTTCCGCGTCGGAACTGACGAAGATCGACATCGAGCGCGGGCGGGGGCGCGTCGCGCTCGCCCGGAAGAACGGCGTCTGGTGGCTCAGCCAGCCCGTCGCTGATATCGCGGACGGAGACTTCTCGCAGCGTTTCGCGGACGAGCTGGCCGGGCTGAAGGCGCTCGAGTTTGTCAGTGCGGGAGAAAAGCAGAACCTCGCGGCCCTGGGGCTCGCCCCGTCGCTCTACCGCGTGACGCTCACCGACCCGAAAACCTCCACCTCGGTCGATTTCGGCGCGACCCGCTCGGACGGGAACACCGTGTACGCGCACCGGGAGGGCCAGGTGTTCACGGTTCCGAGCTCGGTCGTCGAAGACCTTTCGCGGGAGGCGGTGATCTTTCGCGAACCCCGTCTGGTGCGCTTCGATCGCGCGACTCTGTCCTCGGTCGAGGGGGCCTTCGGCCAGGAGCGTTTCGCGTTTTCCCGGAAGGATTCGGGCTGGGTGATGGGGACCCGGACCATCCCGGCGGCCGGCGCGGATGACCTCATGACGGGCCTTCTGGATTTGAAAAGTCGGAGCTTCCTCGACGAAGGCGCCGCGTCGGATCTCTCTCCGAGAACTCCGGCAGCGACGCTGACTTTGAAATCGGGCGCGAACGAGACGTGGGCGGTGAAGCTCTTCTCCCTCCGCGGAGAGACGGAGGCCCTGGTCAGCAGCCGGCCGGGCGCGTTTCAACTGCCGGGAGACGCGGTGGGCCGCATTCACGAGGCCTTCAGGAAGGCGGCGGGCGGAAAGTAGCGTTCAGGCGAAGGGCGAAGGGCGAAGGGCGAAGGGCGAAGGGCGAAGGGCGAAGGGCGAAGTCCTGGGGGTACCGCTACCGCTTCCCCGTGGCGTGGGGCGGGCGCTTGTCGGCTTCCGCCTCGAGGTGCGCGATGCGTTTTGCGCGGGCCTTTTCCTTATCGTCCAGGGTCTTCGTCTTCTTCTCCTTGGCCCTGGAGAACATGGTCGAGAGCGCCAGAAGCAGACCTTTTCCGGAAGGTGCCTTGACGCGCCGCGCGGTCGCGCCCCAGTATTTTGTTTTCTTGAAGACGGCCTCGGAGAGGTCCGCATTGGCGAGATCGGCGCCGGAGAGCGTTGCCTCCGTGAAGTCGGCTCCGATCGCCCGGGCGAAACGCAGGTCCGCCTCCTGCAGATTCGCTCCCTGAAGGTTCGCGCGGACCATCATCGTGCCGGAGAGGTCGGTGTCGAATCCGCGGACCGCCGACAGGTTTGCTCCCTTCAAGTTTGCCAGGCGGAAGTTACCGAGAGAGAGGTCGGCGCGCGAGAAATTGACGCCCTCCGCGGAGACTTCCGAACAGTCCGCGCCGGCAAACCGCGCGGCAACGAACGAGTACGGCTTCAGGTTGGCGCGCGAAAGGATCGCCTTCGACAGGTCGGCGTTCTGAAAATTCGCGCTCTCGAACTTCGCCGTCCGCAGGTCGACCTCGATGAGCCGCGACTCCGCGAACGAAACGTCCTTCCCCTTCGCGTCGAGGAACGCCGCACCGCGCAGCTCCATCTTGCGCATACGGGCCCGGTCGAATGTGGCGTTGCTGAAGTTCGCCTCGACTGCCGAGACGAGCTCGAGGTCCGCGTCCGTGAAGTCCGCCCCCTCGCAATCCGCGGCGTTCAACTGCGCTTGCCGAAGGTTTGTCTTCAGGAACCTCGCCCGCCGCAGGTCGGCCCCGGAAAGGTCCGCGCTCTTCAAGTTCGCGCCTTCGAAGATCGCGTTCGGGAATGATCCCCGCACGGCCGCCACCCCTTCAAAGAAGCACCGGGAGAGGTCTGCGCCGTCGAAGTGCGCCCGGGAAGTCTTGACTCCCCGAAAATTCACGTCGGAGAGGTTCGCCCCGGCCAGGCTCGCCCCGGTCAGGTCGGAGCCTTCGAGCTTCGTGAAGCTCAGGTCGGCGCCGGCGAGATCGGCCTCGGTAAAATTGCAGCCCTGCAGCGACGCGGAACGGAACCGCGCCCCCGCGAGGAAGATCCGGGAGAGGTCCGACCCGTCGAGCCGGCAGTGCTCGAAAGACGCCCCCGCGGCGGAGGCGCCGGCCCAGCGGCAGCCTTCGAGCGTCGCCCGCGTGAAGTCCGCTCCGTCGAGCTTCGCCCCGGACAAATCCGCGCGAGTCAGGTCCGCGCGGCGAAGGTCCTTTTCGGTGAGGTCTCCCCCGGAAAGCTTCGCCTCCGTCAGGTCGGGAGTCACGTTGGCATTTCGGGTTCTCCATCCATTCCACTCCGGTGAGAGGAGGAGGGCCACATGCTCGGGATTGGGCATTCGTCCCGCGATTGTAGACGACCGCCGCGCGCGGCTTCCGCCGACGGCGGAGCGGGCGGTTAGAATGGAAGCTCATGAGCACAGCCGTGGCTGCGGTTTCCATCCCTGCGAAAGGGATGGAAAAGATCCGCCGCGCCTTGACGGGCGGGCATCCTCTGCTCTACGTCCAGAGCTGGGAGGAGCCTCGCATTGAGAGGCTCGTGCAGCACCTCGCGAAGACGTTTTTCGGGCAGCCCGTTCCGTTCGGCGTCTGGTCCGTTGTCGACGGACTCCTCGTCGACGGCATGCCGATACCGGAGACCCGCGACCCGATGAAGGCGCTGGACGCGATCCTGCAGGCTTCTGGCAAGGGTTTCTACATGTTGAAGGATTTTCCGGCGTCGTCGGACGCGCGGCCGGAGATCGTCCGCCGGTTGCGCGACCTCTACCGGGGCCTGAAAGACCGCGGCCGGCACGTGCTGCTGCTCTCGCCGCGGCTCGCCATCCCGGAGGATCTGAAGAAGGAGATCTACGTCGTCGAGTACGAGCTGCCGGACGAGGTGGAGATCTCGCGCATCATCGATGCGGGCGTTCGCCGGCGGCTCGGTGCGGAAGCCATCGACGACGGGGCAGTCCGGCGTCTGGCGCTCGCCATGCGCGGGCTGACCGCCGACGAGATCGGCCATCTGCTCGGCAAGGTCTTCGCGTCCCGCAAGGTCTTCGACGAGGGGGCATTTCTGGAGGTGCTCGCCGAAAAAGAGCAGATGTCGAAGAAGGAAGGCGTTCTCGAGTTCGTGCCGCCGCGCTTCTCGATCGAAGACATCGGCGGGTACGAGACGCTGAAGACCTGGCTGCGCAAGCGGCAGGCCCTCTTCACGCGCGAAGCGCTCGACGCCGGCATTCCGATCCCCCGTGGCATTCTGCTGATGGGGATTTCCGGATGCGGCAAGAGCCTGTGCGTCAAGACCATTTCGACGCTTTGGAACCTGCCGCTCTTCCGGCTCGACATGAACGCGGTCTTCGGGACGGAAAATCCGGAGAGCACGTTTCTAAAGGCGCTGCGCTCGGTCGAGGCTGTTTCCCCGGCGGTCCTCTGGATCGACGAGATCGAGATGGGAGTCGGGGGATACCGCGAGGGCGGCGATGCGGCGATGTCTCGTATTTTCTCGGGCTTCCTGACGTGGATGCAGGAGAAAAGCGCCCTAGTCTTCGTGGCGGCGACCGCGAACCGGATCCAGCTGCTCCCCGCCGAGATCATCCGGAAAGGTCGGTTCGACCAGGTCTTCTTCGTCGACCTTCCGACGGAAGAGGAGCGCAAACAGATCTTCACGATCCACCTCCGCAAGAACCGGTGCGACCCCGCCCGATTCGACCTGGTGTTCCTGGCGAAGGCCACCAAGGGATGGAACGGCGCGGAGATCGAGCAGGCCGTCATCTCTGCGGTGGTCGAGTCCTACTCCGAGGGCCGGACCGTCACGGAGGACGACCTGCACCGCGTGATCTCGGCGACGGTCCCGCTCGCGGTCACGATGGAAGAGCAGATCAAGGCGATCAAGAGCTGGGCGCACGACCGCGCCTTGAACGCGAGCACCGCGCAGAAGATGTGAGGGGGGTTGCCCGGCGTGAAGCGTCGTTCAATTCCTCATTCCGTCGATCACGGCGGGCCGAAAAGGCTCCAGGAACTCGACCCGCTTCTGCCACTCCATCATCCGGGCGATCAGCGCCGCGTACCGAGCGGGAAGTGAGCTGATTTCCAGAAGCGACTGGAGCTCCTCGGGGCGGTACCGCAGCCGCAGGGCGATCTCGGCCGCCCGCCCCTCGGAAGAGAGGCGGGCAAATTCCTCGGGCAGGGGCGGGAGCTCGATCCGGGGCCGAACCGCCTCGAAAATCTTCGCTGTGAGATCCGCGACGCGCCCCTCCTCCTCGGCGGAGGCAAACGCCGCCGTTTCGAGCTCGACGACGCGCGCCGTCCGATAGGAGCCGCGCGGCTTTTCGTCGAGCACCCGGTACCGGAACCGGCCCTCGAGCAGGATGTTGTACCGGCCGTCCTCGAGCTCTTCCGACTCGATGATTTCGCCCGCGCCCCCGATCGGGAAGATGGGCGAGTTGCCCTCGTCGCCGTCGACCCCCGGCTTCAGCATTGCCAGGCCGATCAATCGGTCACCCGCGAGCGCGTCCGCCACCATCTCGATGTAGCGGGGCTCGAAGATGTGGAACGGCACGAGCGTCCCGGGGAAGAGGATGCCCCCCGGCAGGGGAAAGAGCGGGATCGTGCGGGTCATCGGGTCTTCCGGCGCGAGAGCTCGATGACATAGGCCGTCGTGTCGCGGATCTCCTGATCGGTCAATTTTCCCTGGAAACTCGGCATCGGATCGTGCCCTTTCCGAATCTGTTTTTCGATGGCCCCGGGGCTTCCGTCGGACCGCCACTTCTGGTCGATGAGATTGGCATAGGGAAACCGGTTTGCGGTCACGGTTTTTCCGTCACCCGTCATTCCGTGGCACGACGCGCACTTCTTTTCATACGTCCTTCGGCCGGCGGCGAGCGCCCTCGCACCGCCTTCGCCTTCCGGCAGGCGATCCCCCCGGCAGGAGGCCAGCAGGAAAAGCGCCACGCCGGAAAGAAGGGGCGCACGGGTGCGGCGCGACACGGCGCGGAGTCTACCAGCCGCAAGGCGCCCGACTCAGAAGACGCCATTCGATTCTGTTAGCTTTGTGAGGTGGCTGATCCGCGCGACAAAGTCGCCGAAACCGTCCCCGGGAAGTACTACGTGGACACCCAGTGCATCGATTGCGACGTCTGCCGGGTGACTGCCCCGGTCAACTTCCAGCGCGAAGAGGACAAGGGCTACTCCTACGTCTTTCGCCAGCCGGCGAGCCCGGACGAGGAAGCCCAGTGTCAGGAAGCCATGGACTGCTGCCCGGTGGAGGCGATCGGGGACGACGGCGGCCCCCTCTCGTAAGGGTCTTCGGATCTCCGGCGCCGGCCAGGCCGACCCCTCCCCTTGTAAACCTGCACGAAAGGTCCCCCTCCCCGAGTCCTCCGCCCCGGGCCCGTCTTCAGGACCCGGCGGCAGTCTCGACCTGCCGAGAGGAACAGGTGCTTCGAACGCCGTCAGCCCCGGGGGGGGGGCCCCGCGAGTGCCCGACGGGAACCGACTCGGCGCCGAGGAAGTCCCGGCGCGGGCCTCGTCCCCCTTCTCCGGCCGCTCTCGGGCTCAGAGCGGAAGCGCGATCAGTCTCTCAAGCTCCGGAAGTACTCGATCGTCCGGCCGAGCCCTTCCTCGAGCTTCACCTTCGGCTCCCATCCGAGCTTCGCGCGGGCCTTCGTGATGTCGGGCTGCCGCACCTTGGGATCGTCCTCCGGCAGGGGCCGATAGACGATTTCGCTTTTCGTGTTCGTCAGCTTCTGGATCGTCTTCGCGAAATCGAGCACCGTCAGCTCCGCGGGGTTCCCGATGTTGACGGGCTCCTTCTCCTCAGAGAGCAGCAGGCGGTAGATCCCCTCGACCAGATCGGACACGTAGCAGAAGGAGCGCGTCTGAGATCCGTCTCCGAAGACGGTCATCGGCTCTCCGACGAGCGCCTGCGAAATGAGGGCGGGCACCACGCGCCCGTCCCGCGGACGCATTCTCTCGCCATAGGTGTTGAAGATGCGGACGATGCGCGTTGCGACCCCGTGGTGCCGCTGATAGGCCATCGTCATCGCTTCCGCGAAGCGCTTGGCTTCGTCATACACGCCACGGGGGCCGATGGGATTGACGTTGCCCCAGTACGTTTCCGGCTGCGGGTGCACGAGCGGATCGCCGTAACATTCCGACGTGGAGGCGAGCAGGAACCTCGCGCCCTTGGCCATCGCGAGACCGAGGGCGTTGTGGGTGCCGAGAGAGCCCACCTTCAGGGTCTGGATGGGGAGCTCGAGATAGTCGATCGGCGACGCCGGCGACGCGAAATGCATGACGGCGTCTACCGGGCCGTCGACGAAGATGAAGTGCGTGATGTCGTGCCGGAGGAACCGGAAGCGCTTCTCGGGCGCTAAGTGCGCGATGTTTCGCGGGTTCCCCGTCAGCAGGTTGTCGATCGCGATGACCTCGTGGCCTTCGGCGAGAAGCCGGTCGCAGAGGTGGCTCCCGAGAAAGCCGGCGCCGCCCGTGACGACGACCCGCATCAGAGCCCGGCCCGCAGATGCGGCGCGTGAGGCGCGCGGGTCGGGACGAGAGACGCGGGCGGCGTGACGCAAAACCTGCGACCCCCGATGAACCTTCTCATCCGCGGCCCACTCCCGTGTAGGTCCATCCTGCCTCCCTCATCGTCTTTGGGTCGTAGACGTTTCGCAGGTCGATCATCGTCCGGGATGTCATGACCCGCGAAAGCCGTGGAAGGTCGAGCGCCCGGAATTCGTTCCACTCGGTGGCGAGGACGAGAAAATCGGCGCCCGTCGCGCAGTCGTACGAGTCGGTCGCATAGTGGACGTCGGGCAGGACGACCCGCGCGTTTTCCATGGCCGCGGGATCGAAAGCGCGGATGCGGGCTCCCGATTTCAGCAGACCCTCCACGACCGACATTGCCGGGGATTCCCGGATGTCGTCCGTCTCGGGCTTGAAGGAGAGCCCGAGGACCGCGGCCGTCCTTCCCGCCAGCGGCCCGGCCGCCTTTTCGATTTTTTCGATCATCCGCGCCCTGGTCTCGCGGTTGACCTGCATCGTGGCCTCGATGATCCTGAACTCGTAGCCGTGCTGCCGGGCGAGGTCCGCGGCCGCCGAGGTGTCCTTCGGGAAGCAGGACCCGCCGAATCCCGGGCCGGGGTGCAGGAACTTGCTCCCGATGCGCTTGTCGAGGCCCATCCCTTTCGCTACGTCGTGGACGTCGGCGCCCATCAGCTCGCACATTCGGGCGATCTCGTTTATGAAGGAGATTTTCACGGCGAGAAACCCGTTCGAGGCGTACTTGATCAGCTCCGCCGAGGCGACATCGGTGATCACGAACGGCGTCTCGACTAAGTACAGCGGGGAGTAAATCTCCTGCATCACCTCGACCGACTTCTCGTCCGACGCTCCAATGACGATGCGGTCCGGCCGCAGGAAATCGGCTATGGCGGAGCCTTCCCGGAGAAATTCGGGGTTTGACACGATCGAGAACTCATGCTTGCCATGATTTTCCTGCAGGATCTGCTCGATCATCTTTCCGGTGCCCGTCGGCACGGTCGATTTCGTCACGACGACCTTGTAGCCATTCATGTGGACCGCCACCGCCTCCGCGACCTGCCGGACGAAGGTCAGATCGGGAGAGCCGTCCGGCCGGGGAGGCGTCCCCACGGCGATGAATATGGCGAGCGAGGTCTCGATCGCGCTCTTCAAGTCCGTCGTGAATTTCAGGCGCCCGGCGCGCTCGTTCTTGGCGACGATCTCCTCTAGGCCCGGTTCGTAGATCGGGATCTCGCCCCGCTGCAGCGCCGCGATCTTGGGCTCGTCCTTGTCGACGCAGAGGACGTTCATCCCGAAGTCCGCGAGGCACGCTCCCGTCACCAGGCCGACGTAGCCCGTCCCGACCATGCAGATGTTCATCCGTTCACGACCCCTGCTCCCGATACCATGCGACGCTCCTCCGGATCCCCTCCTCGAGGGGAATCCGCGCTCTGAAGTCGAGTAGTCTCTCCGCTTTTTCGACGTCGGCGTAAGTGACGGGCACGTCTCCGGGCTGGTCGGCGTGGCGCTCGATCCGCGCCGTTTTCGAAAGGGCGCGCTCGATCTCTTCGACGAGCCGCTTCAGCGTCACCGGCCGGGAGCCGCCCAGGTTCACGATCTCGAAGCCGGGCGGCCCCTGCATGGCCGATTCGACCCCGTCCGCGATGTCGTCGACGTAGGTGTAGTCCCGAAGAGACTCCCCGTCTCCGAAGAACGGGATCGGGTCGCCGCGATCGATCGAGCGGATGAAGCGCGCGATCGCCATTTCGGGGCGCTGACGCGGCCCGTAGACGGTGAAGAAGCGGAGACAGATCGCGTCGAGGCCGTGGATGTGGTGAGCGGTGAAGACGTGCAGCTCTCCCGCGCGCTTGGTCGTGGCGTACGGAGAGATCGGCCGATCGATCGGATCGTCCTCAGAGAACGGGGTCTTCGCATTGATCCCGTACACGGAGGACGAGGAAGCGAAGACGAAGCGCGGCTTTCCATGCGCCACCGCGGCGTCCAAGAGGTGCAGCGTGCCGACGCAGTTCACTTCTTCGTAGAGCACCGGCTGGAGGAGCGACGGGCGCACGCCGGCCCGCGCGGCCAGATGGACGATCGTGTCGAACGACTCCTCCCGAAAGACGCGGAACACCGCCTCGCGATCGCGGATGTCCGCTTCGACCAGCCGGTAGCTCGGGTTCTCCGCGTGGGTCGCGACGTTTCGCCGCTTCAGAGCCGGGTCGTAGAAATCATTGAAGTCGTCGAGGACCACGACCCGATCGCCCTTTTCGAGGCGCCGGTCGGCGATGTGCGAGCCGATGAAGCCCGCTCCCCCCGTGATGAGGACCTTCACCTCGAAGCGCCCGGCCGGGACGCCGGCGTGCGCGTCGGAGTCGGGTGGGGCGCCGGCGGAGGGTCGGCAGGCAGGGCGTCGTCGCCGTCGTCGTCGCCCGCCGCGGTCTTGCCGTGGGCATCCGTATAGCGCTTTTTGATGCCCGACTTCTGACGATCGCGCACGAGCCAGCGCAGGAGCTTCGATTCATGCACCCCGACGACCAGGTCGTTCGCGGCGTCAAAGATCGAGGGGTCGTTGATGAGCTTGCCGGCGGTTCCATTGCCCTCGTCGAGCTTGCGGCCGATGGAATCGAGCCTTTTCGAGAAGTTGCGCAGGTTATTCGTGAATTCACGGCCGAACCGCTCGTCGTGAAGCAGGAGGGGGAGCGCACCGTTTCCCTTTTCGAGCTGCGAGGTCACCTGCGCGAGCGACACCGCGGCGGCGGAGAGGTTGTCCACGAGCGCGTAGACTTTTTTCTTGCCCTCGGGGTCCGAGAGGAGCGCCGGGAGCGCCCCCGAGTTGGATCGCAGCCCTTCATCCACCTTCGCGAAGACGCTCTGCATCGACCGGACCGCGCCGCGCAGCGAGTCGCCCGTCTCCCGGCCGTACTTGTCGTCGACGAGCAGCTTCCCGACGAGGCCGTGGCCGGAATCCACCTTCTTCAGGATCCCGTTCAACGTGTTCAGGGTCGTCTGCAAGCCGCTTTCGAGGCGCGCGCTCTCGGGGCTGTCCGTCGTCAGAGCGCCGAGGAATCCCTTGCCCTGCTCGGTCCGGCCGAGAATGTTTTTCAGCGAACGGGCAATCCCGGAAAGGTCCGTCAGCAGGTCGCCGCTTCCCTCGAGCAGTTTCTCGATGCCGGCGCCCGGCGCGGGAGGAATTGTGCCGTTCATCGGCACCTCAGGCTCCTCGGCCGTGCCACCCGCGAGATCGACGTACTTGTCGCCCAGAAGCCCGATGGTCTTGATGGAGGCGCGGGTTCCCTTGCGGAGGCGAGGCGCGGCACGCCGATCCACGTCGTAGACGACCCGGACCGTGCGGTCGGCCGGGTCCGGCGACAGAATGACTTCGATCACGTTGCCGACGGTGACGCCGTTCAAGCGGACGGGGTTTCCCGCGACGAGCCCCGCCGCCGAGTCGAACCGCGTCTCGTACGGAAATTTCTTCCGAAACAGGTTCGCCCGGCGGCCGACCATGAGGATTCCGGCCATGAGCGCCACGAGCGCGATCAGAACGACGATACCGACGCGGAACCTGCGGCCGACCTGGGGCTCGGTCACCAATTTACTGTTCCCCTTTCACGGCAGGGAATGCCGCAGTGCCGCAGGGGAATCCCATCGATCGGAAATACTCCGACAACACCGGGTGGGCTCCCCGAGCGGCCTCTTCGAACGTGCCGACGAACTGAAATCGGCCCTGGTGAAGGAACGCCAGGCGATCGGCGACCGTTCTCGCCGTCACGATGTCGTGGGTGACGACGACGGAGGTGGTCCGAAGGCGGAGGTTGATGTCGACGATCAGCTGGGCGATCTTCTCCGACGTCAACGGGTCGAGGCCGGTCGTCGGCTCGTCGTAGAGGATGATCTCGGGCTCGAGAGCGATCGACCGCGCGAGAGCGATCCGCTTCTTCATCCCGCCGGACAGCTCGGAGGGCATCTTCTTCTGTGTGCCGGGCAGCCCCACCATCTGGAGCTTCTCGGCCACGAGCTCGCCGATTTCCTTCGGAGTCTTGTCGGTGTGCTCTTTCATCGGAAAGGCGATGTTCTGCTCCACGTTCATCGAGTCGAACAGCGCGCCGCCCTGAAAGAGCATGGCGAGTCGGCGGCGGACGGGGGAAAGTTTTTCTTCGGTCAAAGGGACGATCGACTCGCCGAAGACCCGCACGTCCCCGGCGTCGGGCTTCGTCAACCCGTTGATGTGGCGCAGAGCCACGCTTTTGCCGGTCCCGGAAGGGCCCAGAATGCAGAGGACTTCTCCGCGGTACACGTTCAGGTTGACTCCCGCCAGAATCTCGCGGGCGCCGTAGCGCTTCCAGACGTCGACGAACTCGACCACGGACTCCCCACGCGGGAGCGGTGTTCCCCTCTCGCGCGCGGATCGCGCCGGTGCCGGGGTGCTCATGTCAGCGTCACAGCGACAGGAAGAGCTTGGTCAGAAAGAAGTCCGAGATCAGCACGCAGATGGAGGCGAAGACAACGGTGCGGGTCGTCGCGATTCCGACCGCCGCGGCGCCCCCCTCTGTCCGGAGGCCGTTCCAGCAGCCGATCAGGGCGATCTCGAATCCGAAAAAAAATGTCTTCGCAAGTCCGCTCATGATGTCGGAGATCTGAAGCTGGTTCCAGATGCTGGTCAGGTAATCCTGTGTGGTCATCTGCAGTTCGACGATCGCGATCCCGAGCCCGCCCAGGATGCCGAGGACGTCCGCCAGGGCTGCCAGGACCGGCAGCATGAAAAGGGTCGCCAGAACGCGCGGGACGACGAGCCGGCGCACCGGTGAGATCGCCATGGCACGCAGCGCGTCGACCTGTTCGGTCACCTGCATCGAGCCGAGCTCCGCGGTGATCCCCGAGCCCACACGGCCTCCGACCATCAGGGCCGTCAGGACCGGGCCGAGCTCCCGCACCAGCGAAAGCGAGACGACCCTCCCCACGAACTGCTTTCCGCCGAACGCGGCGAGGGAGTAGGCCGTCTGAAGCGCCAGGACCATCCCGGTAAAAAGCGCCGTAATCCCCGTGATCGAGACCGATTTGACCCCGATCTCGTCCATCTGGCGGAGCGCCTCCGCACCGTAAAAGGGGCGGCTGACCGCCGCAACGAGGGTCTGGCCTGCCAGCTGAGTGCGGCCTCCGACGTATTCGACCACCAACTGGCCCCGGCGGCCGAACCGGTCGACGAACCGCAGCCAGCGGAAGTTCCGGTAGAAAAGGGCGGTGGCGGACGGTTGCGGCACGGGCATCCTGGCGATTGTATGCCGGGCGCACGCCCCCGTAAACATCGGGAGCGGGAAGACTTGCCCCCGCCTCGCAGGCAGCCTCGGGGGAACCGCTGGCACGGATCTCGAAGCCGCCTCCGGCTTCCGGGTAGGATCGCGCCTCCGATGCGGACGCTGCGCGCGGGTTTCGTCTGGCTCGGGATCGCTTTGGCGACCCTCCTCTTCGGGATTCCGGCGATCTTCGCGGCTTTCGTTCCGCCGCGCGGCGACTGGTTCCTGCGGTTTGCCCGCGGCTGGGCCCGGACGATCCTCGCTTTCTCCGGCGTTTCCCTTCGAGTGCTCCGCCCGGAACGCCTGGAGGGCCTGCCGCCGGTCGTCCTGGTGGCGAACCACGAGAGCCTGGCGGACATCCTCGTCCTCCTCGCGAGCGTGCCCCTCCAGGTGCGTTTCCTCGCGAAGCGAAGCGTCTTCCGCATCCCCGTGCTCGGGTGGTCCATCCGCGCGGCGGGCTTCGTGCCGGTCGATCGCGGGGATCGGGCGCGCAGCGCGTCCACCCTGGAGGCATCTCTCGGGCGCCTGGCGAGCGGCCGGTCCGTCGTCATTTTCCCGGAGGAGACGCGAACGCGAACGGGCGATCTCCTTACGTTCAAGAAGGGCGCCGCGCTTCTGGCTCTGCGGTCCGGATGCCCGCTGCTCCCCGTGGCGATCTCCGGCACGCGCGAGGTTCTGTCCCGGGAGTCTCTGGTTCCGAGCTCCGGCGCGGTGGTGCTCGCGATCGGGGAGCCAATCCCTTCAGCGGGTCTCCAGGCGAAGGACCGGGCCGCGCTGACCGCCGCGGTGCGCGCCGCCGTGGCCGCGCTCCGCGAGGACGCTGCCGCGGCGCGGCCGCGGAGCGCGTGATAATTTCGGCGCGGGAGACAGCATGCCGCCGACCACCGAGCTGACGGAAGAAAAAGTTCTCGAAACCCTCCGGACCGTCAAGTTCCCGGGACTGTCGCGCGACATCGTCTCCTTCGGGTTCGTGAAAGACCTGACGGTCGGGGGCGGAAACGTCTCCTTTCGTTTGGAGATCACGACCGAATCGCCCCGCGCGGCCGAGGAGATCGAGCGAGACGCGAAGGAGAAGCTCCGTTCGCTGCCCGGCGTCCATGCCGTGACGGTCCGGATGTCCGTGCAAGCCCCTTCGATGGCCGCGCCCCGCGGAGCCGCGGGCGTTCCCCCCTCCGACCCGGGCCTCCTCCGCGACGTCCGGTTCAAAGTGGCGGTTGCCTCCGGAAAGGGAGGCGTCGGCAAGTCCACGGTCGCCGCGAACCTCGCGCTCGCGCTCGCGAAGCTCGGCCACCGGGTCGGCCTCATGGACTCCGACATCTACGGCCCCTCGCAGCAGATGATGATGGGGATCGACGAGAAGCCCTTTATCAACCCAGAGAACCAGATCGTTCCGATCGAGCGGTACGGGGTCAAGGTGATGTCGCTCGGGTTCCTCATGGACGTCGATCAGCCCGTCATCTGGCGCGGCCCGATGGTCATGAAAGCGGTCGAACAGTTCCTGCAGGACGTCGCCTGGGGCCATCTCGACTTCCTGCTGATCGACCTGCCTCCGGGAACGGGGGACGCTCAGCTCACATTGACCCAGAAGATCCACCTCTCGGGTGCGGTGATCGTGACGACGCCGCAGGACGTCTCTTTGATCGACGCGCGCAAGGGCCTCGCGATGTTCCAGAAGGTGAATGTGCCCGTCCTCGGAATCATCGAGAACATGTCGTACTTCATCTGTCCGAGCTGCGGGCACCGCGAAGAGATCTTCAAGCATGGCGGGGGAGAGAAGACGGCGAAGCAGCTCCGCGTGCCATTCCTCGGAGAGATCCCCCTCGACCCCAAGGTCGCCATCGGCGGAGACTCCGGACGGCCTATCGTGGCGGGCGAGCCCTCGTCGCCCGTGACGGCTTCGTACATGGGTATCGCCGAAGCGATCCTGCGCACGCTCGAAGGGGCGGTTTCGTAATCGTGCGGGTGGCCCGGTCTCGTCCCCGGGGCGGAATCCAGACCGGGGACTGAGAGCCGCTCTCGATGCCGCTGGCCGGGTTCCTCGTCTCCGCCGCTCTTCTCTTCGCCGTGGCCGGCGCCTCTCCGGATCCCGGCCGGCTCGAGGCGGACAAGAACGTGGGGCTTGCGAGCCTCGAGGAAGGGGACCTCGCCGCGGCGAAGGCGCGATTCGCGTCCGTCCGCCGGCTCGCTCCCGCGGAGCCCCTGGGATGGGCGGACGGAGCGGTCGTGGCGCTGCGGGCGAAGGACGCGGCCGCGGCGAAGGAGCTTCTCGTGGAGGCATTGCGGCTCGCCCCGAACGACTCCCGCGTGCTCGCGCTCGAGGGCACCCGGGCGGAGACCGCGGGAGACGCGGCTGCGGCCGTCGCCGCTTTTTCCAGAGCGGCGGCGGCAAACCCGCGCGACCTCTCCTCCCGCTGGAACGCGGTCCGCCTGCTCTCTTCCGGCGCCGCGCCGGATCGCGTCCGCGCTCGGCGGGAGATCGACGGCGCGCTCGGGCAGGCCCCGGACAATCTCTTTCTTCTGCTGCGGTCAGTCGAGATCGACCGGGAGGCCGGTGATCGCTCGAGAGCGCTCCTCGCATTCGACCGGCTGGCGAAGGGTCTCGAAAACCGCGAGTCGAGACTCGACCGCGCGCTGACCGAAGCGAGGAGCGCCCTCGAGGCCGGAGACCTGGCGGCCGCGGGGATCAAGATGCGAATCCTCGAAAACCTTCTTCGGGCCCTTCCGCGCTACCAGCAGGCGAGGCACGACGTGGATCCGGGCGTCGTCGGGATCCCGCTCGAGGATTGGTCGCCGGACCTGACCTCCCGGATTCGGGCCAGGCCTCCGGCAATTCCGGTGCGGTTCGCCGAAAAGCGCGTTCCCGGCCTCGGCGCGGTGAGGGGCGCGGCAGCGGTCCGTGCCGCCGGAAAAGACGGTCGCGATCTCGCCTTCGCGGGTCCAGGCGGGATCTTTTTCGCCGCCGCCCGGGACGGATACCGGCCCGCCGCCTCGCTGCCCGGCTCGGGCGGAGCGGCCGACCTCGCGGTCGCCGACATCCAGAACTCGGGAGCTCTCGACGTCGCGACCCCGGGAGCGCTCTGGAATTCAGAGAAGACGGGGTTTCGCCGCGTCGCCCTAGCGGCCGGCGAGCGCGTCGTCCCGTTCGACTACGACTCGGACGGGGACCTCGACCTCTATGTGTGCGCGCCTGCGGGAGACCACCTTCTTCGCAACAACCTGGATGGCACATGGACGGACGCCACGGCGGGATTGCCGGGGGCCACGGCCTCGCGCGCGGCGGCGGCGGCGGACTTCGATCGCGACGGGGACCCCGACCTCGTGATCGCGCGCGCGGGCGGGGGGCTCGCGCTTCTCGACAATCTCCGCGGCGGACGCTTTGCGGAGCGCGAGGCCGGACTCCCGCGCGCGGGCGCCGTTCTCTCAGTCGCCGCCGGCGATTTGAACGCCGACGGACGCCCGGACCTCGTCTGGACGACCGAGGCGGCGGCCTTCGTCGCGTTGAACCGCGGCGACGGCACATTCCTCCCGGCGCGCGAACTCCCCTCCGGAGGCCGGCCGCTTTTCTTCGACTTCGACAATGACGGCTCGCTCGACCTCTTCCTCTCTTCGAGACGCGGCTCCGCTCTCTATCGCAACGACGGCTCCGGGACGTTCACGCGGGCAGCGGGAACGTTTCCTCCGGCCGTGGACGCCGAGGCGATCGACGCCGACGGGGACGGCGATCTCGACCTCGTGCTCGTCACGCCGGAGGGCGGGGCAATCCTGCTCGACAACGACGGGGGCAACGCGAACGCGTGGATCGACGTGGCTCTCGAGGGACTTCCGACCGGCTCCGCCAAGGTGAACCGGCTCGGATTCGGCTCCGAGATCGAGATCAAGGCGGGTTTGCTCTACGCGTTCCGGACCGCGACTCGCCCGGTGACGCGTATCGGACTGGGCGCGATGCGGAGGCCCGACGTGCTCCGCGTCGTCTGGACCAACGGGGTGCCGCAGAACGCGCTCGCCCCCGCCGCAAAGACGCTGGTCAGGGAAGTCCAGCAGTTGAAGGGGTCCTGCCCGTTCCTCTATGCCTTCGACGGCCGGAAGTGGACGTTCGTGACGGATGCGCTCGGACGCAGCCCCGCCGGGCTTCTCTACGACGGCGTGCACCAGGCCGCGGCCGACACGCGCGAGTGGCTGGTCATTCCGGGATCGATCCTGCGGCCCGACGCCGGCGGCCGGCTCCGGCTCGATTTCACCGAGGAGCTCTGGGAGACCGCCTACCTGGATCTCGCGCGCCTCTCGGCGGTCGACCACCCCCCGGGCGTGGAGCTCGTCCCCGACGAGAAGATGGTGCCGCCGCCCTTTCCGCGCAAGGCCCTCTTCACGATTTCGCGGCCGCTGACTCCCCGCGCGACCGACGAAACGGGACGCGATCGCACAAACGAGATCGCGCGGCTGGACGGCGTGTATCTCGCGGGATTCGCCCCGACCCGCTATCAGGGGATCGTCGCGCCGCACGACCTCGTGCTGGAGCTGCCCGCGGCGCGGGAAGCTCGGACCGTCATTCTGTATCTGACGGGCTGGATCTTCTACGCGGACACCTCCATCAACGTCTCGCTCTCCCAGGGGGCGGGCGTCCGGCCGGTCGGACCGGAGCTCGCCGTCCCCGACGGGCACGGCGGCTGGAAAACGGCGATCCCGGCGATGGGGTATCCCGCCGGAAAGACGAAGACGATGCCGGTCGACCTTTCCTCCGTCCTCGACAGGAGCGATCCTCGCGTCCGCATCCGCACGAACCTCGCCGTCTCCTGGGACCGCGTCGCCTACACCGTCGACGAGGCGCCGGCGCCGACGCGGGAGAGCGCCGCCCCGCTGCTCTCGGCCGATCTGTCTTTCCGCGGCTTCTCGCGCGTGACCCGCGAGACGCCGGACGGCCCCCAGATCTTCGTTCACGACGACGTCGAGAGAACGCCGCGCTGGGCCGACATGGCGGGGATGTACACGCGCCTGGGCGACGTGCGGGAGCTTCTCTCCGACGTCGATGATCGGTACGTCGTCCTGAAGGGCGGCGACGCCGTGCGCCTCGAATTCGACGCGAAGGCGCTCCCCCCGTTGCCGGACGGCTGGGTCCGCGACTGGCTGCTCGTCCTGGACGGCTGGGACAAGGACGCCGACAAGAACACGGTGGCCGGGCAAACGGTCGAGCCGCTGCCGTTCCACGGGATGGACGACAGCCGCTACGGAGAGCCTATCGAACCTCCGGACGCGAAGGGAATGCGGCGGTTCCGCGACCGCTGGCTGACCCGGGCGGGCGGCCCGGACGCATTTCGCGACGCGGTCCGATCTCCTCCCGCGTCCCCGGACGGAGGCGTTCGACCTTGAAGAGGGCCGTTTTGACACTCGCCGCGGTTTTCGCGCTGGCGGTCTCCATCGCCGCCGTTCCCGAGCCGGGGAGTGCTCCGGGTGTTTTCCGCGACATCACGCGGCAGGCGGGCATCGACTTCCGAATCACGGCCGACATGCGGCGCCTGAAGATGATCGCGACGATGATCGGCGGCTGCGCGTTCGGAGACTATGACGGTGACGGCCTGCCCGACCTGTACGTCACCAACTCCGTGCCGCACTGGGGCAAGTCCAACGAGATCTCGTGCGGCCGGCTCTACCGGAACCTCGGCCAGGGACGCTTCGAAGACGTTACGGCGCGCGCGGGGCTGCACGCCTGCGGCCTCGGGATGGGCGCTTTCTGGGTGGACCTCGACGGCGACGGGCGGCTCGACCTGTATCTGACGAACGTCGGCGCGAACCTCGTCTACTGGAATCGGGGAGACGGAACGTTCGAAGAGGGGAAGGCGACGGGTCTCGAAGACCCGCTGTTCTCGATCGGCGCGGCGTTTCTCGACTATGACGGCGACGGCCGGGTCGACGTCGTGGTCGGCAATTACCTCGACTCGACGCCCGAATGGGAGGCGTCGCAGCCTCAATTCCAGCTGCGCGTTCCGGAGGACTACCGCGGACAGCCTTCGCACCTCTACCGCAACCTGGGCAACCGGCACTTTCAGGATGTCACGGCCGCCGCTGGCCTCGCAATGAAGCCGGAGGAGACGAAGACCCTGGGCATCGCCGTGCTCGACTACGACGGCGACGGACATCCCGACCTCTTCTTCGTCAACGACCGCGTTTCCAACCGGCTTTTTCACAACCGGGGCAACGGCACGTTCGAAGAGACGACGGCGGAGACCGGCGCGGGGATTCTCGGGTCGCGGCCGCGCGCGGGAATGGGAGTCGCGGTGGGAGATCCCTTCGGCGGAGGACTGCCGAACCTCTTCGTGACGAACTTTGGCGGCGAGCCCAACAGCCTCTACAAAAACGTCGAGGGCTCGCTCTTCGAGGACGCGGGCGCGGCGGCGGGTGCCGCGGCAGTCGGCGAGCCCTTCGTGCGCTGGGGCACGCACTTCGCCGACTTCGACAATGACGGCTGGCCGGACCTCTACGCCGTCGGCGGTCATCTCGCCCCGAAG